>DATHMA010000110.1:0-17921 GCA_035487555.1 Bradyrhizobium sp. | reverse complement strand
GCTTCGACACCTTGCACAAAGTCATCGAATGTCAGCAGCACGCCTTCTGCGCCCGGCACGGTGTCGATCTCATCCAGCATTCGCGCGACATTCGCGTAGGAGCCGACGAGTGTCCCCATGTTGAGATTGACAGCCGATGTCGGATCAGCCAACTGGCGGACATTGGTGTCCGACGACTTGTCGACACCAGCCTGCTGCGTCAACCACGCGAGCGCTTCAGTATCGGCGCCGGCCTTGTAAAGCTCCCACTTGCGGAACGCAGCCTCGTCCGTTTCGTCAGCGATAATCATGACGAGCGCAAAGGATGTGACATTACGGCCCGTCTTTGCGTTGGCTTCGAGCAGCTTGGCAGCGGCAGGCGCGAAAGCCGTCGGCGTGTTGATGCCCTTGCCGAGGCAGAAATTATAGTCGGCATACTTTGCCGAGAAAGCCATGCCGGCCTCGCTCTGGCCGGCGCAGATGATTTTCATGTCGCCTTCGGGCCGCGGGCTCACGCGGCAATCGTCCATCTGGAAGAATTCGCTCTTGCGATTGGAGACGCCGGTCTCCCAGAGATCGCGCAGGATCTGCACATACTCGGACAGATATTCGTAGCGGCGCGAGAAGTACGCATCGCCGGGCCACAGACCCATCTGAGAATATTCGGGCTTCTGCCACCCGGTGATGAGGTTCAACCCAAAGCGTCCATGGGAAATGGAATCGATCGTCGAGGCCATGCGGGCGGCGATGGCGGGCGGCATTGTCAGCGTTGCCGCGGTCGCGAACAGCTTGATGCGGCTGGTGACGGCGGCAAGGCCCGCCATCAGCGTGAAGGATTCCAGATTGTGTTCCCAGAACTGCGTCTGCCCGCCAAAGCCGCGCAGCTTGATCATCGAAAGCGCGAAGTCGAAATTGTAGCGCTCGGCTTTCTGCACGATCTCCTTGTTGAGATCGAATGTCGGCAGATATTGCGGAGCGGTGTTCGAGATCAGCCAGCCATTGTTCCCGATGGGAATGAAAACACCAATCTGCATGCCTACGCCTCCGCAACGCGGCCCGGCGTCCACGTCCGGGCAGACGGTGCACGAAGCAAACGACGTGCCATTTCCGGGGCGATGATTTGCATCAAGCGGCGCCAAACGCGCTTATGGCACGTGGTACTTGCTTTCGAGTGCGTCCCAGCAGTCCTTGTCGACCGCCTTCTGCCGATTCTCGAAACTCGCGAGCATGTCGCCCACATTCGCGAGCGATCCGTCGGCCTTGAGGCGGGAGTACACCTGGGTGCAGGCGTGCAGCGCAGCCTGCAATCCGGCATTGGCGTAGAGCACGATCGCAAAGCCCATCTTGGCGAATGCCGCGCGGCCGGGGTCCGGCGTGTGGCCGCCATAGACGATGTTGGCGACCTGCGGCACTGCGATCTCGCTTGCGATACGCCCGAGTTCTTCGACCGAAAGCGGCGCTTCCACGAAAGTGAGGTCGGCGCCGGCTTCGGCAAAACGCTGCGCGCGTTCGATGGCGCGATCCAGCCCCTCGACGGCGCGTGCATCGGTGCGGGCGATGATCTGCAGATCGGCGTCATGGCGGCTGTCCACGGCGGCCTTGATCTTCTGGATCATTTCCTCCGGATGAATGACGTCTTTCCCTGCGAAGTGTCCGCACTTCTTGGGGAAGACCTGATCCTCGATCTGAACGCCGGCCGCACCGGCCCGCTCCAGCACGCGGATGGTGTGCACCATGTTGACGGGATTTCCGAAGCCGGTGTCGGCATCGACGATGACGGGGATGGATACGGCATCGGACATCGCGGCCAGCGTGGCGGCGACTTCCGTCAGCGTGGTTAGCCCGATGTCGGGGGCGCCCAGATGCATGTTGGCGATCCCGGCGCCGGTGGCATAGACCACGGGATATCCGACCTCTTCGACGACCCTGGCAAACAGCGCATTGGCCGCGCCGGGAACGGTGAGCGCCTGCCGCTCGGCGACCAGGTTCTTCAATTTTGTGGTGCTGCGCATGGTGGGTTCATCCCTGCTTATGTTGCGTTGCAGCCGTCTCAGTGGGCGCAGCCGTAACACAGCCTGTCCGCGATGTCTTTAGAGGCAGATTGGCGGATCGCAGGCGATTTGGCTCTTCCGGCGCTCGCCCGCATTTGTTACGCCCTGTTTTTCAGGGCCCAATATGACGACCGAGAGCAAAACACCTCCGCGCTTCGACGCTGCGTTCCGCGAGCGGTTTGCCGAACTGCTCCGCTGGCGCCGTGACGTCCGGCGGTTTCGCACCGAGCCGATCGATCCTGGTCTGATCGAGAAATTGCTGGCGCTGGCCTCGCTTGCGCCGTCGGTCGGCCTGAGCCAGCCCTGGCGCTTTGTGCTCGTGGAAACAGAGGAGCGGCGGCAAGCGATCCGCGATAATTTCGCCAAGGCGAATGATGTGGCGCTGAACGGCTATGCCGGCGAGCGGCAGGCGCGCTATGCACAGCTCAAACTCGAGGGATTGTCGCAGGCGCCGGTGCATCTCGCCGTGTGCGCAGACGAGAGCACAGGGCAGGGCCATGGCCTCGGTCGACAGACCATGCCCGAAACCATCCGCTATTCGGTCGTCGCCGCGATCCAGACCTTGTGGCTCGCCGCGCGCACTGAGGGCCTCGGCGTTGGCTGGATCTCGATCCTCGATCCCAATGCAGCCTGCGCAACGCTTGACCTGCCGGCAGACTGGACGTTTGTCGCCTATCTCTGCCTGGGCTGGCCCGAGGAAGAGCACGACGATCCCGAGCTCGAGCGCCACGGCTGGGAGCAGCGTGGCTGCGAGGCTTCGGTTGTGCCGCTCAAGCGGTGAAGGCGAGCAATGTGCCGTTGGCGGAAGCCGGCGGGACGCAAAGGCTTTGTCCGCCGCGGACAGCGGCAGGGCTGAGCGCGCTCTCCGCCTTGCCAAGATCGGCCGCGATTACAAGCCCTGCCGCGCCGCGCTCGGGCAGGCCGGCGAGTGAAACGCCCGCATAGCGACGAGCGAGTTGCTCGCGGCTCATGAAAACAAAATCGGCCCGGTCGCTGCCTGAAGGCACTGCGATTGCGCCATCGGCCTCGCTCCGCGTGTGGCCATCGAGCAGGCTCGCCAGATGCGCGGCTTCCTTTGCGGGTTCCGGCGCGACCAGCAGCACCTGCCGCAGGCGCTTGGCGCCATTGGCGTGCCGCATCAGCTCGGGAATCCACACGGTCTCGCGGGTCTTGTGCTGGCAGGCGAAGATGCGCATGCCACCGGGCGCCTCCTCAACCGGCCAATGAAAGGTGCGGAACTTCGCCGCAGACAATGTGCCGTCCGGCGTCGTCACCGGGCGTTCGAAATCGGTCGGGCCGGTCGGGATCGCGCCATGGCTGCGGATTTCCTCGGCGCCGGCGGCGGCATCGAGCGTGGTGAAAGCGACGCGCTCGATGCCCTCGCGCTTGTCCAGGAGCGCGCGCGTCGGTGCATTGTGCTCGGTCGGCGCCAGCACGCCGAGCAGCTCGATATAATCGGGGTCGAGCATGATCGTGGTGTTGCCCGTCCCCATATGCGCGCTATGGGTGCCGCGCGGCGAGACGGTGAACCCCAGGCGCTTCCAGTTTTCGGCCGCCTGGTCGAGCTCCCTCACGATGACCACGGCATGGTCGATGCCGACGATATTCTTCAGTGTCACTTTGGCTTCCCGGCGCTGTTTCCTGGATGGTACGATGCGGCCGGGAGTGAGTCACTTTCCTTGTGGCCGTTTCCTGTAGCGATGGGCCGCTTGAGATGGCCCGGATCGGGCAATTTTCGGCTAAAGATTTGGCAGCCGGACCGATAGACTTCGCTGCCGTGATCCGCTTGAATGCGAGCCTGTTGCGAGTAGAATCGATGCAAAAACCGATCATCATCATCCTTCTGGCCACCTCCACGCTGCTGTCCGTCCCGGCGTCGGCGCAGACCAAATTGACGCCGAAGAATGCGGCTTCGCGCGCCGACCTTTGCGCGCCGATCGGCCGCACCGCTAATGGCGCGCTGGTCTACTCGATGAAATGCGACACCATTCCTGCCCCGCCGCAAACCAGGATAGAGGAGACGGCACCGCCACCGCCCGCACCCCCGCCGCAACAGGAAACAACGCGCAGCGGGATTTTCGGCTGGTCCTACGACCGCCGCGACCAATAGGAAGGATTTGATGAGCCAACTGATCATTCGCGCCGGCGATTTCACCTTTGGGGCCCGCTTTGAGGAGGAGGCTGCGCCAAAGACCTGCGCGGCGTTCAAGAAGGCGATGCCGTTCGTGAGCAAGGTGATCCATGTGCGCTGGAGCGGCGAGGGCGTCTGGATGCCGCTTGGCGATCTCGATTTCGGCGTCTCCTATGAGAACCACACCAGCTATCCCGCGCCCGGCCAGATCATCCTCTATCCCGGCGGCATCAGCGAGACCGAGATCCTGCTCGCCTATGGCGGCGTGCATTTCGCGAGCAAGATGGGCCAGCTCGCCGGCAACCACTTCATCACCCTGACCTCGGGGCTGGAAAATCTGACGACGCTCGGCAAGAGCGTGCTCTGGAAGGGCGCACAAGACATCCGCTTCGAGATGGCCTGATGGCCGCCGCGAAATACCCGCGCGATCTCCGCGGCTATGGCCGCCATCCGCCCGATCCAAAATGGCCTGATAACGCGCGGGTCGCGGTGCAGTTCGTGGTCAATTTCGAGGAAGGCGGCGAGAACAACATCCTGCATGGTGATCGTGCGTCCGAGGCGTTCCTCTCCGACGTGCTCGGCGCGCAGCCATGGCCGGGACAGCGCCATGCCAATATTGAATCGATGTTCGAATATGGCTCGCGCGCCGGCTTCTGGCGGCTGTTTCGCATGTTCACCGAGCGGGGCCTGCCGACCACGGTGTTCGGCGTCGCCACCGCCTTGATGCGCAATCCGGAAGTGGTCGCGGCCATGAAGGAGGCGGGCTGGGATATCGCCAGCCACAGCCTGAAATGGATCGAGCACAAGGACATGTCGGAGGCCGAGGAGCGCTGGGAGATTGCGGAAGCGATCCGCGTGCACACCGAGGCGACAGGTTCGCGTCCGCTCGGCTGGTACACCGGCCGCTCCTCCATCAACACCAATCGCCTCTTGATGGAAGCCGGCGGCTTCAAATATCTCTGCGACTCCTATGCCGACGATCTGCCCTACTGGATCAAGGGGCCGGGCGGGCCGCAGCTCTCCATTCCCTATACGCTCGATGCCAACGATATGCGCTTCGTCAATGCGCAGGGCTTTGGCGGCGGCGAGCAGTTCTTCGAATATCTGAAGGACAGTTTTGACGTGCTCTATGCCGAGGGCGAGACCTCGCCGAAGATGATGTCGGTCGGGCTGCACTGCCGTATCGTCGGCAGGCCCGGCCGCGCGGCGGCGTTGATGCGGTTTCTCGACTATATCGGCAAGCATGATCGCGTCTGGGTGCCGACGCGCTTGCAGATCGCCGAGCATTGGCACGCGAATCTGACGCATCTCGCCGCAGATGCGCATGAGATCGGCTAGGCGAGGGCAGCGATGTCGGACAAGACGCTTGCCGAGTTGAACGCGTGCAGCAAAAGCGATTTCGTCGCAGTGTTTGCGAACATCTTTGAGCATTCGCCATGGATCGCGGAAGAGGCGGCCGCCGCGCGGCCGTTTGCCGGCGTCGGCGCGCTGCTCGCGGCGATGAAGTCAGCCGTGGAACGCGCACCGGCCGAGCGGCGTCTTGCGCTGATCAAGGCGCATCCTGACCTTGCCGACAAGACCCAGCGCGCTACGGGACTGACCGCCGAATCCAACGCCGAGCAGAACAGCGTCGGGCTCGACCGGCTGTCGGATGCCGAATATCAGGCGTTCGAGCGCGTCAACAACGCCTATCGCGCCAAATTCGGCTTTCCCTATATCGTCTGCGTCCGCCGCCAGACCAAGGATTCCATCCTGCGCGATTTCGAGCGCCGGCTGCCGAACGACGCCGCGACCGAAATGAAAGCCTCGATCGAGGAGATCTGCCGGATCGCGGCGCTGCGGCTGGATCAGCTCGTGGCAGCCGACGACCGCCTGCCGGTCACGGGCCGGCTCTCGACCCATGTGCTCGATAATCACAATGGCAAACCCGCGGCGGGAATCGCGGTCGAGCTGGTCGAACTCGCGGCACTTGGTGAGAGCCGCGTGATCACGCGGACCGTCACCAATTCCGATGGCCGCACCGATGCTCCGCTGATCGGCGGCCGCCCGGTGCCGATCGGCCGCTATGAGCTGCGCTTTTCCGTCGGCAAATATTTTGCCGCGCGCGGCGTG
Organism: Bradyrhizobium sp.; assembly: GCA_035487555.1. GTDB lineage: Bacteria > Pseudomonadota > Alphaproteobacteria > Rhizobiales > Xanthobacteraceae > Bradyrhizobium. The sequence goes on along the minus strand of DATHMA010000110.1, from coordinate 11,648 downwards.
CCGATGTCCGATCCGCCATTCCTCGATGAAATCCCCTTGCGCTTCTCGGTGAGCGATCCCGAGGGCCATCTCCACGTGCCGCTCCTGGTCACGCCGTGGAGCTACGCGACGTATCGGGGGAGTTAAACGCGATCGTCATTGCGAGGAGCGAAGCGACGAAGCAATCCAGACTGTGTCCGCGGCAACTGTCTGGATTGCTTCGCTTCGCTCGCAATGACGAGCTGGCGACAGCTAACCAAACTTCTCCTTCAGCGCCGGAAACAGCTGGTCCGGCTTGAACGGCGTCGACGTGAAGCGGATGCCGGTGGCATCGCGCAGCGCGTTGCCCATGGCGGCGGCGACCGGGTTGTACGGGCTCTCGCTCATCGACTTCGCGCCCATCGGCCCGATCGCGTCATAGGTGTCGGCGAAATAGACTTCCGTGCGCGGCACATCGGCAAACGACGGCAGATGATAGTCGCGGAAGCGCGGATTGACGACGCGGCCGCCCGCGTCGATCACCATCTCCTCGTAAAGTGTGGCGCCGAGCGATTGCGCGACGCCGCCCTCGACCTGGCCGCGGCACTGCATGGGGTTGGCGACGCGGCCGGCATCCGCCGCCTGCACGCTCTGGAGAATTTTCAATTCGCCCGTGCCCTTGTTCACGGCGACGCGAAAGCCCTGCACGTTGAAGGCCACCGAGCGCGGCGTGCCGCCGGAATTGCCGTGTGCCGAAAGGGTCGTGCCGTGCTCGCGCGCGGTCCGTGCGATCAAGGCAAAGGGCAGCCGCTGGCTGCCGTACACGAGTTCGTCGTGAGCAAGCACGCTGGCGTTCGCATCGATGCCCATGGCGCGGGCGGCAAAGGTCTTGATCGCGGCGGCCAGATTTTCCGCCGCGACCTTGGTCGCGAGACCTGCCACGAACGTACCTGCGGAGCCATACGCTCCGGTGTCATGGCCGCCATTTGCGGTATCCGATTGCTTCAGGTGAATCTGGTCCACGGTCGTGGCAAGCGCGGTCGCGGCGATCTGGCGATGCACTGTCGCGGTGCCGTTGCCGAACTCGGCGGTGCCGACGGTCAGCTCGAAGCCGCCATCATCACGGAGCGCGACGAAGCAATCGGCGAGATGTCCGGCCGGCGGCACGGTATCGATCATGGTGAGCGCGATGCCTTCGCCCACCAGCCAGTCGGCTGATAGCTCGGGTTTCGGCGCGTCCGCCTTCATCGCGCGCTCGACCAGATCGAGGCACTGGTCGAGCCCGTAGGAGCCATAGAACACGTCGTGATATTCGGACTCCGACGGCGACAGCATGGGATCGCCGGGCTTGACGACGTTACGGCGGCGCATGTCGAACGGCGAGATGCCGAGCTGCTTTGCAAGCTCGTCGATCGCGGCTTCGACCGCGATCAGCGTTTGCGGCAGGCCGTAGCCGCGGAAGGCGCCAGCCGGCACGGTGTTGGTGTAGGCGGCGACCGCATCGACCTTCTTGTTCGGGCAGTTATAGACGCCGATGCACTCGCCGACGGCGTGGAACAGCACCGGGCCGCCATGATTGCCATAGGCGCCGGTGTTGGAGAGCACATCGAGCTGCAACGCGGTGAGCTTGCCGTCCTTGTCGGCGCCGGCCTTCACCGTGACGCGCATCGGATGGCGGGTCGAGGTGGAGATGAACTGCTCCTCGCGAGTCAGTTCCAGTTTGACCGGGCGGCCTGTCTTCAGCGCGGCCAGTGCCAGGATATCCTCGACGAACATCTCCTGCTTGCCGCCAAAACCGCCGCCGACCCGCTCGCAGAACACGCGGACCTTGTCGGACGGCAGGCCGAAGAGATCGGCGAGCGTGCGCCGGGTCAGGAACGGCACTTGCGTCGAGCAGCGGACCGTGAGCACGCCGTTCGCGTCGACATAGGCGAGGCCGCCATGGGTTTCCAGCGCGGCATGCTGGACGCGCTGGGTCGTGAAGGTACCCTCATAAGTGACGGCGGATGTCGTAAGCGCCGCCGCGACATCACCGAATTCGCCATGGGTTTCCGCGACGATGTTCCGTGCCGAATTGGCAACGCGATGCTCTGGCGTCTTGTCGGGATGGATCAGGGGCGCGGCCGGCGCAATTGCCGCCTGGGGATCAACGACATGCGGCAGGATTTCGTATTGGACCTTGAGCCGGCGACAGCCTTCTTCCGCGGCACCCTCGCTGTCGGCGACCACGGCCGCGACCTTCTGCCCGACAAAGCGCATGACATCGTCGAGCACGCGCGTGTCGTCGGGGTCCATCCAGTCCTTCTCATGCCGCGCCGTCGAAAACAGGGTCTTGGGCGCATCCTCATGCGTCAGCACCGCATGCACGCCGGGGACGGCCAGCGCCGCGCTCTTGTCGATCGAGATGATCCTGGCGTGCGGGTGCGGTGAGCGAAGCAGCTTGATGTGAAGCAGGCTTTTGATCTCGGTGTCGAAAGTGTAGCGCGCGGCGCCCTTCACCACCAGCGGGCCGGCGGGGGCGGGCAAGCTGCGGCCGAAGGCTTCGCCGGCGCCAACCTCTTCGATGTTGGTCTTGCCGTCGAGCGCGTCCTCGATCGAACGATAGCCGGTGCAGCGGCAGATATTGCCCTTCAGTGCTGCGCCAAGGTCCTGCCGCTGCGCCTGGTTCAGCGAGGCGCAGGTCAGGATCATGCCTGCGGTGCAGAAGCCGCACTGAAAACCCTGCGCATCGAGAAAGGCCTGCTGCATCGGATGCGCGCCGGTCTCGCCGCCAAAACCTTCGATGGTCGTCACCGCATGGCCTTCGGCGCGGAAGGCGGGGATCAGGCAGCTATGCACCGGCTCGCCGTCGAGCAGCACGGTGCAGGCGCCGCAGTCGCCGGCGTCGCAGCCTTTCTTCACGCCGAACTGGCCGAGCTCGCGTAGGAACGTGCGCAGGCACTGGCCCGCGCGCGGCGCCTGCGAGAAGGTCTTGCCGTTGATGTCAAAGCTCATGCGAGCTCGCCGCGGATTTCTTCAGCAAGCCGAAGCGTCATGTGCTTGCGCCAGAACGGCTTGCCGTGGACATCGTCATGATAGAGAGCGTCGGGAATGGTTTGCGCGATCGTATCGCGCAGTTCCGCTGCATCGGGCATCTTCGCAAACGAAAGTTTGACCGGCCGTTTGGTCGAAGCAGTCACCGTGAGCGCAAAGGCGCCGCTGCCATCGATCGTGCCGATCAGGAGCACCGCCGAACGTCCGACCGGCGTCAGCGACAACTGCCGAAATGCCGAGCGGCGCTTGAGTGCGGCGAGCGGAATGTCGATCTGTCGCAGTAGATCGCTGGATTTCAGCACATTGGTATTGTTGCCGGTGACGAAATCGGAAACAGCGATCTTCCGCTGACCGCCATCGGCCTGCCAGATCGTGCAGACGCCGTCGAGCGCCGAGGTCAGCGAGATCATCGGCCCCGCCGGCAGCGACATGCAGAGATTGCCGCCGACGGTCGCCGTCTTCCAGATCTTGAACGAGGCGAGGAAGGCACGGCAGCATTGATTGAACAGCGGCGCGGCCAGCCATTCCGGCGGGCTGGCGAACGCGTCGAGCTGCGCGATGGTGCAGGTCGCCGCGATCGAGAGCCCGCGCGCGTCGATGGTCAGCGCCGGCCATTTCAGGTCGGTCAGGTCGATCAGCCGGTTCAGATGAACCTGCGGCTCCGAGAACAGCCAGGTGCCGCCCGCGAGCCAAGCATCGCCTGCCGCCCAAACGGGCAGCTCGGCGCGCGCGCTCGGCCGGGCGACTTCTTGAATGGTGTTCAGATCCATGAAACAGCCAGCACTTTCAACGCGATCGGTCTTTCTGTAACAGTCTTGCAAGACCAGCGCCAACTGGATGGCGCTACAATTGCAACGACCGCGTTAAAAGGACGGCGCTAACATGACGCAGGCGATCTGGATCAAGGACCCCATCGGCATCCTGGCCGAGGGCGCGGGCCGCGGCGTCGTGGTCCGCGACGGCAGGATCGCGGAGCTGGTGCCATCAGGCGGAACGCCCGCGACCGAGGCGGCGGTCTTCGACGCCTCGGCGCATGTGGTGCTGCCGGGTCTGATCAACACCCACCATCATTTCTATCAGACGCTGACGCGCGCAGTGCCGGCGGCGATGGACCGCGAGCTGTTTCCCTGGCTGCAGGCGCTCTATCCGGTTTGGGCGCGGATGACGCCGGTAACGCTCGAGCTCGGCGTCACGGTGGCGATGTCGGAACTGCTGCTGTCGGGCTGCACCACGACGACCGATCATCACTATGTCTTTCCGGCCGGCCTCGAGGAGGCCGTCGATATCGAAGTCGGCGTCGCGGGGCGGCTCGGCATGCGGGTGCTGCTGACCCGCGGCTCGATGAACCGCTCGCAGCGTGACGGCGGACTGCCGCCTGATAGCGTGGTGCAAGATGAGGACACTATCCTTGCCGACAGCGAACGCGTCGTGAAGCAGCATCACCAACGCGGCGCGGACGCGATGGTGCAGATTGCGCTCGCGCCATGCTCGCCGTTCTCGGTGACGACCTCGCTGATGAAGAAGACCGCCGAGCTTGCCGAGAAGCTCGATGTCCGCCTGCATACGCATCTGGCGGAGACCGAGGACGAGAACAAATTCTGCGAGCAGATTCATAACTGCCGGCCGCTGGATTATCTCGAAGATTGCGGCTGGCTCAATGCGCGGACCTGGCTCGCACACGGCATCTTCTTCAACGCCGGCGAGATGAAGCGGCTCGGCAAGGCCGGGACCACCATCAGCCATTGTGCTTGCAGCAACCAGATCCTGGCGTCCGGCTGTTGCCCGGTCTGCGAGATGGAGGAAGCCGGCGTCGGTATCGGGCTCGGTGTTGACGGCTCTGCCTCGAACGATGAATCCAATCTGATGCAGGAGGTGCGCGCGGCGTTCCTGCTGCAACGGGCGCGCTATGGCGTGACCAAAGTGAGCCACAAGGATGCGCTGCGCTGGGCGACCAAAGGCTCGGCGGCTTGCGTCGGCCGACCGGAGCTCGGCGAGATCGCAGTTGGGAAGGCCGCCGATCTTGCGCTGTTCAAGCTCGATGAATTGCGCTTCTCCGGCCATGGCGATCCCCTGGCCGCGCTGGTGTTATGCGGCGCGCATCGCGCCGACCGCGTGATGATCGCGGGAAAATGGGCTGTGATCGACGGCGCCATTCCCGGCGTCGACGTGCCCGATTTGATCCACCGCCATAGTGCTGCGGCGAGGAAGATGCAGGCGGGCTGAAACGAAAAAGGCCGGGCGTTGTGGCGCCCGGCCTGCTCGTCTGATACCGCCGCGCTTACTTCCCGGGCAGCTTGTCGTCGATGCCCTTGATGTAATAGTTCATGCTGAGCACCTGCTCGTCGGCGAGGTGATCGCCGCCCTTGCATTCGACGTCCTTGCCGTCCTGACCGACAACCGGGCATTTGAACGGCTGCAGCTTGCCGGAGGTGAGGGCGGCCTGGGTATCCTCGGCCATCTTCTTCACATCATCGGGCATGTTGGTATAGGGCGCCATTTCGAACATCTTGGTGTCAAGCCCGCCCCAGACGTCCGATTCCTTCCAGGTGCCGTCCATCTCGGCCTTGACGCGGGCGATATAGTAGGGCGCCCAGGTGTCGAGGATCGAGGTGAGCTGCGCCTTCGGGCCGAACTTGATCATCTCGGAGTCCTGTCCGAATGCGAACTTGCCGCGCTCGCTGACGATCTGCATCGGCGCCGGCGAGTCCGTATGTTGCGTGATGATATCGGCGCCCTGGTCGAGCAGCGCCTTGGCGGCATCAGCCTCCTTGCCCGGATCGAACCAGGAGTTCACCCAGATGATCTTGACCTTCATGTTCGGATTGACCGACAGCGCGCCCAGCATCGTGGCGTTGATGCCCGAGACCACCTCCGGAATCGGGAACGAGCCGATATAGCCGAGCACGCCCGCCTTCGACATCTTGGCGGCGATCTGGCCCTGGATGTAGCGGCCTTGGTACCAGCGCGCCGAATAGGTCGACATGTTCTTGTCGCGCTTGTAGCCCGAGCAATGCTCGAAATGCACGTTCGGGTATTTCTTCGCGACCTTCAGCGTCGGGTCCATGTAACCGAACGAAGTGGTGAAGATCAGCTTGTTGCCGGCGCGGACGAGCTGCTCGATGGCGCGCTCGGCGTCGGGGCCTTCGGGAACGTTCTCGAGGAAAGTCGTCTCGACCTTGTCGCCGAATTCCTTCACCAGCGCCTGACGCGCCAGTTCATGCTGATAGGTCCAGCCGAGGTCGCCGACCGGACCCAAATAGATGAACCCGACCTTCAGTTTGTCGGCGGCCGAAGCATCGCCGCTCACGCCGGCGAGCAGCAGCGCGGCGGCAGCGGCAAGAATTGTTTTCCTCATCATCGATCTCCACACAGTCGGGGTGAACCTTGATCCAGGACGCGGCCCCCATACCGCACGCCTGAAAGCGAAAATCAGCGGTCGGGTACGAACACGGTGCCGAGCGCCGCCGGCGCGGTCGAGCCGCCGCTGCGCGTGCGCGACAGCAGGACCAGCACGATGACCGTGGCGAGATAAGGCAGCGACGACATGAATTGGGAGGGGACGCCGAGGCCGAGCGCTTGCGCGTGCAATTGCAGGATGGTCACGGCGCCGAACAGATAGGCTCCGATCACGAGGCGCCCCGGCAGCCAGGAGGCGAACACGGTGAGCGCGAGCGCGATCCAGCCGCGGCCCGCGGTCATGCCGGGAATGAAGAACGGCGTATAGGCGAGCGGCAAATAGGCGCCCGCAAGCCCCGCGCAGGCACCGCCGAACATCACGGCGTAGAGGCGGATGCGCAGCACGGGATAGCCGAGCGCATGCGCCGAGACATGATTGTCGCCGCAGGCGCGCAGGATCAATCCGGCGCGCGTGCGATAGAGAAACCACCAGACCGCGACGACGAGCGCGAGCGACAGGTAGACGAAGGCGTCCTCGCCGAACACGATGCGGCCGACCAGCGGAATGCCGGTGAGACCGGGGATGTAGAGATGCGGTGCCGGCGCGATACGCTCGCCGACAAAGCCGGCGCCGATCAGGCCGGACAACCCGATGCCGAGAATGGTGAGCGCAAGGCCGGTCGCCACCTGGTTGACCGCAAGCCCCAGCGTCATCAGTGCGAAGATCAGCGACATCAGCGTGCCCGCGATCATGCCGCAGATGGCGCCGACGACGATCGAGCCGGAGAGCCAGGCGGCGCCGAAGCCGCAGGCCGCGCCCATGATCATCATACCCTCGACGCCGAGATTGAGGACGCCGGAACGTTCGGTCACGAGCTCGCCGGTGGCGGCGATCAGAAGCGGCGTCGACGCCGCCAGCACCGAGAGGATGATCGCCTCAACCAGCTCCATCAGGCCACCTGCCGTGTCGAGGAGATGAGCCGGAAGCGGTAGAGGATCAGGGAATCGCAGGCGAGCACGTAGAACAGCAGGATGCCCTGAAACACCTTGGTGACGTCCAACGGGATCTTCATTGCGATCTGGGCCTGCTCGCCGCCGATGAAAGTAAGCGCGAGGAATAGCCCTGCAATTAGTATTCCAATCGGGTTCAGCCGCCCGAGAAAGGCGACAATGATCGCGGTAAAGCCGTAGCCGGGCGAAATGCCGGGCTGCAAATGGCCGACGGGGCCCGCGACCTCGATAATCCCGGCCAGGCCCGCCAGCGCGCCGGATATAGCGAAGGTCAAAAGAATCAATTGGTTGGCATTGAAGCCGCCAAAGCGGGCAGCGCGGGGGGCAGCCCCCACCACGCGGATTTCAAAGCCCTTGATGGTCCGCCCGAGCAGCACGGTCGCGGCCGCCACGACCAGCAAGGCAATGATGGCGCCGAGATGCAGCCTGCCGCCTTCGATCAGCACCGGCACGGTGGCGACCGGATCGAACTCGGCGGTGGTCGGGAAGTTGAAGCCGTGCGGGTCGCGCCAGGGACCGCGCACGAGATAGTCGAGGAAGAGGTCGGCGACATAGACCAGCATCAGGCTGGTCAGGATTTCGCTGGCACCGAACTTCACCTTGCAGATCGCCGGGATCATCGCGTAGAGCGCGCCTGCGATGGCGCCCATCAGCAGCATCGCCGGCAGCACCCAGGCGCCGGCGTCGGTGCCTTGGGTCTTCACCGCGATCCAGCTTCCCGCCACCGCGCCGATCAGGAATTGGCCCTCGGCACCGATGTTCCAGGCGTTGGCGAGATAGCAGAGCGACAGCCCGACCGCGATCATCACCAGCGGCGTCGCCTTCACCGCGATCTCCTGCAGCGAATAGCTGTCGGTCAGCGGATCGATGAAATAGACGCCGAGCGCGGCAATCGGGTTCTTGCCGAGGATGGCAAAGAGGATGCTCATGGTAACGATGGTCATGCCGATCGCGATCAGCGGCGAGATGAGCGCAATCGTGTTCGACCGCTCGGCGCGCTTCTCAAGTACGAGCTGCATGCGTCGCCTCCTTCTGATCGAGGCTGCTTCCGCCCATCAATAATCCCAGTTTTTCGCGCGAGGCCTCGGCGGTCGGTAGTGCCTCCGACAAGTGGCCGTGAAACATCACCGCAATGCGGTCGGTGATCTCGGCAAGCTCGTCGAGGTCCTGGCTCGTCACCAGCACCGCGGCCCCGCCCGCTGCAAGATCGAGCAGCGCCTGCCGGATCACGGCGGCCGCGCCGGCATCGACGCCCCAGGTCGGCTGGCTCACGACCAGCACCGCCGGATTGCGCAATATCTCGCGGCCTACCACGAATTTCTGCAAATTGCCGCCGGAGAGGCTCGCCGCTTCCGGATCGCGCTTGGCCTTGCGCACGTCGAAGGTCTCGGTGGCGCGGTCGACGGTCGAGAGCGTCGCGGCCGTGTCGACGAAGCCGTGCTTGACCATCCCGCTGGCGGCGTGTCCCGTCAGCAGCGCGTTCTCCGAGAGCTTCATGCGTGGCGCGGTGCCGTGGCCGAGCCGCTCTTCCGGTACAAAGGCCGCGCCGAGCTTGCGGCGCTGGGTGATCGACAGATGCCCGGCCGCGATGCCTTCGATCACGATCGTGCCCGGGTCCTTGGCGCGCCGCTCGCCGGATAAGGCTGCGAAAAACTCGTCCTGTCCGTTGCCGGCGACGCCGGCGATGCCCAGGATTTCACCACCGCGCAGCTCCAGCGAGATGTTCTGCAGCCGCACGCCATGGGGATCGTCGGGCTCGAGGCTGAGCTCGTTCACGACCAGCCGCGGCACCGTGATTTTCCGCGCTGCTGCTGCCTTAACCTCCTTGATCTCGGTGCCGACCATCATCCGCGCCAGCGAGGCCGCGGTCTCCGCCTTGGGATTGCAGGTCGCGACCTTCTTGCCGCCGCGCAGGATGGTCGCGGTGTCGCAGAGCCGCTTCACCTCCTCGAGCTTGTGGCTGATGTAGAGGATGGCGCGACCCTCTTCCTTGAGCCGCTCCAGCACGATGAAGAGCTGGTCGGCCTCCTGCGGCGTCAACACCGCGGTCGGCTCGTCCAGGATCAGGAATTTCGGGTTCTGCATCAGCGCGCGCACGATCTCGATGCGCTGGCGCTCGCCGACCGAGAGCTGCCAGACCTCGCGGCGGGGATCGAGCGGAAGCCCGTAAACACGGGACACTTGCTCCAGCCGGGCCGACATGTCCTTGAAGGATTCCTTGCCGTCGAGCCCGAGGGCCACGTTCTCGGCGACGGTGAGGTTGTCGAACAGGGAGAAGTGCTGGAACACCATGCCGATGCCGCGGGCGCGAGCTTCCGACGGGCCGGACAGCACCATCTTCTGGCCCTCCCAGAGCATCTCGCCCTCGCTCGGCTGGATCAGGCCATAGATGGTCTTGACCAGGGTCGATTTGCCGGCGCCGTTCTCGCCAAGCAGGGCATGGATCTCCTTCGGCCTGATGTCGATGTCGATCGCGTCATTGGCGAGGAAGCTGCCGTAACGCTTGGTCAGGCCGATGGTTTGCAGCAGCGGGGTTTCGCCGGAATGCGGGCTTGAGGGCGTCGAATCTGACATTCGCTTGAGATCATGGATGCAATGAACGAATGCCTCAATACTGGGCTAGTTTGCGCCAGTGCGTAAGGTGTGAAAAAGCGCCAGCCTTTGCCCAACGCTTCGGCAGTGGAAATGGCCGGTGATTCTGCTTGTGGCGCGATCCCAGGACATCACCAAGACATCACCAGGACATCAGCGGCGGCCAACCCGATGCGCAGGCTGCAGTACGCTGTTGCAAATTTGTGACGGTTACGACAAATCGGAACCCGCGTATCACACTTGCCGCTGAGATGAGCAACATCATCCCATGCTTCGCAAGCGCAACAGAAGGTCGCTTTCACCGCGACGGCGTGGCCCTGCCCCGATCTCTGGAAATCAGAAAACCCAATAAATACAGGCCTAACTGAGGCTTCCTTCGCTTACATGCGGAGGTTGTGTGCGCTGCCGAAGCGGCGGGCGATGGAAACGGATTGCATATCCGTCGGCATTTCCTGCCGAAATCTGCGGCAGGCCGTGTGGAAAGTTGAGGCTTCGCATCCCGCGTGAACAGCGCAACTGTCAACTCAAGGGCCTGTGATCGGTTCGCTTTTTAACTTGGGGGTACTGAAGGATGTCTCTACGCAAAACTCTCCTCGCAGCCGCGGCTATGTCGTTTGCCGCGCTGGCTTCAACCGGGATGGCAAAGGCCGCCGACCTGCCGGTCAAGGCCAAGGCGAAGCCGGCGGAACTGCCGTTCTTCCTCCTGATCGACGACCGGGTGACCTTCTCCTACATCTTCACCGGCACCGATCCGGGGGTGTGGACGCGCAAGCCGGACGGCTCGATCAATGGCAAGACGGCGAAGGAAGTCTACTCCTTCACCCATTTCGACATCTGGCAGTACGGCACCAACTTCTTCACCATCTCGATGTTCAAGTCGGATCATAACGATCCGGCCAATCCCTGCTTCAATAACGCAGCCGGACAGATCGTGAGCTCGACGAGTGGCTTGCTGGCCTCCTGCGCCGGCGCGACCGAAGTCTACGGCCTGTTCCGTTCGACCATCGGCTGGAACCAGCTCGCCGGCGACAAGCGGTTCGCAATCGGCCCGCTGACCAACATCTCGTTCGAAGCCGGCATGGACGGCAATACCGAGAACAACTTCCTGGCGCCCGCCAAGCGTGACGTCGTCGGCGGTCTGCAGTTCGAATTTGCGCTGCCTTACAAGGGCTACTTCAACGTATCGCCGTTGGTGTACTGGGAGTTCTACAACCACAACGCCTTCGACCAGTGCAACGTGTTTGCCGCTGGCGGCATCCCCGGCGTGACCTGCCTGACCGACGGCAACACCTCGTTCAAGCCGACCTGGGCAGTGGAAACCAACTACTACATGGACCTCGGCTTCCTCCCCGAGAGCGTGCAGTACTTCTCGATCTCCGGCCGCATGGCCTGGTACGGCAAGAAGGGCACGGAGAACAACCCGCTGCCGCTCTCGCCTCCCGGCACGGTCAACACCGCGGTGGAGTTCAACTCCGAACCGATCCGTCTGACCTTCGACGCCTCCAAGGCGATGTGGGGCGGCAAATATTCCCACTTCGTCGACGTCTGGGTGGCCTACCGCTACTGGCAGAACAAGTTCGGCCTCGACCACAGCAACAGCACCGTCTGCAACATCGCGCCGGGCGTGAGCAACAACTCCTGCACCGAGAGCTCGCTCT
>DATHMA010000109.1:0-21485 GCA_035487555.1 Bradyrhizobium sp. | reverse complement strand
CATCGCGCTTGCGATCAAATCGTCGGTTCATGAGTCCGAATTGTCGTCGATTCGGGACACGCTTTTGGTGTTGCGACATCGAGCTGATCTGCTCTGGCATCGGCATCTGCCGAACATGCCGACGCGGGAGCTGCTCCTGACCGAAGCGCGGAACATGTTCCCGAAGACGATCTCCATGGACGACATCGTCGACGGCGCCTACCAGCTCCTTGTCGAAGCCGTCGGCGCCCTGTTGATCGTTCCGCCGCGATGGGCCACGGCAACTTCAAAATCCCAGACGAATATGCATTAGCCGCGGTCCGCGTCCGGCAAAGCGCGACAAGCGAAAAGGTCCGAACCTCGACGAATCAAGATGCACGAGGGGTTGCTTCGGCGCTCGCGACAGGTCTCGGTCCGCGCGCCCGGTCCGGCACGATCGCAGTACCAAATACAAGGTCCCAAAAACCCGTCGTGACCCCAAAATTACCGGGCTCGGCATTGCGATGATGGCGAAGATGCCGGAGCCGGTGGCTGCGCAGCCACGACCTCTCGCCAAGGTGCCAACGATGCACGGCATCGTGCATCAAAAGATACGATAGGTACCCGACAATCAGACCGCTCGTGATTCCGCAGGCAATCTCGACATCCCAGAGCAGCGCGAGAATAGCAAGGATGGAAGAAAAGCCGACGATGCTGATCCAAATCGGCGCTCCGATGAAGTCGTTTGGATGCACGTGGTGCATCCAATGGAGCTCCCGGACGACGGCTACCTCGTGGTAGACAAAGCGATGCAGCAGATATTCAACGAGCGTCCATAGCATCGCCCCACACACAAGAGCGAACCACCAGCGCGAGTGCAACGCAAAGCCCCTGCCGTCGAGATCATAGAGCAACAATCCGCTGACAACGATCGGGTAGAAAAACAGGTCGGCATAGTAACCGATCTTGGTTTGATTCACCCTCTATCTCCACCGGAATCAAAGCGCCCCTCTTCCTGCTATTCCGGAATTACGACACAAACGCGACTACGGACCCGGAAGTGGCGCGAGCCACACATCCGGCGATGAAAGCCAGTTCGCATTACCGCTTCGTTAGGTGATGCAGACGTCGCGCAGGCGGTGGGCGTTTTCGGATTTGTGAGCACACGCCGTAGATTGCTTCCTCTCCAACGCTTCTCGCCACAACCGTGGCAGCCGTTGACTCCGCTCCCTCCCCACGATTGACTGCATTACCAATCGGCGAAAGCCGCAAGAAAATCTTGGGAGGAATTTCATGACGCCGACGCACCACGTCCGCGCGATCGTTCGTTTCGCCAAAGCCACGATCATCTGTCTGGCTATGGCGGCGTTAAGTCTCCTTCCCCGCACTGCCAGCGCCGGAGAGGTCCCGACCTTCGAAGTGGACGCGTCCTGGCCTAAGCAGCTGCCGAACAACTGGATCATGGGCCAGATCGGCGGCATCACCGTTGATTGGCAGGGCCATATCTGGGTGGTACAGCGCCCGCGCTCGCTCAACGAAGCCGAAAAATATGCGACGCTCAATCCACCGCGCGGAAAGTGCTGCGTGCCGGCGCCGCCGGTGCTGGAGTTCGACGTCGACGGCAATCTGTTGCGGTCCTGGGGCGGGCCCGGCGACGGCTATGAATGGGTCGGCCGCGAGCACGGCATCGAGGTCGATGAACGCGGCTTTGTCTGGATCGGCGGCAACGCCGACAACGACAGCGCGATCCTGAAATTCACCCTCGACGGCAAATATCTCGGCGAGATCGGCAAGATCGCGCCGCGCACCAACAGCAACGACACGACCCAGCTTGGCCGGCCCGCCGAAATCGCGATCGACAAGGATGCCAACGAGCTCTATGTCGCCGACGGCTACGGCAACCGCCGCGTCATCGTCTACGACAACACGACGCTCGCCTTCAAACGGCTGTGGGGTGGCTACGGCCACACGCCCAATGACGACAAGCAGCCGCCTTACGATCCCGCAGCGCCCGCGGAGCAGCAGTTCAGGGGCCCCGTACATTGCATCAAGATCGCCTCTGACGGCCTCGTCTATGTCTGCGACCGCTCGCAGAACCGCATCCAGGTGTTCAAGAAGGACGGCACCTTCGTCAACGAATGGTTCTACGAAAAGAACAGCTTTGGCGACGGCGCCACCTTCGATATCGCGCTCTGGCCCGACCCGAAGCAGACCTACCTGCTCAACGCGGACGGCACCAACAACGAAATCCGCGTGATCAAGCGTGACGACGGCAGCGTGGTCGGCACCTTTGGCCATAGCGGCCGCAATGCCGGACAATTCCTGGTGCTGCATGTCATGGCCGTCGACAAATCAGGCAATGTCTATACCGGCGAGGTCGAAGGCAAGCGCATCCAGAAGTTCAAGCTGATCAACGCCGATGCCTTGAAATGAGGCAACGCGACCGGGTGTCCGGACAGAGGTCACCAGGTCAAACCGGCATAATGGCGCATTGCCGAAAACCGCGATAGCGGCTATCGGGGGCGAAGATCGGCCCCCGATCAAGCGATGAGGAAAAGGCTCCGTCCAAGAGAGCCATCGCGATTGTCAGCTGGAGGAATTATCAATGAAGATCACGCTCGCGTGGCGTACCGCCGCGCTTTTTGCATTAACCGGATTTGGATTTGCGACGTCGGCGCTGGCCGACGACAAGGTCGTCAGGATCGGCGTGTTGAACGACATGTCGAGCCTCTATGCCGACATCGGCGGCCCCAACGCGGTGGTTGCCGTCAAGATGGCCGTGGAGGATTCCGGTCTGCTCGCCAAGGGCTGGACGATCGACGTGATCGGCGCCGATCACCAGAACAAGCCCGATGTGGGCGTCAACATCGCGCGGCAATGGATCGACACCGAGCACGTCGACGCGATCGCCGATACGCCGAACTCTGGCGTCGCGCTCGCCGTCAGCAATGTCGTGAAGGAGAAGAATGCGGTCCTGCTCAACAATGGCGGCGCCAGCGCTGACCTCACCGGCAAGGCTTGCAACGCCAACACCATCTCCTACACCTACGACACCTACATGCTCGCCAACGGCACCGGCAAGGCGCTGACCAAGGCCGGCGGCGACAGCTGGTTCTTCCTGACCGCCGATTACGCCTTCGGCCATGCGCTGGAGCGCGACACGTCGGCGGTGGTCACCGCCAACGGCGGCAAGGTGCTCGGCCATGTCAACCATCCGCTCAATACCTCGGACTTCTCGTCCTTCCTGCTGCAGGCACAGAACTCCAAGGCCAAGGTGATCGGCCTTGCCAATGCCGGCGGCGACACCACCAACGCGATCAAGCAGGCGGCCGAATTCGGCATCGTCGCGGGCGGCCAGAAGCTGGCAGCACTCCTGCTCTTCATCAACGACGTGCATTCGCTGGGCCTGAAGACCGCGCAAGGCCTGACCTTCACCGAATCCTTCTACTGGGACCTGAACGACGGCACGCGCGCCTGGTCGAAGCGGTTTTCCGAGAAGGTGAACAACCACGCCATGCCGTCGATGACCCAGGCCGGCAATTATGCCGCCGTGCTGCATTATTTGAAGGCGCTGGATGCGCTCGGCGGCAACCCGCATGACGGCGCCAAGGTCGTCGCCAAGATGAAGGAAATCCCGACCGACGATCCCCTGTTCGGCAAGGGACCGCTCCGCGTCGACGGCCGCCGTATCATCCCGGCCTATCTGTTCGAGGTGAAGAAGCCGGAAGAATCGAAATATCCCTGGGACTATTACAAGCTGGTCGCGACCATCTCGCCGGAAGACGCGGCAAGGCCGCTGTCGGAGAGCGAGTGCCCGCTTGTGAAAAAATGACCGCATAGCGGTCATCCAGCAATGGTACGCTGATTTAAAGCTTCGTAGGGTGGGCAAAGGCGCGAAGGCGCCGTGCCCACCATCTATCGGCGAACTCAAGAGCGGTGGGCACGCTTCGCTTTGCCCACCCTACGCTCTGCTATCGCGCTCAGTGCTTCTCCGCGACCGCCTCGACACCCACCGTCAGCGTCGGTGCGATGCGGTCCCACATGTGGCCCAGGATGCGCTTCCAGCTTTCGCAATAGACGCTCGGATTGTCGAACCGCCGCTCGGCAGACCAGCGCTGCGCGAGATGACCGCCGCCACAGGCGTCGAGAAATTCGCATTTCTTGCAGGTATCTGACAGCGTCGTCGACGCTTCATAGGCCTCGCGCCAGACCTTGTCGTTGTGGACGTCCTTGATGGCGTTGCGGCTGACATGGGTTTTCGACGCGGTCGAACCGTCGCCCGCGATGCGCAACACGTCCAGCGGCTCGAGCGCGCCGTCCGGCATCAGGGTGACGGTCTCGATCGGACCGAGCCCGATCGTGTCGGACAGCGACAACTGCCCGACCAGCCCGCGGATCATCGCATCCAGCGTATCGATGTTGACGCCCCGCGCGGCATATTTGTCGAACCAGAGGTCGAACAGGCGGATAAAATACTCGTCGATCGGCGGCGGGTTGTCGGCATGGGTCGCGTCCGGCGGCAGAATGTCGAAATGCGTATAGCCGAGTTCGTCCACCACGAAGGAGAGCACCTTCTCCGGATCGGTGCCGGGATTGCAGACCGAAATCAGCCCGGGGTCGAGGTCAGCCGCCTGCAACATCTTGAGGCCCTCAAGCGTCTGCGCCAGCGTTCCCTCACCCTTGAAGCCGACGCGGAACTTGTCGTTGATTTCGGCCGGTCCATCGAGGCTGACGGTGACGCTGACGTCATGCTTCCTGAACAGCTCGATCCATTCCTTATCGACCAGAATGGCGTTGGTGGTCACGCCGCGCTTGATCATGCAGCCGGTGCGCTCTTCGATCCCCTGCAGCTTCGTCAAGAAGGCGTCGAAGCGCCGCTTGGGAAACAGCAGCGGTTCACCGCCATGAAACACCAGCAGAAAAAACGGCAGGCCGAACTCGCGGATGTGCTCCTCCAGCCGCAGGCAAAACTGGTCCTCAGCCTCCGGCGTCAGCACCGCCGGCTTCTGGTAGACCATCGCGTCGCGAAACCAGTAGCAATAGGTGCACTTGATGTTGCAGCGCGCTGCAAGCTTGACGAGGATGAACGCGAACGGACGATCCGACAGCGGCGACGTTGAGAACCGGCGAAGCAGGGCCTCGGTCGCGGGGGAGACATCGGCATATGTCATGTTAGTCCTCGTTCGTCGTTCACTCGCGTTGCGCGTGCAGACGCCTGGGCGTCAAAACATTTTATCCAAGCGGTGCGCGCCGCTCCGTTCAGGAAGCACCATTGAAAACGCCCGAGATTTTCGGCTCGGGCGTTCCTCGAAGATGTTTCCAGGCTCGTCCGGACGGATCACCAACGGCGATAGAAACGATTGAAGAAGCGGCGGAAGAAGCGGCGGAACCAGGCGACCTGCTGGAAATTCTTGGCGTCCGTTGCCGTTTGGCCGGTCGCCGTGCCGTCCTGGATGATGGAGTTGATGGCGGGATTGGTCGACTTCAGCGCCACCGTCTGATCCGGATTGGTCGACGCCTGCGCGCCCGTGATGCCCAGCACGAAGGCCGCGCCGAATCCGAGACCAAGCGCCTTCAGGCGGTCGGAGAGGCCGCGCCGCGACAGCTGGCCACCGTGCAACTGCTGGGTGATATCATTGAGCTCATCGAGGTTTAATGGAGTCTTCGTCGAATTATCCGTCAAGCTCGCCTCCTGCTGAAATTGCCCCATCGCGTCCATTGCCGCCTGGGAGTGCCGTCAGGTTACACGCTTCGCGGTGAACTGAAAATGAACTCTTGGCGAGTGACTGCTATGATGGCAGCTTCCGCTCGGTTGCGGTCGCGTCGGAGCGCTGCCGCAAGTCCCGCTTACGGTCGAGCCTTTGTCGCCGCCAGCGTCCTTGCCGCGATCACCAGCGCCAGCGCGATCAGCGCGCCCGCCAAGATGAACGGCGCGCCCGGCAGCTTGAACGGCGCATGATCGCCAATGAAAAACGCAAAGGTCAGCGTGAACAGGAAGGGACCGAGCATTTGCGAAATGCTCTGCACGCTCGAGGTCGCCCCCTGCAACTGCCCCTGCTGATCGGCCGCCACCTGCTGGGTCATCAGCGCCTGGGTGGCGGCGCCCGACACGCCCCATAGCGCCATCACGGGGATGCCGACGCAAAACCACAGGCCGGTCGGGGCCGCGCCATAGATGAAGAAGCCGATCGCGCCAAAGACGAACCCGAGCAGCAGCGCCTTGCGCTCGCCGAGCCTTTTCACGATCGGCCCGATCGCGGTGCCCTGCACCACCATCGACGAGAGGCCTACGATCGCCAGCGTCAGGCCGACCATCCTGACATCCCAGCCGTAGCGATAGGTCGCATAGAGCACGAAGGTCGACGGCAGCACGACATGCGCCAGCTGCGAAAAGAAATTGGCCGTCTGCAAGCCGGCGAGAATGCGGCTCGAGCGCAGAAACGGGAGCATCCCGATCGGGTTGGCGCTTTTCCAGCGGAACGGCGCGCGGCGCTCGAGCGGTAGCGACTCCGGCAGGATGAAGAGGCCATAGAGCGCGTTGGCAAGGCTCAACCCCGCCGCGACCCAGAACGGCAGCCTTGGCGACATACCGCCAAGCAAGCCGCCCAGCGCCGGCCCCAGGATGAAGCCCGCGCCGAAGGCGACGCCGATCTTGCCGAAATAGGCCGCGCGTTGTTCCGGCGCTGTCACGTCGGCGATATAGGCAAACGACGTCGAGATGCTGGCCGAGGTGATGCCGGAGATCAGCCGGCCGACGAACAGCCAGGAAAGCGACGGCGCCAGCGCCATGAGCACATAGTCGGCCGAGAGCCCGAAATTGGAGAGCAGTACGACAGGCCGCCGGCCGAAGCGATCGGAAAGGCCGCCGATGATCGGCGAGAACAGAAACTGCATCAGCGCCCAGGCGGTGCCAAACAGGCCGAAGATGCGCGCGGCACTCGCGGTGTCATTGTTGACAAAGCTCTCGATCAGCTTGGGCAGCACGGGAATAACGACGCCGAGCGCCATCATGTCGAGCAGGATGGTGACGAAGATGAAAGCGACCGCTGCGCCCCGCGGTGTTGACGTCCCAGCGGCGGCTTCGGAAACTCCCTCGCTCATGACAGCCGCTTCCGCTTGTGCGCGAACGGATTGGCCTTTTCACGCAGCGTGATGCGCACCGGTGTGCCCGGCAGATCGAACGCCTCGCGCAGCGAATTGGTGAGATAGCGCAAATAGGATTGCGGGATCGCGTCCGCACGCGAGCAGAACAGTACAAAGCTCGGCGGCCGCGCCTTGGTCTGGGTGATGTAGTTCAGCTTCAGCCGCCGCCCCGACACCGCCGGCGGCGGGTTGGTCTGGATCGCCTGCTCGAACCAGCGATTGAGTGCCGAGGTCGGCACGCGCCGGTTCCAGACCGCATAGGCATCGACGATGGCCTGCATCAGGCGGTCAATGCCCTCGCCCATCAGCCCGGAGACGGCGACAACAGGAACGCCCGTGACCTGCGGCAGCCAGTGGTCGGCATCGCGGCGCAGCGCGGAAATCTGCGCGGTCTTGCCCGGCATCAAATCCCATTTGTTGACGGCGATGACGAGCGCGCGGCCCTCGCGCTCGATCAGGTCGGTGATGCGCAAATCCTGCTCCTCGAACCTGTTCTGCGCGTCCATCATCATCACGACGACCTCGGCAAAGCGTACCGCGCGCAGCGCGTCCGCAACCGACAGCTTTTCCAGCTTTTCCTCGATCCGCGCGCGACGGCGCAGGCCTGCGGTATCGAACACGCGGAAATCGCGGCCCTTCCAGCTGATCTCGACCGCGATGGAATCGCGCGTGGTGCCAGCCTCGGGGCTGGTCAGAAGCCGCTCCTCCCCGACGAGGTGATTGATCAGCGTTGATTTGCCGGCATTGGGCCGACCGACAATGGCGACGCGGATCGGACGCGTCGCGGAATCCTCTTCTTCCTCGTCGTCAACCGCTTCCTCTTCTTCCGGCGGCTCGCCCATCAGCGCGCGTAGCGCGTCGTAGAGCTCGCCCATGCCCTCGCCATGCTCGGCGGAGATCTGGATGGGATCGCCGAGCCCGAGGGCATAGGCCTCCATCGCGCCGGCATCGCCATGCTTGCCCTCGCTCTTGTTGGCGACCAGCAGCACCGGCTTGTCGGCGCGGCGGACAAAATCGGCAAAGGCGCGGTCGGTCGGCGTCAGCCCGGCGCGTGCGTCGACCACGAACATCAGGGCGTCGGCAAGCTTGATCGCGGCCTCGGTCTGCTCCTGCATCCGCGCGGTCAGCGAGCCCTTCGCGCCTTCATCGAGGCCCGCGGTATCGATGATGGTGAATTCGAGATCGCCGAGCCTAGCCTCGCCCTCGCGGCGGTCGCGCGTGACGCCGGGCTCGTCATCGACCAGCGCCAGCTTCTGTCCGACCAGGCGGTTGAACAGCGTCGATTTGCCGACATTGGGCCGGCCGATGATGGCAATGGCGAAAGACATGAATGATCCGTGCGCTGTTTCACCAGCGCGGTCAATTAAATCAGAAAGACAATACTAGCGTGAGAACTGCCCGCCCGGCATCGGCGCCGGGAACGCTGACTGCGATGCCTGGGCTGGCTGGACCGCAGCCTGCGGCGGCGCATTGGGATCGGGCGGTGGCGCGGTGGTGCGCTTCCGCACGATCTTCTTCTTGGGCGCGGCCGGAGCGGCCTGCGCGCCGTCATCTTGCGAGGCGGCGGCGGTCTCGCCATCCGGCTCGGCAGCGGCCGGCGCCGCAGCGGTGGCCTGCGACTTGGATTGTTCTTTGGCCTTGGCTTTGGCCTTCTTCACGGCTTGCGGGCTACCGGGCGGCGGCTCCAGCGGCTGCTGGGCGACCTGAGCCTGGGGCTGGGGCTGGGCTTGCGGCGGCGCGGCCAAGGCTTGCGCGTTCGGATCGTCCTGCTGCGCGCCCTTGTACATCTCTTTCGGCACGCCCTGCTCCATGCCGGGCACACCGGACGGAAACACCGGCTTGCGCTCACCCGGCAGCTTCTTCTTGGTATCGAGCCAGTCCAGCAAATCCGTTGGATCGAAATCGCTGCCAAAGCTGCTGGAGCAGCCGGCAAGCACCGCCGAGAACGAGATCAGGACAGCGGCAGCGATCAGACGTTGCGGACGGCGCATGGTCGGTCTCTCGGCTCTTGCCTTAGCTCTTCGCAACCGGCGGCAGCAGGCCCTGCAGCGCTTCGGCGCGGGAGCGCAGGCTCGGTGGCGTATCGGCATCGGCAGTGATCTGGTCCAGCCACAGCCGGGCCTGCGCGGTGTCATTGGCGCGGAACGCTGACAAGGCAAGCAACTCACGCGCGGAGTGGCGGAATGCCGCCGTGGGCACCGTGTCCGGCTCGAGCCGCTGCTTCATGTCGGCATAGGTCGCGCTGTCGACGAGCAGGCCCGCGGCGCGAATCCGCGCCAGCTCCTGCTGCTCGCCGCCGATCGAAGCATCAGTGGCGAGATCGTCGAACATCTTGGCGGCCGCCTTGGGATCGCGGCTCGCAACCTCGCCGGCCTGGCGGAACCGCGCCAGCAGCCGATAACCGTAAGGCGCTTTGCTCGTGACCTCAGCGAAGGCTTTCTCGGCTTCCTCGTGCTTGCCCTGCTCGGAGAGCTCGACGGCGTGGTTGAAGGCCTCGCTGGCCTTCGCGGCCTTCTCGGCCTCGACATACTGATAGCCGCGCCAGCCGCCGACTCCGGCGACGACCAGCAGCGCCAATGCGATGATGTAGATCGAGTACTTGTCCCAGAGCTTCTTGAACTGCTCGCGACGTACTTCCTCGTCTACTTCGTCAAATAATTCAGACACTTAGCTGTATCCCATGCCCGGCGCGCGCATGTCGCGAAGCGCCGCTCACCCTCATCTTGTGGGCCGCGTTACCCTAACGATATGGCGGTGGCAAGGCAAAGTGAGCCGGATCAAAGCGTTAACAGGGAAATGTTCCCATGGGCCTTCAAGGGTTTAGGGCGAAATCTGAATTATGCCGCGGCTCAAAGCCCGAGCCTCTCCCGCAATTGCCGCTTGAGCACCTTGCCATTGGCGTTGCGCGGCAATGGGTCCGCGGTGAGCTGCATCGTCTCCGGCACCTTGTAGTCGGCGAGCTGCTCGGCGCACCAGGCACGCAAGATATCGCTGGAGACGCTCTCGCGCGTCACCACCACGGCGTGGACGCGCTCGCCCAGCACCGGACAGGGTTTTGCGATGATCGCGCTCTCGACCACACTGGTGTGCCCGGCGAGCACGGACTCGACCTCGGCGGAATAGATCTTCAACCCACCGCGATTGATCATGTCCTTCTGCCGGTCGAATACGCGCACGAAATTATTCGCGTCGACCGAGCCGAGATCGCCGGAATGCCAGAAGCCGGCGGTGAAACTTTCCGCGGTCGCCTTCGGATTATTCCAGTAACCCTTGATGACGGAGGCTGAGCGAATCCAGAGCTCGCCGATCTCGCCGGGCGGCAGCTCCCTGCCCTCGGCATCGACCGCGATGATGGTCGCGCCCGGACAGGGCAGCCCGACGCTGTCGATGTAATCAGCCGTCAATTCGCCGGGCATGATGGTGGAGGGCGATGTCGTCTCGGTCGCGCCGTAGCAATTCATCAGTTTCAGGCCGGGCAATTTCACCGCCAGCCGCTCGATGGTGGCGATCGGCATCGGCGCGCCGCCGAAGCCGCCAATGCGCCACGAGGACAGATCGTAGCTGTCGAAGTCGGGCTGCAACAGGCAGAGATTATACATCGCCGGCACCAGCACCGTGTAGGTGGCGTGCTCGCGCGCGGCGAGCTTGAGATAATCGGAAGCCTTGAACTCGGCGGCGATGATCAGCGTGCCGGCGCAGGCCGCCATGGTGGTGATGTTGGCGACGGCGCCGGTGACATGGGCGAGCGGCACGGCGGCGATGGAGCGGTCCTTCGCGGTCAGCTCCATGGCGGAGGCAAAGATCATCGAAGAATGGATGATGTTGCAATGGGCCAGCATCGCGCCCTTTGGCCGCCCCGTCGTGCCGGAGGTGTAGAGGATCATCGCGGTGTCCTCCTCGCTGACATCGACGGCTTCCTTCAGCGGCGGATGGTCGGCGAGCCGCGCAAAGGTCGAGCGCGCGGCAGCATCGTCAATCACAATGCGATGCGCGAGCTCAGGCACGTCCTTTGCGTAGGGCACGCGCTCGGCGAGCGAGGCTTCGTGGATCAAGAGCCTGGCGCCGCAATCGGTCAGGACATAGGCGATCTCCGGCTTCTGCTGGCGCGTGCCGAGCAGCACCGTCACCAGGCCTGCCTGCGCCGCCGCAAACAGGATCAGCGGAAACTCAATGCGGTTGCCGAGCAGCAGCGCGACGCGGTCGCCGCGTTGCAGGCCGAGCTTGCTAAAGCCGGTGGCAATCTCCTGCGCGCGCCGCATGGTCTCTTGCCACGACAGCCGCTTGTCACCGCAAACCAGCGCCTCGCCATCGCCATTGCGCGCGGCCGCCTGCTCGACCATGGCCCAGAGATGCTTGGGCCGTTCGCAAAAGGCTGGCACCACGCGATCGCCGAAGCGTGCTTCGAGCCGCATGGATGGTATCGCAACGTTCGACCAGTCCATCGTCCAGCGCCCCGGTCAGCTCTTTTCTTTCATGCCGTAGACATGCTCCGGCCCCGGAAACGCGCGCGAGCGCACGTCTTTCGCGTAGTCGCTGACCGCAGCCTCGATCGCCGGCCCGAGATTACCATAGCGCCGCACGAATTTCGGCGTCCGCGGCGACAGTCCGAGCATGTCTTCCAGCACCAGCACCTGGCCGTCGCAGGCCGCGCTGGCACCAATGCCGATGGTTGGAACCGCGATGCTCTGCGTGATCTTCTTTGCCAGGGGCTCGGCGACCGCCTCGATCACGATCGAGAATGCGCCGGCTTCCGCAATCGCTTTCGCATCTTGCTCGATCGGCTCCCAGCTGCCCTGCTCGCGGCCCTGCGCGCGGAACGAGCCGAGCGTATTGATCGACTGCGGCGTGAGGCCGACATGGCCCATCACGGGAATGCCGCGCTCAGCAAGGAATGCGACCGTCTCGGCCATCCGCACGCCGCCTTCGAGCTTGACGGCGCCGCATTGGGTTTCCTTCATGATGCGGACCGCGGAGTGAAACGCCTGCTCCTTCGACGCCTCATAGGAGCCGAAGGGCATATCGACCACGACGAGCGCATGTTGCGAGCCGCGCATCACGGCACGCCCTTGCAGGATCATCATCTCGAGCGTCACCGGCACGGTCGTCTCAAACCCGTGCATGACGTTGCCGAGGCTATCGCCGACCAGGATCACGTCGCAATGCCGATCGACCAGTGCCGCGGTGTGGGCGTGATAGGACGTCAACATCACGATTGGGTCGCCGCCTTTGCGGGAACGGATATCAGGCGCCGTCTTGCGCCGAACTGCAGATTGTACCGACATGTTCTAGCTTCCCATCACCGGCACGCCGATCACGACCGGATGGAACGCGAAGGCAAGTGCGAGATAAACCACGACGCCGACCAGGACCGCGATCAGATCATTGCCGATGCCACCGACCGGGATCGGCGGGCCTCCGGCATCACCACGGCGCTTCAGCGAAATCCGGTCGAACACCGCCCACGCCAGAAACGAGCCGAACAGGATGATGCCGCCGAGATTGCCATTGGCGAGCAGATGTCCAAACGCCCACAATTTAACGCCCACAAGCAACGGGTGTTTCAGCGTGGCGTAGATCTGCCCGCGGATATAGGCGGCAACCACCAGGATCGACGCGGGCAGCATCAACAGGATGTTGAGATGTTTCAGAACGCGCGGCGGCGTCCAGACTGGATACTCTCCGCCGGCACGATAATGCGCGAAGCCCCAGACGATCAGCGCGAGGCCTATGGCCGCGACCACCGAATAGCCGATCTTGTAGCCGCCCTCGCCCCAGGAGACGATAAAGCGCGAGCGCAAACCGCGCTGCGTCGTCAGCGTGTGGACGCCGAGGAAGAGCACGAGGCCCAATATCATCACCGACAGTCCCACGGCGTTCTCCCTGAAGCGACCGGTTCGCCGCCACGCTCTAGATCGTCATACGCGGGCTTGACCCGCGTATCCATCGTCCGCGAAGCGGACAAGCAGTTATTTTGAAGATGGATTGCCGGGTCAAGCCCGGCAATGACGATTGTCGGATCGGCTTACGGCTTGTCTTGTGCCTTGTCCTGCGGCTTTGCCAGCTCACGATTGTCGACATAGCGGATCGCGATCGGCCGGCCCGCCAGCGCGCCGCTGAGCCCGTCGGTGAATTTCAGCGGGATGCAGGCGTTGAGGGAGGCATTGATTGCCTTCAGATAGGTGTCCCGCGTGTCAGCCGGCACGTCCCTGGTCGAAAACGTCAGGCGCGGCGGGCCGATCATCTCGCCGGATTTCTTGAAGCTGAAACGCACCGACATCTGCATGCCCTGGTGCGCGACATCCGGTGGCGGCGGCGACCAGCAGGAGCGCAGCTCGGCGAAGAGATCGCCGATGGTGTCGAGATCATGGTCCGGCCGCTTGTATTTGTCCTCGTCTTCCTTGGCGGGAACAGCCTGGATCGTGACCTGCAGGTTCTCGCCATAGGGATAGTCGATCTCGGGAATGCATGGCCCGTGATTGAACACGCTGCAGAAGCTCGGCGTGCATGGTCCGTCAGCGAGCACGCTGCAGGGCTCGTGCGAGAACGGGATCGGATTGATCTGATTGCGCCGCCGCGCATCGGCATGGCTGATCGCCGCAATGGCAAGCAGTAGAACGCCGGCAATGAAAACAACGCGCCGCATGGAACCGGGCCTCACAGTGCTGCCAAGAGAATGAGAGCTCAGCCGGGCAGCATCAAGGCCTCCGCTGTTCACAACCGCGCGTTCATCGCAAAACGCGCCGTCGCTACCTCCGCTGTCATCACCCGCGCAATGCGGGTGATCCAGTATTCCAGAGGCGGTCGTGATAGAGCCGAAAGGCCGCGGCGTACTGGATCCCCCGCCTTCGCGGGGGACGACAGCAGAGTATGAGGTTTACGCCCGCTTCTTCACGTCCTTGACGTTGGAGAAGGTGATGCCCTCGGCGCGCTCGCGGGTGTAGCCGAGATAGAACTCGTTCTTGGCCATGAACACGGGATCGCCATCGACGTCATCGGCGATGCCGCTTCCGTTGGCGGAGATGAAGGCTTCCAGCTTCTTCTTGTCGTCGGAGGAAACCCAGCGCGCCAGCGAGAACTCGCTGACCTCGAATTCGACGGGGAGCGAATATTCGGCATCAAGCCGCGCCTTCAGCACATCGAGCTGCAGCGGGCCGACCACGCCGACCAGCGCCGGTGCGCCGTCGCGCGGACGGAACACCTGCACGACGCCCTCCTCCGACATCTGCTGCAAGGCTTCCTTCAGCTTCTTCGCCTTCATCGCGTCCGTCAGCCGCACGCGGCGAACGATTTCCGGGGCGAAGCTCGGCACACCGACAAAGGTCAACTCCTCGCCCTCGGTCAGCGTGTCGCCGATCCGAAGCGAGCCGTGATTGGGGATGCCGACGACGTCGCCGGCATAGGCCTCGTCCGCCACCGAGCGGTCCTGGGCGAAGAAGAATTGCGGGCTCGCAAGCGGCATGCTCTTGCCGGTGCGCACGAGCTTCGCCTTCATGCCGCGGCTGAGCTTGCCCGAGCACAGCCGCGCAAAGGCGATGCGGTCGCGGTGGTTCGGATCCATGTTGGCCTGGATCTTGAACACGAAGGCACTCATGCGCGGCTCTGCCGCCTCGACCTTGCGCAGGTCGGAATCCTGCGCACGCGGCGCGGGCGCGAATTTGCCGAGGCCCTCCAGCAGATCGCCGACGCCGAAATTGCGCAGCGCGCTGCCGAAATAAACCGGCGTCAAATGGCCTTCGCGGAACGAGCCCAGCTCGAACGGCTTGCAGGCCTCGCGCACCAGCTCGAGCTCGTCCTTGATGGCGCCGACATCGAGATTGGCATTGCGGCCGGCGAGCTCGGCGATGTCGATCTGCTCGGCCTGCCCGGTCTTGGCGCCGCCACCCTCGAGCAGGCGCACGCCGCCATTGACGACGTCATAGGTGCCCATGAAGTCGCGGCCGCGGCCGACCGGCCAGGTCATCGGCGTGGTGTCGAGCGCCAGCGTCTTCTCGATCTCGTCCAGAAGCTCGAAGGTGTCGCGGCTCTCGCGGTCCATCTTGTTGATGAAGGTGATGATGGGAATGTCGCGCAGGCGACAGACCTCGAACAGCTTGCGCGTCCGCGCCTCGATGCCCTTGGCCGCGTCGATCACCATCACGGCGGAGTCGACCGCCGTCAGCGTGCGGTAGGTGTCTTCCGAGAAGTCCTCGTGGCCCGGCGTGTCCAGCAGGTTGAACACGAGCTCCTGGAACTCGAAGGTCATCACGGACGTGACGACCGAGATGCCGCGCTCGCGCTCGATCTTCATCCAGTCGGAACGGGTGTTGCGCCGCTCGCCCTTGGCCTTCACCTGGCCTGCGAGATTGATGGCGCCACCGAACAAGAGGAGCTTTTCGGTAAGCGTGGTCTTGCCGGCGTCGGGATGGGAGATGATCGCGAACGTGCGCCGCCGCGCCACCTCCTGGGAAAGCGGCGATCGGGACGGCGAATCGGCGGTGACGGCAACGTCGGTCATGGCGGCAAGCGTTTGGCAGGGAAAAAGGAGGCAATCAAGGGTGATTGCAGCGCCCTTCCATATAGGAAAGCGCCGGAAAAGCACCAGTTTTTCGACGAAAATGGCGCCTTACGCGAAGAGCGAAACCGCCCAATAAGTGAGCGCGGCTACGATGGCCGCGGCAGGGATCGTGATCACCCAGGCATAGACGATCGAGCTTGCCACGTTCCAGCGCACCGCCGAGGCGCGCCTTGCCGCGCCGACGCCGACGATCGCACCGGTGATCGTGTGCGTGGTCGACACGGGAACCCCGAGCCCGGTCGCGATGAACAGGGTGATCGCCCCGCCCGTCTCGGCGCAAAATCCCTGCATCGGGGTCAGCTTGGTGAGCCGGAGCCCCATGGTGCGCACGATGCGCCAGCCGCCCATCAGCGTGCCCAGCGCCATCGAGGCCTGGCAGGCCAGCACCACCCAGAACGGCACATAGAACTCGGTGCCGAGCTTGCCTTGCGAGAACAGCAGCACCGCGATGATGCCCATGGTCTTCTGCGCGTCGTTGCCGCCATGGCCGAGCGAATAGAGCGAGGCCGAGGCGAATTGCAGCACGCGAAAGGCGCGATCGACCGTGAACGGCGTGGAGCGCACAGAGATCCAGGACACGCCGGCCACCAGGAACATCGCCAGCACGAAGCCGATCACCGGCGACAACACGATGGCCGCCAGCGTCTTCGACAATCCGCTCCAGACCGCCGCCGAAATGCCGGCTTTGGCCATACCGCCTCCGACCAGCCCGCCGATCAAGGCGTGCGAGCTCGACGAGGGAATGCCCAGCGCCCAGGTGACAAGGTTCCAAACGATGGCGCCGATCAGCGCAGCGAAGATCACTTGGGTGTCGACGACGGACGGGTCGATGATACCGGTGCCGATGGTGTGGGCGACGTTGAGGCCGAACACGGCAAAAGCCACGAAATTGAAGAACGCCGCCCAGAACACCGCATATTGCGGCCGCAGCACCCGTGTCGAGACGATGGTCGCGATCGAATTGGCTGCGTCGTGCAATCCGTTGAGGAAGTCGAACACAAGCGCAACGGCGATCAAGCCTGTCAGCACCGGTAGGCCAAGCGTGGTTTCCACAGCGCGCCCCTGGCCCTAGACCATCTCGATCATGATCGAACTGATCTCGTTGGCGACGTCATCGAAACGGTCGGCGACCTTCTCCAGGTGATCGTAGATCTCCGCGCCAATAATGAAGTCCATGGTGTTGGCGTTGCGATGCTTGAGGAACAGCTCGCGCAGGCCGATGTCGTGGAGGTCGTCGACACGTCCCTCGAGCTTGGTCAACTCTTCCGTGATCGCGGTGATCATCGAAACGTTGTCGCCGATCGACTGCAACAGCGGCAGCACACGGCCGACGAGGTCGGCGCACTCGACGAGCAGCGTGCCGATCTCGCGCATCAACGGCTCGAACTCGCGCACCTCAAACAGCAGCACGGCCTTGGCGGTCTGCTGCATCTGGTCGATGGCGTCGTCCATCGCGGTGATCAGGTTCTTGATGTCGCCGCGGTCGAACGGCGTGATGAAGGTGCGTCTGACCGCAGTCAGTACCTCGCGGGTGATGCCGTCGGCGTCGTTCTCGAACTGGTTGACGCGCTGGCAGTAGACCGGCGTCTCGTCGCCCCCCTTCAGCATGTCCTGCAAGGCGCGGGCACCCTGGGCGACGACCACCGCGTGGCGGGCAAAGAGGTCGAAGAACCGCTCTTCCTTCGGGAGAAAGGCACGAAACCAACGGAACATGAGTCATCCATCGTTCTGGAACGGCCGCCTGAACGACCCGTCACAGAACTGTCATATATTGAATTGGCTGGAAAGGCCCCTGGCCGAGGCGCCAAATCGCGGTCATCCACCGCTTTGTGGATTGCCAAAACGGCTGAAAAATCGGCCGCTTACAGCGAGCGCTTGAAGAAATGCGCGATCTCGCCGATCAGGCCGCGGCGGAACAGCAGCACGCAGGAGACGAAGATCACGCCCTGGATCACCGTCACCCACTGGCCGAACCCGGCCAGATACTGCTGCATGGCGATGATCACGAAGGCGCCGACCACGGGACCGAACACCGTGCCGAGCCCGCCGACCAGCGTCATCAGCACGATCTCGCCCGACTGGCTCCAGTGCACATCGGTCAGCGAGGCGTTCTGGGCCACGAATACTTTCAGCGCGCCGGCGAAGCCGGCGATGGTGCCGGACAGGATGAAGGCGAGCAGCTTGTACTGGTCTGTCTTGTAGCCCAGCGAGATCGCGCGTGGCTCGTTCTCGCGGATTGATTTCAACACCTCGCCGAACGGCGAATTGATGATGCGGAAGATCAGGAGGAAGCCGGCCAGGAAGCCGACCAGCACGACATAGTAGAGCACGGTCGGCTTCGACAGGTCGAGGACGCCGAGCATCTTCCCTTGCGGGATGCCCTGGATGCCGTCCTCACCATGGGTGAACGGTGTCTGCAGATAGATGAAGTAGAGCAGCTGCGACAGCGCCAGCGTAATCATCGAGAAATAGATGCCCTGGCGGCGGATCGAGATATAGCCGGTGATGATCGCGAGCGCGAAGGCCGCCGCGGTGCCGACCAGAATGCCGAGCAACGGCTCCAGCCCCCACACCTTCAGCGCATGCGCGCTGCAATAGCCGGCGGTGCCGAGGAACATCGCGTGTCCGAACGACAGCAGGCCGCCATAGCCGATCAGGAGGTTGAACGCGCACGCAACCAGCGCAAAGCACAGCGCCTGCATCACGAAGAACGGATAGATACCGGTGAAGGGCACGGTTGCCAGCAGCACCGCCATGACCGCGAACACGATCATCTCGTCGCGCATCGCGCGCGGGGTCACCGGCAAGGTGTCGTCGGTCAATGCCGTCATGTCAGGTCGCCCTTCCCGTCAATCCCGTCGGCTTTACCAGCAGCACCAGCACCATCAGGACGAAGACCACGGTGTTGGAAGCCTCGGGATAGAAATATTTGGTCAGTCCCTCGATCACGCCGAGCGCAAAGCCGGTGATGATCGAGCCCATGATCGAACCCATACCGCCGATCACCACCACGGCGAACACCACGATGATGAGATCGGCGCCCATCAGCGGCCGCACCTGGTTGATCGGCGCCGACAGCACGCCGGCGAGCGCGGCCAGGCCGACGCCGAGCCCGTAAGTGAGCGTGATCATGCGCGGCACGTTAATGCCGAAGGCACGCACCAAGGTCGGGTTTTCGGTGGCGGCGCGCAAATAGGCGCCGAGGCGCGTCTTCTCGATCAGGAACCAAGTGGCAAGACACACGACCAGCGAGAAGATCACGACCCAGCCGCGGTAGATCGGCAGGAACATGAAGCCGAGATTGGTGGCTCCCTTCAGCTCATCGGGAATGGCGTAAGGCAGGCCCGAGGAGCCGAAATAGTTCTGGAAGACGCCCTGCACGATCAGGGCGATGCCGAAAGTGAGCAGCAGGCCATAGAGGTGATCGAGCCCAGCCAGCCATTGCAGCATGGTCCGCTCCAGGATCATGCCGAAGATGCCGACGATGATGGGCGCGATGAGCAGCGCCCACCAATAACCGAGGCCGGTCAGGTTGAGCAGGAAATAGGCGCAGAACGCACCCATCATGTAGAGCGCGCCATGGGCGAAATTGATGATATTGAGCATGCCGAAGATGACGGCAAGGCCAAGGCTGAGCAGCGCGTAGAACGAGCCGTTGATCAGTCCCACCAGAAGCTGTGCATAGAGAGCCGCCATCGATCGTTCTCGCGCTCGTTCCTGTGTTTCAACCAGCCGCCGGCGTTTTCACGCGCCGGCGGCGTCAGGGCTTATTTCTTCAGCAAGGGACAGGTGCTCTTGTCGAGCGGCGTGAAGGCTTCGTTCGCCGGAATGGTCGCGACCAGCTTGTAGTAATCCCAGGGCCCCTTGGATTCGGAAGGCTGCTTCACCTCGAACAGATAGGCCGGGTGAATGGTGCGGCCGTTCGGCTCGATCTCGCCCTTGCCGAACAGAGCATCGTCGGTTGGCATTTCCTTCATCTTGGCAACGACCTTGGCGCCGTCATGCGGATTGCCGCCCAGTGCCTCCAGCGCCTTGAAGTAATGGATCAGGCTCGCATAGACGCCGGCTTGCACCATGGTCGGCATCGCGTGGTTCTTCGCCCGCTCCTGGAACCGCTTGGCAAAGGCGCGGGTGCCGTCATTGAGGTCCCAGTAATAGGTTTCGGTGAAGTTCAACCCCTTAGCGACATTCAGGCCGAGCGAATGCACGTCGGTGATGAACAAGAGCAGCGCCGCGAGCTTCTGGCCGCTCTGGGTGATGCCGAACTCGGCCGCCTGCTTGATCGAGTTGGTGGTGTCGGCGCCGGCGTTGGCGAGGCCGATGATCTTGGCCTTGGAAGCCTGGGCCTGCAGCAGGAAGGAGGAGAAATCCGAGGTCGAGAGCGGCGCCTTGACGCCGCCGAGCACCTTGCCGCCCAGCGACTGCACGGCCGCGGTGGTGTCGCGCTCCAGCGCCGCGCCGAAGGCGTAGTCGGCGGTGACGAAGAACCAGGTGTCGCCGCCCGCCTTGGTCAGCGCCGTGCCGGTGCCGTGTGCCAGCGTGTAGGTATCGTAGCTCCAATGGATCGTGTTGGGCGTGCATTGGGCGTTGGTGAGATCGGAAGTGCCCGCACCGGAATTAAGGAAGACGCCGTTCTTTTCCTTCACCAGGTTGCTGACGGCGAGCGCGACGCCAGAGTTCGGCACGTCGACGATGACGTCGACCTTGTCGATGTCAAACCACTGCCGGGCGACGTTGACGCCGACGTCGGGCTTGTTCTGGTGATCGCCCGCGATGACGTCGATCTTCCAGCCCTTGGCCACAAGACCGGAGTCCTCCACCGCCATCTGGGCGGCGAGCGTCGAGCCGGGCCCGCCGAGATCGGCATAAAGGCCGGACTGGTCCGACAGCGAGCCGATCTTGACGACCTTGTCCTGCGCCGACGCGGCACCCGCGGCGATCAGCGAGAGCGCAGTGCCGAGGAGGAGCGACGCAATTGATTTCTTCATGGGTGGTTTCCTCTTCTTCTTGTTAAACACCGAGATAAGTATGCAGCTTGTCCATGTTCGCGGAGAGCTCGGAATTGGCAAAACCGTCAATGATCTTGCCGTGCTCTACGATGTAGTAGCGATCGGCGACCGTCGCGGCGAAGCGGAAATTCTGCTCGACCAGGAGGATGGTGAAGCCCTCCTTCTTCAGCCGCGCAATGGTGTGGCCGATCTGCTGGATGATGACGGGCGCAAGCCCCTCGGTCGGCTCGTCCAGCATCAGGAAGGTCGCGCCGGTGCGCAGGATGCGGGCGATCGCCAGCATCTGCTGTTCGCCTCCGGAAAGTTTTGTGCCCTGGCTCTTGAGCCGTTCCTTCAGGTTCGGGAACAGGTCGAAGATCTGGTCGAGCGTGAGCCCCCCGCCCTGCTTTACCACCGGCGGCAGCATCAGGTTTTCGCGCACGTCAAGGCTGGCGAAGATGCCGCGCTCTTCCGGGCAGAAGGCGACGCCCATCCGCGCGATGCGGTCGGAGGACGCGCGGATGATCTCGCTGTTGTTAAAGCGGATCGAGCCCGTGCGCTTGGCGATGATGCCCATGATCGACTTGAGCGTCGTGGTCTTGCCGGCGCCGTTGCGCCCGAGCAGGGTCACGACCTCGCCGGCCTTCACGCCAAAATTGATGCCGTGAAGGATGTGGGACTCACCGTACCAGGCTTCGAGGTTCTGGACGTTGAGAACCTCGGCAGCGGCCGGGTTGGCAGCGGGCGCCTCAGCCATTTTCACCTCAGGCATGACCAGCCCCCAGATAGGCTTCCTTGACCCGCTCGTCCTTGGAGAGGTCGGCGTAATTGCCCTGCGCCAG
>DATHMA010000108.1:0-3738 GCA_035487555.1 Bradyrhizobium sp. | reverse complement strand
TCCGCCGAAGCCGTGGCGCAGCGCATCGAGCGCAAGGGCGGCCGCGCCTTGACCGCGCAAGCCGATGTCAGCGACCCGAATGCGGTGCGGCGCATGTTCGACGCAGCGGAAACTGCCTTCGGCGGCGTCGACGTGCTCGTCAATAATGCGGGCATCATGAAGCTCGCCAAGCTCGCCGACAGCGAGGATGCGCTGTTCGACCAGCACATCGCGATCAATCTCAAGGGCACGTTCAACACGCTGCGCGAAGCCGCACGGCGCCTGCGCGACGGCGGACGCATCGTCAACTTCTCGACCAGCGTGGTCGGTCTGAAGACGGAGAGCTATGGCGTCTATGCCGCCACCAAGGCGGCGGTCGAGACCATGAGCGCGATCCTGTCCAAGGAGCTGCGCGGCCGCGACATCAGCGTCAACGCGATCGCACCCGGACCGGTCGGCACCGAACTGTTCCTGCACGGCAAGTCGCCGGAATTGATCGAGCGTTTCGCCAAGATGAATCCGTTGGAGCGCCTCGGCACCCCGGAAGACATCGCCTCGGCGGTCGCTTTCCTGGTCGGACCGGATGGCGGCTGGATCAATGGCCAGGTGCTGCGCGCCAATGGCGGCATGGTTTGAACGACGAAACCGCAACCGAACAAAAAGGATCACGTGTCATGAAACAGGTCATTGTCATCACCGGTGCGTCGAGTGGTTTCGGCCGCCTGACTGCCAATGCGCTCGCCAAGGCCGGCCACATCGTCTACGCCTCGATGCGCGAGACGACGGGGCGCAACGCTGATGTCGTCGCCGATGTCGAGAAATTTGCCCGCGGCAACCAGGTCGATCTGCGCGCGCTTGAGCTTGATGTCGGCTCGCAGGCATCGGCCGACGCGGCGATCGCGAAAATTGTCGCCGAGCAGGGCCGTCTCGATGTCGTCATGCACAATGCCGGTCACATGGTGTTCGGCCCGGCGGAAGCGTTCACGCCGGAGCAACTCGCCGAGCTCTATGACGTCAACGTCTTGAGCACTCAGCGAGTCAACCGCGCGGCGCTGCCGCAGTTGCGCAAGCAGGGCAGAGGGCTCCTGGTTTGGGTTTCGAGCAGCAGCTCCGCCGGCGGCACGCCGCCTTACCTTGCGCCCTATTTCGCGGCGAAGGCTGGCATGGATGCGCTTGCCGTGGTCTATGCCCGCGAATTGTCGCGCTGGGGCATCGAGACTTCGATCATCGTGCCCGGCGCCTTCACCGGCGGCACCAATCATTTCGCCCATTCCGGCAAGCCGACCGACGCGGCGCGTGTCGCGGAATATGAGGCGGGGCCATATGCCGGCTTCGGTGAGCAAATCATGAAGGCATTTTCGGCCATCGTGCCGGCCGATGCAGACGCCGCATTGGTTGCGGACGCCATTGTCGAGGTGGTGGATACGCCCTTTGGCCAACGGCCGTTCCGCGTGCATATCGATCCGACGCAGGATGGTGCCGATGTTGCGTTCGGCGTGATCGATCGGGTTCGCAGTGAGATGCTGCACCGGGTCGGATTTTCCGACCTGCTTCATCCACGGAACAATGGCTGAAGTGTTGGGCCGGCGGCGCCGGCCCTTCGCTCAAGTACCGTTTAGCCAGCGCAGCATCTCCGCATTGACCTCGCGCGGATAGCAATGGCTGAGGTCGTCAATCTCGCGATAGATGACGTCAGCACCGGCCGCCGCCAGCGCTTCCCTGGTGTGACGCGCGACCTGCACCGGAAACATCCAGTCGAGCTTGCCATGGACGAGAAAGATCGGCAGACCCCGCAACCGATCGGCATTGGCCATCTCCGCCATCAGCGGATGAAAAGTTGCTGCCACCGGCGCAAGATGCGTGAAGGGGGACGTTTGCTCGAGCCCGGTGACATAGCAGAACGTGCCGCCGTCGCTCATGCCGGTGAGCAGCATCCGGTTTGGATCGATGTTCCAGCGGCTGCGCACCGAATCCAGGATGTGATCCAGATTCGGCGTGTCGCCATCCTCGCCCATCAACGCCCAGGTCGACCCCGTCGCGGTGGGTGCGACCAGGATGGCGCCGAAGCTTCGCGCATCGCGCAGCCAGCTCCAGAGGAAATTGCGGCCATTGCCGCTGCCGCCATGCAGCGCCACCACCAACGGCCAGGCGCGATCGGGCGTGTAATATTCGGGAACGTAGAGCGAGAAGCTGCCGCGACTGCCGGGCTTGTCGTCGCCGTGGATGACGGCGGTCATGGCAGTCTCGGGCTGCGCCAGCTTCGCCTTGATATCTTCATCGTCGCGGAGCGCCGGATCGAGAAAGAAGTCGCTGACCGGCGGGAATTTAGCCGCGAGCGGATAGAGCGCTTCCTGTGCGCGCGGCATATAGCGAAGCGCGCGTATCACCGCGACAAAGTCGCCATTGCCGTTCTGCACGTCGCGAAGGCCGGCGAAAGCGGTCAGCGCCGCGTCGCTCGCGACGTCGAGCGATTTGCGCACGTCCGCGAAATTTTCCGGCCATTCTCCGAGTTGCGCGCGCGCCGCTCGAAGTGCTTCTTCCGGCGTGCCGATCTCGTGCATCACGCGGCCGAACACCGGAGGATGCAAATGACGCGCGACATGGGCGAGCGCTTCCAGCGATTGCAACAACGGCGGCAGCACGGCCACGATGTCGTCCACCACGGCCTCGCTCATCGCTTCACTCTTTCGCTGCGGCTCTTATCAATGCAGGCGCGGGCCCTTCAGCAGCCGGGTGCGGTCGGTCGAGGCCAGCGTGACATCGAAGGTGACGCCCTCATGATGCACGGTGAGCGGCACGTCGACGCCGGCCGCGCCGAGCGCCCAGAGCTTGCGATAGAAGCCGGCCAGGCTCGTGACCTTTTCGCCCTTGACGGCGAGGATCACGTCGCCGGCCTTGAGTTCGGCGCGTGCCGCCGGGCCATTGCCGGAAATGCCGATCACCACGACGCGGTTGTCGATCTCGGTCGAATACATGCCGAGCCACGGCCGCGCCGGCCGGCTCACCTTGCCGAAACGGCGCAGATCGTCGAGCACGGGCGTGAGCAGATCGATCGGCACGATCATGTTGACGTGCTCGGCCTTGCCGGCGCGCTCGCGCTCGAGCTGCAACGAGCCGATCCCGATCAATTCGCCCTTATCCGAGATCAGGCCGGTGCCGCCCCAGTTCGGATGCGCGGGATGGGTGAAGATCGCTTCATCCAGAAGATATTCCCAGTAGCCGGCGAATTCCTGTTTGGCGGCGATCTGGCTCGCGACCGATCGCGTGCGGCCGCCGGCGCCGCCGACCACGACACGATCGCCGATCTTGGTCGCGGCCGAGGAGCCGATCGGCAGCGGATCGATATCGAGGTGGCCGAGCGCCTGCACCAACCCAAAGCCGGTCACGGCATCGAACCCGAGCGCATGTCCTTCCATTACGCGGCCGTCGCCGAGATGCAGCCAGACCGCCTCGGCCTCGGTGATGAGATAGCCGATGGTCAGCACCAGCCCGTCGTCGATCACGACGCCGTTGCCGGCGCGTTCGGTGCCCAGCGTCTCCGCGGTGAAGGCATCCTGCGGGATGATCGAATGCAGCCCGACCACCGACGCAAGCGCGTGATCGAGATCGAAACTGTAGTCGGCGGAGCGAGGCTGGAAGGCGGGCGGCACTCTCCACTCGGTCAAAGTGGCCATCGTGGCTCTCCTGTGCGATCGGCGCGTCATCGGCGCCGAGATAGAAACGCTTGCGGTCGCCGGAATCGACTGCGGCCAAAGCGGC
>DATHMA010000107.1:0-17143 GCA_035487555.1 Bradyrhizobium sp. | reverse complement strand
CAAAGATGCTGGAGCTCCGGGCCGCGACCAGCCTGGCGAAGCTGTATACGGACAAAGGGCGTGAGAAGGAAGCCTTCGACGCTCTCGGAACGGTTTACGCGTGGTTTGATGAAGGTCTCGAGTCGCGAGAGCTGAAAGACGTGAGCGACTTGCTTATCAGGCTTTCCGGATTGCTTTGATCTTTGAAGATGGACTGACTCACTCCTCCTGCTTCACCATCCAGTACGGCAGCACCTGGTTGTCGGCGCGCTGCACGACTTTGAGCTTCTTCGAGACGCCCCACGCCAGCGACTGCTGATGCAGCGGGATGAAGGCGTAGTCCTTGATTGCGATCTCGAAGGCCTGCTTGATCAGCAGATTGCGCTTGGTCATGTCGGTCTCCTGCAGTACCTCGTCGGTCAGGCGATCGAATTCCTTGTTGCAGTAGCCGCCGACATTGGTCTCGCCGCGGGGCGAACCAGGCACGTCGCGGCAACCCATGATGTCATGCATCACGTTGTGAGAGTCGAGCGTGCCGGGTGTCCAGCCGAGCAGGTAGAACGACGATTTGTAACCGCCGGGCTTCAATATCTTGGCGAAATACAGCGCCTTCGGCTGCGCCAGCAGATCGACCTTGACGCCGATGCGCGCGAGCATGCCGACGATGGCCTGGCAGATCGCGGCGTCGTTGACATAGCGGTCGTTCGGGCAATCCATCGTGACTTCGAATCCATCAGGGTAGCCCGCATCGACCAGAAGCTTCTTGGCGGCGTCGGGATCGGCCTTCGGCCGCATGAACTCTCTCGACAGCGGATACAGTTCCGGCGCGATCATCAGTGCCGACGGCGTCGACATGCCGCGCATCACCCGCGTCTTGATCGCCTCGACGTCGATCGCCTTATAGAAGGCTTCGCGGACGCGGATGTCCTTGAACGGGTTCTTGCCCTTGACGTTGGAGTAGAGCAGCTCGTCGCGGGCCTGGTCCATGCCGAGATAGATCGTTCGTATCTCGGGTCCGGTAAGCACCTGCGCATTCGGGCTGGCGTTGACCCGCGCGATGTCCTGCAGCGGCACCGGCTCGATCAGGTCGACCTCGCCCGAGAGCAGCGCCGCGACCCGCGTCGCCTCGTTGGCGATCGGCGTGAAGATGATCTCCTTCAGGTTATGTTCGGGCTTGCGCCACCAGTTCGGATTGGCCTTGAACACGGTCTTGATGCCGGGCTGATGGCTCTCGACCGAGAAAGCTCCGGTGCCGTTGGCATGCAGCGAGGCATAGCTCGGGGTCGTCGCCGCGGCCGGCGTCGGCGCGACCGCGTTGTTCTCCTCGCACCACTTCTTGTCCATGATGTACCAGGTATCCCATTGCGCGGTGAGGATGGGATTGGGCTTGGTCAGGACGAAATCCACGGTGTAGTCGTCGACCTTGACGAGCTTCACGTCGGGATCGAGGCGGCTCAGCAGGTTCGAGCCGTTGGCGCGGACGCGGTCGGCCGAAAACAGCACGTCGTCGGCGGTAAAGGGATCGCCGTTCTGGAATTTCACCCCTTGCCGCAGATGGAAGCGCCAGCGCGTCGGTTCCGGCGTCTCCCAGCTTTCCGCCAGCGCCGGGATGATCTTCAGGTCCTTGTCGCGCGTGGTCAGGCCTTCATAGATCTGGCCGAGATGGGCGTGGGTGGTCGATTCGTTGAGGGTGTAGGGATCGAGCGATTTGAGCTCGCCCTGGTTGGCGTAGCGCAAGGTTTGGCTTGCGGCCGGCGACACCAGGACAGCGCAGAGGGGAAGGAGGGTCACTGCAAACAGGGTATGGCGAACTGACATATGTCGGCGCTCCGCTGTCCGTGCGTTGGATGGAAATAATGTTGCCGGACCCAGCCGGCCCCGCAAGCCGTTTTATGCAAAAGCCGAGCCGGATGGCGGGGACGCCGCAGCGCGGCAAAGCGGTTTGGTTGACCATGGTTGACTATACTTTGGAATTGATGGCCGGATGTGTTGCGGCAGGGCACCTGCTCGCTTGCGCCGCAGCGCCGGGTGTTGTGATACTGCACCTCAGTCAAAAGCGCGGTCAGGAGCGGAAATGAAGGTTAATATCGAGATCGACTGCACGCCCCTGGAAGCCAGGCAGTTCTTCGGCCTGCCCGACCTTCAGCCCATGCAGACCGCCGTGATGGACAAGCTGCAGCAGCAGATGATGTCCAATATCGACAAGGTATCGCCGGAATCGCTGATGCAGACCTGGTTCACGTTCGACCCCAGATTGGCCGAGCGGATGCAGGATATGTTTACCAGCATGATCGGGCTCGGCGCGCTCACCGGCGGAGACGGCAAGAAGAAGTAAGCCAGGGGGAGCGAACCAACCGCAGCCCAAGCGCCGGTTGCCCTCCGCCCTTTGTGTCCGCACCGCCGGCCGGCGGCGTCCTTTTGCCATTGCCTATACGCCCTCAGAACAGGCACAATCGCCCGGCGCATGATCCGGAAAAGTGTGTAGCGGTTTTTCCGAAAGATCATGCGTAGATCACAGGCGCCAGAAGTGCGAACGCACCGGTGCGTTGTTTCGGGAGGGAAGCATGGGTGACGGCAAGAAACTGTCCTCGCTGGACGCGTCGTTTCTGTACCTGGAGACGCCGGAGA
The DNA here is from genome assembly GCA_035487555.1 of Bradyrhizobium sp. Classification (GTDB taxonomy): domain Bacteria; phylum Pseudomonadota; class Alphaproteobacteria; order Rhizobiales; family Xanthobacteraceae; genus Bradyrhizobium. The sequence goes on along the minus strand of DATHMA010000107.1, from coordinate 14,536 downwards.
TGCCGATGCATGTCGGCAGCATGGCGATCTTCCGCCTGCCTGACGACTACAAGGGCGACTTCTTCGAAGAGTTCAAGGCGATGATCGCCTCGCGCCTGCACATCGCGCCGATTTTGAAGGCGCGGCTGGAGAAGGCGCCGCTCGATATCGACCATCCCTCCTGGGTCGAGGACGACCAGTTCGACATCGACCGCCATATCTTCCGCGGCAGCCTGCCGGCGCCGCGCGACCGCGCCACGCTGGAGCGCATCGTCGGCTGGATGCATGCCAAGCTGCTCAACCGCGCCCGTCCGCTCTGGGAGTTCTATGTCTTCGAGGGCATGAAGGACAACGAGATCGGGCTCTATTCCAAGATGCACCATGCCTGCATCGACGGCGGCGCCGGCGCGGCGCTGACCAATATGATCTACGACATCTCGCCGGTGCCGCGGAAGGTCGAGCCGCCAGCCGCGAGGGCGAAGGTCGAGCAGGAGCCGCGCGACATCGCCGCCAATCTGCTTGATTCCTATCAGCAGCTCTGGACCCAGCCGCTCGATGCTGCGGCCGCCGCCAAGGGCATCGAGCTGCCGCGCTCGGGCAAGAGCGACATCGGCTCGATCCTGTTCGACAATGCGATGTACCAGATCGAAAGCGCGGTGCGCTTTGCCGGCAGCCTCCCGACCATGCTCAAAAGCGTCTCGGACGTGGTCGGCAAGATTTCCGATCCGAAATCGCGCGAAAGTCTCGCCAGCATGATGTCGCCGCCGACCATGCTGAACAAATCGATCTCGTCGGAGCGCAGCTTTGCCGGCACCTCGATCTCGCTGTCGAAGGCGAAGGCGCTGGCGAAGGCATCCGGCGGCAAGCTCAATGACGTGGTGCTGGCGCTCGCCTCCGGCGTGGTGCGGCGCTATCTCCTGCAACACGGCGCGCTGCCGAACAAGTCGTTGACGGCGGCGGTGCCGATCTCGCTGCGCGAGGAGGGCAACACCGACTCCAACAACCAGGTGTTCGGCATGATCTGCTCGATCGCGACCAATGTCGAGGATCCGCGGACGCGGCTGGAGACCATCATCGCGCAGTCGACCAAGTCCAAGGAGATGTCGCATCCCCTGCGCGCACTGATGCCGCAGGTCTCCAACATCTCGATGCTGGGCACGCCGATCCTGACGCAGATACTGGCGCTGCTCTACAGTCGCTCGAGTCTGTCGGACGTGCTGCCGCCGTCGGCCAATATCACCGTCTCCAACGTGCCCGGGCCGCGGCAGACGCTCTATGCCGCCGGCGCCGAGCTCTTGCACATCTTCCCGGTGTCGATCTCGACCCACGGGATCGCGCTCAACATCACCGTGCAGAGCTATCGTGATCAGCTCGATTTCGGCTTCATCGCCGGCGCCAATATCATCCCGCATGTCGAGGTGCTCTGCGCCATGCTGCCGGAGGAGTTTGCTGCGCTGGAAGCGGCCTACGCGCCGCCGGCAGCCGATGTCAAAGGCGCGGCCGAATAAGGACGAGACCGATGATTGAAATGCCTGAGCTCGCGTTCGCAAAGACGAACGGGATTCGGATGGGCTATTACGATGCCGGCCCGAAGGGCGACAAGCCGCCGGTGGTGCTCTGCCATGGCTGGCCGGAGCTGGCGTTCTCCTGGCGTCACCAGATCAAGGCGCTGAGCGAAGCCGGCATCCGCGTCATCGCGCCGGACCAGCGCGGCTATGGCGCGACCGACCGGCCCGAGCCGGTCGAGGATTACGACATGGAGCATCTCACCGGAGATCTCGTAGGCCTCCTCGATCATCTGAAAATCGACAAGGCGATTTTCGTCGGCCATGACTGGGGCGGCTTTGTCGTCTGGCAGATGCCGCTGCGGCACGCCTCGCGCGTGGCCGGCGTGGTTGGGGTGAACACGCCGCATTTGCCGCGCTCCCCAATCGATCCGATCGAGCGGTTCCGCCAGCGCTTCGGCGATCACATGTACATCGTGCAGTTCCAGGACTCCGCGCGCGAACCGGACCGGATTTTCGGCAGCCGCGTCGAACAGACCTTTGACGCCTTCATGCGCAAGCCGGCCGCGCGAGCCCTGGACGCGCCGCCGGAGGAGCCGATCGCCGGTATCGGTGCTTCGCCGCGGATCAACCTGGCCTTCCCGCAGATGATCGCGAATTACGACGCGAGGCACGATCCGCGCACGCCGATCCTGTCGGCCGAAGAGAAGAAGCTGTTCGTCGACACCTTCTCCAAGACCGGTTTCACCGGCGGCATCAACTGGTATCGGAATTTTACCCGCAACTGGCAGCGCTCGGACGGGCTCGATCACACCGTGCGCGTGCCGGCCTTGATGATCATGGCCGAGAACGACGCCGTGCTGCCGCCCTCGGCCGCCGACGGCATGGAGAAGCTGGTACCCGACCTGGAAAAATATCTGGTTCGCGACAGCGGTCATTGGACGCAGCAGGAGAAGCCGGAAGAGGTGAGTGCCAAGCTGATCGAGTGGCGAAGGAAGCGGTTTGGATAGGCTGTCATTCCGGGGCAGCCCGAAGGGCTGAGCCCGGAATCCATAACCACAGGCCGGCGTGGTTTGGAAAGATGGTGAACTAAGGTGCCGACAAGAAATGGCTGTGGTTATGGATTCCGGGCTCGCGCTTCGCGCGCCCCGGAATGACGAGTGAGGCAGGGGACACACACGAGCAATGCCATCAAAGAATCGACTGAACCCGATCCCGCAACCGCCGGCCAAGCCGGTGGTCGGCAACATGCTGTCCCTCGACCCCTCCGCGCCGATCCAGAACCTCACGCGGCTCACCAAGGAGCTGGGGCCGATCTTCTGGCTCGACATGATGGGTGCGCCGATCGTGGTGGCTTCGGGCCACGACCTCGTCGACGAGCTCTCCGACGAGAAGCGGTTCGACAAGGTGGTGCGCGGCGCGCTGCGGCGCGTGCGCGCGGTCGGCGGCGACGGGTTGTTCACGGCCGACACCAATGAGCCGAACTGGAGCAAGGCGCACAACATCCTGCTGACACCCTTCGGCAACCGCGCCATGCAGTCCTATCACCCGAGCATGGTCGATATCGCCGAGCAGCTCGTGAAGAAATGGGAGCGGCTCAACGCCGATGACGAGATCGACGTCGTCCACGACATGACAGCGCTGACGCTCGACACCATCGGGCTCTGCGGCTTCGACTACCGCTTCAATTCGTTCTACCGGCGCGATTATCATCCCTTCGTCGAGTCACTGGTGCGCTCGCTCGAGACCATCATGATGACTCGTGGCCTGCCGTTCGAGAATTTGTGGATGCAGAAGCGGCGTCGCGAGATGGCCGGCGACGTCGCCTTCATGAACAAGATGGTCGACGAGATCGTTGCCGAGCGCCGCCGCAACACGGCAGCCACTGAGGACAAGAAGGACATGCTCGCCGCCATGATGACCGGCGTCGACCGCACGACCGGCGAGCAGCTCGACGACGTCAACATCCGCTACCAGATCAACACGTTTTTGATCGCAGGCCATGAGACCACCAGCGGGCTCTTGTCCTACACGCTCTATGCGCTGTTGAAGCACCCGGACATATTGAGGAAAGCCTACGAGGAAGTCGACCGTGTGCTCGGTCCTGACCTCGACGTGAAGCCGACCTATCAGCAGGTCACCCAGCTCGGCTACATCACACAGATCCTCAAGGAAGCGCTGCGGCTGTGGCCGCCGGCGCCGGCCTATGGCATCTCGCCGCTCAAGGACGAGAGCATCGGCGGCGGCAAGTACAAGCTCAAGAAGGGCACCTTCGTCACCATCCTGGTGACGGCGCTGCATCGCGATCCCTCGGTCTGGGGTCCCAACCCCGATGCCTTCAACCCTGAGAATTTCAGCCGCGAGGCGGAGGCCGCGCGGCCGGTCAATGCCTGGAAGCCGTTCGGCAATGGCCAGCGCGCCTGCATCGGGCGCGGCTTTGCCATGCATGAGGCGGCGCTTGCGATCGGCATGGTCTTGCAGCGCTTCAAATTGATCGATCCGCATCGCTACCAGATGCATCTGAAGGAAACGCTGACGATCAAGCCCGAGGGTTTCAGGATCAAGGTGCGGCCGCGCGAGGACAGGGAGCGCGGTGCATTTGCGGGGGCTGCGCCTGCGGCAGCGGTGAGCACGGCCTCCGCGCCGCGCACCCGCACGCGCCCGAGCCATAATACGCCGCTGCTCGTGCTCTATGGCTCGAACCTGGGCACAGCGGAAGACCTCGCCACGCGCGTCGCCGATCTGGCCGAAGTCAACGGCTTTGCCACGCGGCTTGCGCCGCTCGACGAGTGTGTGAACAAGTTGCCAAAAGAAGGCGGCGTTCTGATCTTCTGCGCCTCCTACAACGGCGCGCCGCCGGACAACGCCACGCAGTTCGTCAAATGGCTGCACGGCGATTTACCGAAAGACGCGCTCAGTGGCGTCAACTACGCGGTGTTCGGTTGCGGCAACAGCGACTGGGCTGCGACCTATCAGTCGATCCCGCGGCTGATCGACGAGCAGCTCGCGGCGTCAGGCGCGCGCAGTCTTTATACCCGCGGCGAGGGTGATGCGAGAAGCGACCTCGATGGCCAGTTCGACGACTGGTTCAAGCGTCTCGCACCGGCCGCGGTGAAGGCGTTCGGGCTCGAATCATCCTTCAGCCGCGACGCCGCCGACGAGCCACTGTACCGGATCGAGCCGATGGCCCCGAGCGCAGTCTCCGCGATCGCGACGCTCGGCGGCGCCTCGGCGATGAAGGTGCTGGTCAATAACGAGCTGCAGAACCACGAGGGGCCGGATGCATCCGACCGCTCGACCCGGCATATCGAGGTCGAGCTTCCCGCCGGCCAGACCTATCGCGTCGGCGATCACCTCAGCGTGGTCCCGCGCAACGACCCGACGCTGGTCGATCACGTCGCGCGCCGCTTCGGCTTCCTGCCGGCGGACCAGATCCGCTTGCAGGTCTCCGAAGGACGTCGCGCGCAATTGCCGGTCGGCGAGGCCGTCTCGGTTGGCCGGCTGCTCACGGAATTCGTCGAGCTGCAGCAGGTCGCCACGCGCAAGCAGATCCAGATCATGTCGGAGCAGACGCGTTGCCCGGTGACCAAGCCAAAGCTGCTCGCCTATGTCGGCGAGGACGCGGCCTCCGCCGAACGCTACCGCATGGAAGTCCTGAACAAGCGCAAATCGGTGTTCAACCTGCTGGAGGAGCATCCCGCCTGCGAATTGCCGTTCCACGCGTATCTCGAAATGCTGACCTTGCTCGCGCCGCGCTATTATTCGATCTCGTCCTCGCCTTCAGGCGATGCGGCGCGTTGCAGTGTCACCGTCGGCGTGGTCGAGGGCGCCGCGAGCTCAGGGCGCGGCATCTATAAAGGCGTCTGCTCGAACTATCTCGCGGGCCGCAGGGCCGGCGAGACCATTCACGCCACGCTGCGCGAGACCAAGGCCGGCTTCCGCTTGCCAGATGATCCCACGGTGCCGATCATCATGATCGGGCCGGGCACAGGGCTCGCGCCGTTCCGCGGCTTCCTGCAGGAGCGCGCGGCGCGCAAGGCGAAGGGTGCAACGCTCGGGCCCGCCATGCTGTTCTTCGGCTGCCGCCACCCCGAGCAGGACTTCATCTATGCCGATGAGCTGAACGTTTTTGCGGCTGATGGCATCACCGAGCTCTTCACAGCTTTCTCGCGCGCTGATGGCCCAAAGACCTACGTCCAGCATCTGGTCGCGGCCGAGAACGACAAGGTGTGGCAACTGATCGAGCAGGGCGCCGTCATCTTCGTCTGCGGCGACGGTGGCAAGATGGAGCCCGACGTCAAGGCCGCGCTGGTCGCGATCCATCGCGAACGCACCGATGCGGATGCGGCGGCCGGCACACGCTGGATCGAGGACATGGGCACCAAGAACCGCTACGTGCTCGACGTCTGGGCGGGAGGATAATCTCGGTTTGGCGGGTGGGCAAAGGTGCGAACGCGCCGTGCCCACCGGTTAAAGCCGGCTCTTAACTCTGGCTTGCATGCTCACGAAAGACTCAGCTCCAACGATGGAGGTTCAACATGAACCTGAAGCTGGAATCCGAGACAATAAACCATGACCGCCGCAAGCTGCTGGCCACCGCCGCAATGGGAATGGCGGCGGCAGGCGCCGCAACGGTTTTCCCTGCCACTGCTGCAACGGTTGCGACGGATACGGCCATCCGTCCCTTCCGCATCCATATTCCGGACAAGGATATTGTCGATCTCCGTCATCGCCTGGCGGCGACCCGATGGCCTGAGAAGGAGACCGTCGCCGACGGTACCCAGGGCGTACCGCTGGCAACCATGCGTGAGCTCGTGCGGCACTGGCAGACCGACTATGACTGGCGTAAGGTCGAGGCGCGCCTCAATGCCTTGCCGCAGTTCATCACGGAGATTGACGGGCTCGACATTCATTTCATTCACGTTCGTTCCAAACATGACAAAGCGCTGCCGCTCATCGTCACCCATGGCTGGCCCGGCTCGGTCATCGAGCAACTGAAGATCATCGATCCCCTGTCCAATCCGACCGCAAATGGTGCGAGCGCGTCGGACGCATTCCACCTGGTGATCCCGTCCTTGCCCGGCTACGGCTTTTCCGGCAAGCCGGCGGAGACCGGCTGGGGGCCGGAGCGCATCGCGCGTGCCTGGGTCGTGCTGATGAAGCGGCTCGGATATACGCGCTTTGTGGCTCAGGGCGGCGACTGGGGATCGCCGATCTCGAACGAAATGGGCAAACTCAATGCGCCGGAATTGCTGGGCATTCACGTTAACCTGCCCGGCACCGTCCCGCCGGAGATATTCAAGATGATCGCGGCCGGTGATCCGCCGCCGTCCGATCTGTCCGCCGGCGAACGGCGCGCATTCGACCAAATCAAGCTCGCATTCACCAAGCGCCGCGCCTACGCCCTCGAAATGGGTACGCGCCCGCAAACGCTCTACGGATTGGCGGACTCCCCAGTGGCGCTGGCATCCTGGATGGTCGACCATGGTGACGGCTATGACCAGCCGGCCGCGTCGATCACCTCGGCCGTATTCGGTCACACGGTGAACGGGCACTCGGCCGGCGATCTGACGCGTGACGACGTGCTTGACGACATCACGCTCTATTGGCTGACCAACACCGGTGTGTCGTCGGGGCGGATCTATTGGGAAAACAGGATCAATCTCTACGTAGCGGCTGATGTCCCGATCCCGGCCGCCATCACGGTCTTTCCCGGCGAGAACTATCAGGCGCCGCGGAGCTGGGCCGAGAAGGCCTATCACAAGCTGATCTACTTCAACGAGGTCGACAAGGGAGGTCACTTCGCGGCGTGGGAGCAACCGGCCCTGTTCAGCGCGGAAGTTCGTGCCGCCTTGAGATCGTTGCGTCAATCCGCCTGATCCAGCCGGCGCGAAGAACCGCTGCGTGCTCGAAGTTTGGGCCGGCGGCTAGCCGCCGATCGTAGGGTGGGCGAAGGCGCGAACGCACCTTGCCCACCGTCCAGAGTCTCCGCGTGAATGGTGGGCACGCTTCGCTTTGCCCACCCTACATCTGCGTCGTCAAGGACGGCATGCGCGCTCAAAGAGATTGGCCGGCGGGCTCCAGATAGGGCTCCCACGCGTCCACGGAAACCCTGAGTTTTTGATCGGCTTCAGGGCCCCAGAGATCGCGTGCATCGAATCGCACGGTATAGAGCCATTGCGGGTTCTCGCCTTGTCCAAGCGAGTTTGTGTCCGGGAAGACGTGGCTGCCACGTAGCTGTTCGATGACTCCGATGCGGCCTCGCACGTAGCGCGGCAACCTTGTATGCGTCGTCGGGTTGATGTTCCTGGCTCTGACACGATCGCCGACGCGAAAGCGCGGCGGAACGGTCGCTGGGCGCTCGGTTGGCCTTCCGCGGGCGAAAATCGCCTCAACGCTGCCGTGTTGCAGGATGGCCTCGACCTTCTTTGGCTCTCGCAAGGACCGGCCGGCCTCGATCTCATCCGCGGACACGAGACCGCGCTCTGCCAGCAGCGTCTCCAGTCCGGCGAGCCACAGTTCAAAATAGCTCTTCGAAACGTAATCTGCGGGCGAGCGGTTTTCGCGCGCGAACCGGCCCATATCGATATTCCATTGCCCGGCCCTGCCGGAGGCGAGGAAGAGGGCGAAAACGCGCGCTTCCCATTCGGCGTGGAAGACAGGCTCGTTCGCTTCCGGCGTCACCGGACCAAAGCCGTGAACTCCGCCCATGTCATGTGCGCCGTTCATGGGGCGGTCTCGCTCGCCAACCCCGGAAGGCCGGTACCAATCATGGAGTCTCGGGTCACGAGGGCGGCGAGTTGCTCTTCGTTCCATCCCTCTGTGCCCGAGGGGCGCATGGGAAGGACGAGGTAGCGCATCTCCGCCGTGGAGTCCCATACGCGAATTTCTGTGTCGGAAGGAAGCTCGATGCCGAAGTCTCGAAGGACCCCGCGAGGATCGATCACAACGCGCGAGCGGTACGGAGCGGATTTGTACCACACCGGCGGAAGCCCGAGCAGCGGCCACGGATAGCAGGAGCACAGCGTGCACACGACCATGTTGTGAAGCGTCGGTGTGTTCTCAACGACTGTAGTGTGTTCGCCTTGCATCCCGGCATATCCCAGCGAGGCGAACGTTTGCGCCGGCTCGCCCAGGAGCATTTGTTTGAAGTCGCGATCCACCCACGCCCTGGCAACCACCTTGGCCCCGTTGCGGGGGCCGATCTTCTGCTCATATTGCTGGATCACGAGATCGATCGCCGCAGGATCGATATAGCCCTTTTCAAGCAGAACCGTCTCCAGCGCGCGTACGCGCAGCTCGGTCGCGGACAGGTGGGAATGGTCGTGATCACGGGCCATAGACCGAGCTTAGCCGATCCGGGAACCGCTGGAAATGGGCGACCACCGGCGGATCGGCGGCCCGCTGGTTTCGCTGTTACAAGGGTGGGCAAAGGCGCGCTTGTGCCGTGCCGACCATTCTTGCGGGATGCCTTCAGAAATTCCCCACCATGAAAAAGCCGGTGAGATCAACCATGCTGGCAATCAACTCCTCTGAACTTGTGCGCGCCTGATATCGATGCGGTCGATGACCATCTTCGGCACGACCAGGCCAAGGCTCATGGCGAGGATCACGGCGACGGCGGTGACGCCGTCGGCAATGGTGGCGCCGATGAGCTCGGAGGTGGCTTGCGCCGTATCCGCAATCTGGAGCAGCCCGCTCATCATCCTGAAGGCGTAGACGCCGGGGATCATCGACACGACCGAGGCAAAGCCGATGGCGGCGAACGGCAGATGCCGGTGGCGTGAAACCGGTGTCAGCAGCAAGCCGACAACGAAGCAGGCCACCAGCGCGCCCGTTGCCACGCCAAAGCCGAGCACGGAGATCGCAACCCAGCGCAGAGCATGGGCCAGCATCCCGACCGCGACCGGCCATGGCAGCATGTTCAGCGGCGTCGAGAAGAACACGCTGTAACAGGCCACGGCGACGCCGGCCGCGATCACGTCGAGCCAGAGTGGCACCGCGTGGCCCGACGGATCGATCGGCAGCGAGCTGTTCAGCAGCGTCAGCCCGAGCAACAGCCCGGTCGAGATCGCGACGACGATAAGGCCGGCATAGACCAGCCGGGCGCACCCGAGATGAATGCGTCCGCCGATCAGGTCGAGCGTGCCGTTGAGGATGTGCGGCCCCGGAACCAGCACCATGCAGGGACACACCACGACGAGCCGCAGCGCGGTGCTCAGCTGATAACGCGCCGCCAGTCCACCGATAAGGCCCGCCAGCAAGGCGGCGCAGAACGGCTGCACGAAGATGTTCGCGCTTACCTTGCCGATGGCGCGGCGGAGCAGGCCGCCCGCGCCGCCGCTCACGAAGATCAGCGCTGTGGCAGGCATGTGCTCGATCCCGAAGATGATGGCGAGCGCGACCGCGCCGACGGCTGCGGCAAGGGCAAACAGCCAGGTCGGCGCCGGCGGCGCTTTCGCGATGACGTCGATCCGCGTGCGCGCTTCCTCGGGCGAAAGCCGGCCGGCGTCGATCTGTGCGACCGCCTGCATCGCGGACGCGACGCGATCCATATCGACCCCGGTCGGATCGGCCGGGGCGGAGGAGGTCGACGTCACGCCATCGACTTCTTCGCGCAACTGCAATTCGCCCCAGCGCGGCAGCAGCTCGGCGCGGACGCCGAGCTTGCTGCCAAGCCGCCGGATCGCGTCGACGACCTGGTCGCTGGCCTGGCCGTTGACATAGAGCACCCTTGCGAAGGCAAGGATCAGCTCCGAACGTTCTTTGCTTTCCATGATCCCATCTCTCGACGCAGGGATGAAGAACTCGAAGACCGGCCCAAAGGACCGGTCTTCGCTGGCTCGGGACGTTCTTCAGGCGGCGGCCGTCTTCGTCGACGCGCTCGCGACGTAGGGTTTGACCATCTTGGCGGGATCGACCACCCGGTCGAACTCCTCTTCGCTGACGAAGCCGAGCTTGAGTGCGGCTTCCTTCAGCGTCAGGTCGTTGTCATCGGCGTAGTGCGCGATCTTCGACGCCTTGTCGTAACCGATCACCGGCGCCAGCGCGGTCACGAGCATCAGCGAGCGGTCGACATATTCCTTGATCTTCTTCAGGTTCGGCCTGGTGCCTTCCACCAGGAATTTGCGGAAGTTGACGCAGCCGTCGCTCAGGATCGTGATCGAGTGCGCGATGTTGTAGATCATCAGCGGCTTGTAGACGTTCATTTCGAGATAGCCGCCGGCGCCGCCGAATCCGACCGCGACATCGTTGGCCATGGTCTGGACGGCGATCATCGCAAGCGCCTCGCACTGGGTCGGATTGACCTTGCCCGGCATGATGGAGGAGCCCGGCTCGTTCTCCGGGATGATCAGCTCGGCAAAGCCGGCCCGCGGTCCGCAGGACATCAGACGGATGTCGTTGGCGATCTTGTAGAGCGACACCGCCAGCGTGCGCAGCGTGCCCGACAATTGCACCAGCGCGTCATGGGCGCCTTGAACCGTGAACTTGTTCGGCGCAGTCACGAACGGCAGGCTCGTGAGCTTGGCGATTTCGGCCGCGGCCGCCTCGGCAAAGCCCGGAGCCGAATTGATGCCGGTGCCGACCGCGGTACCGCCGAGCGCCAGCCGATAGACGCCGGGCAGCGCCGTTTCGATCCGCTCCAGATCGTCCGAGAGCATGCCGGCATAGCCCGACCATTCCTGGCCCAGCGTCAGCGGGGTGGCGTCCTGCATGTGGGTGCGGCCGATCTTGACGATACTGTCCCACTCCTTTGCCTTGGCGGCGATGGAATCGCGCAAGCCCGTCACCGCTGGAACGAGGCGCTGCTTCACGTTCACGGCTGCCGCGATGTTCATGGTCGAGGGAAACGTGTCGTTCGACGACTGCGCCATGTTGACGTGATCGTTGGGATGCACCGGCGTGTGGCTTCCGAGCGCCGTGCCGGCAATCTGGCTGCAGCGGTTCGAAATCACCTCGTTGACGTTCATGTTGAATTGCGTGCCGCTGCCCGTCATCCAGACATGCAGCGGAAACATGTCGTGATGCTGGCCGGCGAGGATTTCGTCGCAGGTCTGGACGATCAGCTTGTACTTGGCGTCCTCCAGCCGACCGCTCTCGCGGTTGGCGGTCGCCGCCGCCTTCTTCAGGATCGCGTAGCCCGTGATCATCTCGCGCGGGATCAGATCCTTGCCGATGCTGAAATGCTCCAGCGAGCGCTGCGTTTGTGCTCCCCACAGCTTGTCGGCGGGCACTTCCACGACGCCGAGGCTGTCGGTCTCTTTCCTGAATTGAGTCATCTGCTCGTTCCTTTCATGGTCGTGAGTGAGATGGCCTTCGGATTCATCTCCGGGCCCGAAGTAGCGCTCAGGTTGATTTGACTTGTATTGAAGCTAACTGCCCCAAAGCAATACATCGGGCACCTCGCGCATGACCGCGGCACCCAGATCCACCGCTCAGGTTATGGCGGTTGTGAGGTCTTCCGGAAGTCGCGATACGGGCTAACGCTATACGGGCTGAAATGGAAAGCAACGTTTCAGCGAGCCGGGGCGGCGCGGTAACCGCGTTCCTGCAGCACCCAGCTATTGCCATCCGGGTCGGAGAAGCCGGGCGAAGCTGGCGTAGTCTTTTCGCGCAGGGTCGAGGCCGGGGGCAAAGCTTCCGTCCCAGGCATCGACGGGTGTCTTGTGTTTGACGTCGCTGACATTGACCCCGCGTTCGATGAGATGGCTTCGCACGGCCTTGAGGTCGGTGACGACGAGATAGAGGTTGCGCAGCGATCCGGCGGGCGCGTCGGTCAGTCCCTTGCCGATCTGGATCGAGCAGCTCGATCCCGGCGGCGTGAGCTGCACCACGCGGAAGGCGTCGTTCGGCGCGTAGTCGACGTCGAGCGCGAAGCCGAGCTGGTCGACGTAGAAGTGCAATGCGCGGTCGATATCGCTCACCGGCAATATGATCACCTCGACTGAGAACTTCATGGCAGCTGTGCTTGTTGCGTACATCGCAGCGCCTCCCAGGGTTCAGAGATCGACGACCACGTCGCCGCTCGGTCGTGAGCAGCAGATGAGAAGGTTGCCGTCGGCAGGCCTGTCGAGCGGCTCGGGATCGTAGGTGATCGCACCGGAAACCAGGCCGCTCTCGCAGTTATGGCAAACGCCGGTGCGGCACGCCCAGCGGACCGGGACATCGCAGGCTTCCGCCAGCTCCAGGATGCTCTGGTAGCGCGACGCGTTCCAGTGCACGGCGATGCCGCTGCGCGCGAACGACACCAAAGGGCCGCTGCCGGCGTCGCCTTCGGGCAGATGTGGTGCTCGCACCGCGGCGCCGACAATGCCGGGATTTCTCGACTCGCCGCCACTGAAGATCTCGGCGAAAATCCGCCGCGGCGCCACGCCGAAGGCGGCGAGCGCCTCTTTCATGTCCGCCATGAAGCGGTCCGGTCCGCAGAGATAGACATCCGCCTCCCTGGGGACGCCGACCTCGTCGAACACCGATCGCGACAGGCGGCCGGTCGCGTCGAAATCCTCGCCCATCCTGTCACCCGAGCCCGGCTTGCTGTAGCAAACAAAACTGCGGCCGTGAGGCAGCGCGCGCATGAGGCGGCGGACCTCGTCGGGAAATGGATGATGCTGGCGGTCGCGCGCCGCGTGCAGCCACAACACCTGCCGCGTCGAGTTTGCCGTTGCCAGCGCGTGCAGCATCGCCAGCACGGGCGTTGCGCCGATCCCTGCGCTGAGCAGCACCACCGGCTGCTCGCCGGGCTGCAGGACAAAGCTCCCGCGCGGCGAGCTGACGTCGATGATATCGCCGGCCTTGACGCGCTGGTGCAGGTAGGTGCCGGCCGCGCCGTTCGGCTCGAGCTTCACACTGATCCGATAGCGCTCCGTCGAGATGGGACCCGAGAGCGAGTAGCTGCGAAAGAAAGGCGTGCCGCCGGTCGGACGGAGACGCAGGACGATATACTGGCCGGGCAGGGCTTCGTGCAGCGGCTGACCGTCGTCATCGCGCATCGACAGGGAAAGCACATCCGCCGACTCGCGCCCGATCGTTTCCACGACCAGCGGCCGAAATCCCGGCGCCGCCGGATGCGCGGCGGCCGCCGGCGCGAGGCCTGCATTGCCGCCTCCCGTTCCCGTCGCCGGACTCTGCAGCAATGTTTCGAACGACCGGCGCCATCCCGGCGAAAGCGCCTCGATCCGCAAGCTTCGCTCCAGCTGGTCACGCGGGTGGTTCGGCGAATAGAGCAGGGCGTTGATCTCGGCGACGGTCATTCGCTCCTTCGCCTCTCCGACCTTGACGATCTCGTCGCCGGCGCCGACCTCGCCCTCCCTGAGGACGCGGAAATAGAATCCGGGCCGTCCGCTCGATGTCAGCAAGGCCGGCATCCGCGGCTCGTTCGTCCGGATGCCGACGCGGTAGCAGGTCACGCGGGGCTGCGTGACCTCGAACAGCGCGCTGCCGATTTGATAGCGGTCGCCGATGCAGACGCTATCGTCCGCCAATCCCTCGATCGTGAAATTCTCGCCGAATTGACCGTGGACGAAGTCGGTCCGCTTCAACTGTTCCTGCCAGTGGCGATAGGATTCGATCTGGTAGACGAAGACGGCGCGCTGCTCGCCGCCGTGGCCGTGGAGGTCGCCCTGGCCGTCGCCCTCCAGGTTCAACCGACGGACCCGGCAGCGGCCGGCGACGGGGTCTTTCCAGATCCCGGTGTGCACGACGCGGCCCTTCCACGCGACGTCGCGCGGCAGGCCAACGTTCACCGATAGCAATCGAGCCATGTCCCGCTCCGCGTATGGTGGGGAGTGGAAATCCCGCTAGCCGCTCGCAGCCGTTTCCGGGGCGTCATCATGGACCAATTCGGCGACATCGAGATTGCGATCGGGGCCATGCGGAACCACCGACTGTCCCGGCTCGAGATGGAGCTGCGTGCCGTCGAGATAGACCGAGACGATATCAGGCTCGAATGACACGAAGTTGGAGATGCGGCCGACCTGAGCATAGCCATCAGGATAACACCATGCCGCCTGCCGCGCCTCGCCAATCGAATAATAGCTGCAAAGTCCCTTGTA
>DATHMA010000106.1:0-7484 GCA_035487555.1 Bradyrhizobium sp. | reverse complement strand
ATCACCATCGCCCCACACCTCGTCTTCGACGCGCTGGTGGCGGGCGAGCAAGGCGCGCCGCTGGTGCTGCTGCTGCACGGCTTTGCGGAATCGATGCATTGCTGGCACGCGCAAGTCGCCGCCCTCGCCGATATGGGCTATCGCGCGGTAGCGCCGAGCCAGCGCGGCTATTCCGCCTCTGCCCGACCCGATCCTGCTGATCATCCGAGCTACCACATCGACCGCCTGATGGACGATGCGATGGCGATCGTCGCAGCGGCGGGTTATGGCGAAGCGCGCTTTCATCTCGCCGGCCATGATTGGGGCGGCAGCATCGCCTGGGCGCTGGCCGATCGCTATGCCGACCGCATCGCCTCGCTCACCGTTCTGTCGCGACCACACCCGAACGCCTTCAATCGCGCGCTGCAGATGGTGGACGGCGATCAGGCCCATCGCTCGCGCCATCACAAGGCGTTCCTCGAGCTGGATGCCGCCGATGTCGTGCTGGCAGACGATGCAAAGTGGTTGCGCGATCGCTGGGCGGAAAACGGCGTGCCGCAAGCCGCGATGGAGACGCATCTCTCCGTGCTCGGCAACAAGCAGGCGATGGAAGCCGCGCTCGCCTGGTATCGCGCACGCGGCGCGATCCGCGGCCCCCTTGGGCCGATCCGGGTGCCGACGCTCTATATCTGGGGTGATGCCGACGACACCGTCGGCCGCGTTGCCGCCGAGGGCACGGTCGACTTCATCGCCGCGCCCTATCGCTTCGAGGTGCTGCCCGGCGTCGGCCATTTTGCCGCCGACCAGGCGCCCGAACGTGTCAGCGAGCTGATGCTGGAGCACATCCAGGCGCATCCGGTGTAGCGCGCATCTGCGTCAAGCCGCCTTCGCGAGCTCGGAGACGCGCTCCCAGGTGGTCGCTTTCATGCTCGGCCGTTCCTGCATGCGCGTCATCCAGCCGGCCAGATTGGCATGCGGCGCGCCGAGCGCGGACCATTCCGGGGTGGCCGTGAAGAACTCGACTGCCGGCGCAACCAGGAAGTCGGCGAGCGAGAGCGTGTCGCCGGTGAAATAGGGCTGATCGCCGAGCAGCCGCGCCAGCTCGTTGAACACCGCATGCGCTTTCGGCATCGCCGCCTTGATCGCATCCTCGTCCGGCACCAGTCCCATCAGGCGCGGGGCGATCACGCGATGGAAGATGATGACGTTGCCGACGCCGTGAAACAGGTACCAGTCGTTGATGTTCATCACCTGGTCCATCCGCGCCGCGCGCTTGATGTCCGATGGCGTCAACGATGGCTGCGGCATGACGCGGTCGAGATAACGCAGGACCGCCTGGGTTTCGTAGAGCCTGAAGCCATCGTGCTCCATCACAGGCACGCGGCCGAACGGATGCAGCGTCGTAAGATATTCCGGCGTTTTCGTTGTGCCGGGCGCGACAGGAGCCAGGCGATACGGCGCCCTCTTCTCTTCCAATGTCGCAAGCACCGCACGGCCGAACGGGCTGCCGGGAACGGAATGCACTGTGAATTCAGACATGACGACCTCCCCTTCTTGCGATGAAACCTAAACGCGGCGCTCGGCTTCCTCGACAAAACGCTGCAACAGACCGGGCCAGCCGCCGTCGACATCCCGACGCATCGAGCTACCTGCTTCTGCGCCCATGGTTTCGAACTTGTGGTGCATGAGCTCGACATGGGTTGCCTCCGGCCCATCGGCGACAAAGCGCACGTCGACCTCGGACTTCATTGCGAGGTCCGGTTTCCACTCTGCAC
The DNA here is from genome assembly GCA_035487555.1 of Bradyrhizobium sp. Lineage (GTDB taxonomy): Bacteria > Pseudomonadota > Alphaproteobacteria > Rhizobiales > Xanthobacteraceae > Bradyrhizobium. Next base: position 5,730 of record DATHMA010000106.1, on the reverse strand, counting down.
TGACCTGCCAGACCATCACAAAGCGATGCGGCGGCTCCCATACGATGATGGTGGCAGCGCTGGTCTCGGTGCCGTCTTCGGCGATTTCAAGCCAGCGGCCGCCGAGCCGCGGCTCCATCAGCACCTTCTGGATCGGCTTCTTGCCGATGCCGTGATCGTTGGGCCACCAGCGCGTCAGGCCGCTGGTGAAGACCTCGAAGGCATGCTCGATCGGCACCTTGACGTGAACGGTCTTGCGCACCGGTGCGATCACGGCTTGCTCGTTCATTTGCTCCCCTTCTTGCTCCTGTAGGACCGCTCGGCTTCCAGCTTGAACGCGTCGAGCGCCTCGCCCCAAAAGCTGTCGAGCCATTCACGCAATTCCATCAGCCCCTCGCGCCGCAAGGAATAGATGCGGCGCACGCCTTCGCTGCGTTCCTCGACGAGGCCCGCCTCCTTCAGCACCTTCAGATGCTGCGACACCGCCGGCCGCGACACCGGCAGCCCTTGTGCGAGCAGATTGACCGGCCGTGGCCCGCCGCGCAGGCGTTCGAACACCTTGCGCCGCGTCGGGTCTGCGAGGACCGCCAATGCCGTTCCGTAAGCCATGACTAACGGTAAGTCATAGCTAACGTATATGTCAAGACGCAGATTGCGGCCCGTAGGATGGGTTGAGCAAAGCGAAACCCATCGCGCCTTGCGCCGCCCGCGGTGGGTTTCGCTTGCGCTCAACCCACCCTACGAGTGCCCTACTCCGTTTTGTCGATGTTCCAGAAGATCGGCGTGGCCGGACCGTCGAGCACGCCGGAGAGGGATTTGCGCCAGGCGCTGGGCGCGAGGAATTGCCCGAGCGGCAGGTAGATCACCTGATCGTAGGCCTCTTCCTGGATTTCGGCCGCGAGCTTCTTCTGCTCTTCCAGCGAGGACGCGCGCACGAACCGATCCTTCAGCTGCTCGATCTTGGCATCCTCGGCCCAGCCGAACCAGCCGCCATTCTTGCCGCGCCCGCCGATCGGAAAATTGGCGATGGGGTTCATCACGTCGGCGGCGACCGAGAAGGTGAAGAACATGTTCCAGCCGCCTTCGCTCAGCGGCTTCTGGCTGGTGCGACGGCTGACCACGGTCTGCCAGTCAGTCGTCTGCAAATCGACCTTGAAGCCGGCCTGCCTCAGCAATTGCGCCACCACGACCGGCTGCGCCTTCAGCATCAGCACGTCGGTCGGCGCCAGCACCACGACCGGCGTGCCGTCATAGCCGGAAGCCGCGAGCGCCTTCCTCGCCTCCTCCACATTGCCGCCCTTGGTCAGCGCGCCCGCACCGGCGTCGGTCGCAAGCGGCGTGCCGCAGACAAAGTACGCCCCGCACTGCTCGTAATATCTGGGATTGCCGACCAGCGCGTCGAGCACATCCTTCTGGTTCATCGCAAGCAGTGCGGCGCGCCGCACCTTGACGTTATCGAACGGTGGAATCAGGAAGTTCATGCGCCCATAGGTCTGGAAGCCGAACTTGTTCAGCGCCTGCACCTTCACGTCCGGATTTGCCTCCAGCACCGGCAGCATCTCGAACGGCGGATTCTCGAGAAAGTCGACATCGCCCGATTGCAGCGCGTTGGTCGCCGTCTGGGCATCGGGCATGGTGATCCATTCGACGCGGTCGACCTTCACCACTTTGCCGCCGGCGGTCCAGCTCGGCGGCTCCTGGCGCGGGACATAGTCGGTGTTCTTCTCGTAGACCGCCTTCACGCCGGGCTGGAACTCGGATTTGACGAACTTGAACGGACCCGAGCCGATCTGCTCGGCAATCTGCTGGCCGGCTGGCGTTTCAGCGAGCCGCTTCGGCATCATGAAGGCCACCAGCGCCGACGGCTTTGCCAGCGTCTCCAGCACGAGACTATAAGGCTCCTTCAGCTTCAGCAGGATCGTCTTGGCGTCCGCCGCTTCGATGGCGGCGGTGAAGTCCATCAGCTTCTGCGCCATGCCGTCGTTCTTGCCCCAGCGCTTCAGCGAGGCGACGCAATCCTCCGCCGTGACCGGCGCGCCGTCGTGCCATTTCAGCCCGTCGCGCAAGGTGAAGGTGTAGGTCAGCCTGTCATCGGAGATCTTCCAGTCCGCCATCTGCGGCTGGACCTTGAAATTGGCGTCGGTCGCAACCAGCGTGTCGTAGACCATGTAGCCATGGTCGCGCGTGATGTAGGCGGTGGTGAAACCGGGATCGATGATGCGCAAATCCGAATGCATCACCGCGGTAATAGTCTTCTTGCCATCGGCGAAAGCCGGCGGAGTGGACACGACTGACAACGCCAGCGGCGCTGCACCCAGCGAGAGTTTCAGAAGTTTCCGGCGCGAGAGATCGGACATCCGTGCCTCATGCGGTGAGACTGGCCAACGCCCCCCCCCGATTGTGCATGAAATCGGCGCGGCGCCTAGCCCGCCCGCTGGAAGTCTTTCGATTGGTGCCACCAACGGCCGGCGATAACGACGCCTTCGGACGCGATCTTGCGATCGCCGGTCAGGTGCTCCCCGAGCACGTCCACATAATCAAACTGGCCTTCCCGCACCTTGATGATGGTGGCATCACCAGCGCTGCCGACCTTGAGGCTGCCGAGCTCGGGCCGCCGCAGCGCCATCGCGGCATTCACCGTCGACGCCGCCACCACATCTGATAGCGACATGCCCATGCAGAGGAATTTCGACATGGTCGTCACCTGGTCGAAGGCCGGGCCGTCAATGCAGAGCTTGTGGATGTCGGATGAGATGGTGTCGGGATAAAAGCCGTTGGCGAGCATGGCACGCGCGGTCTTGAACGCGAACGAGCCCTTGCCGTGGCCGATGTCGAACAGCACGCCGCGCTCGCGGGCTTCCAGCACGACCTTCTTCACCGTGCCCTGCGCCGTTGCGGCGGAGTTAGGGAATGGCCGGAAGGCATGCGTCAGCACATCGCCCGGACGCAGCCGCGAGACTACATCCTCGTAAGTCGGTGGCGGATGGTCGATATGGCACATCAAGGGCATGCCGATCTGCTCGGCGACCTCGAGCCCGATCTCGAGCGGCACGATGCCCGACGTGCCTGACGCGTGAAGGCCGACGCGCACCTTGATGCCGACAATGAGATTGCGGTTCGCGTCCGCCACCTCGGCTGCGGTGATCGGATCCATCAGCCGCAATTCCTCGCTCTCGCCGACCATGACGCGGTTGGAGAAGCCGAAGATGCCGGCATGCGAGACATGCAGATAAGCGAGAATGCGCACCTGGCTCGGCTCGATCACATGCTTGCGGAAGCCGGCGAAGTTGCCGGGGCCGGCGCTACCCGTGTCGACCGCGGTGGTGACGCCCGAGGTGCGGCAAAATTCCTCGGCGTCGATGCCGAGCGAGGTGCCGCCCCAATAGACATGGGTGTGAAGGTCGATCAGACCCGGCGTGACGATATAGCCGGAGACATCGCGGACATCCGTGCCCGTGTCGGCCTTCAGCTCGCTTCCCACCTGCGCGACCTTGCCGCCGGCAAAGGCGACATCCGTCACCGCATCGAGTTTCTGGGACGGGTCGATCACCCATCCGCCGCGCAGGATCAAATCGAAGGGCATGCTGGTCTCCGGCAGGAACGACGGACCGTAGGATGGGTTGAGCGCAAGCGAAACCCATCACCACGCTTCGAGACCATCATAATGGTGGGTTTCGCTTTCGCTCAACCCACCTGACGCACGCCCCCTACTCGCTCTTGTCGATGTTCCAGAAGATCGGCGTCGCCGGGCCATCGAGCACGCCGGAGAGCGATTTGCGCCAGGCGCTCGGGATCGTGTATTGGCCGAGCGGAATGTAGGTCACCTGGTCATAGGCTTCCTGCTGGATTTCGGCCGCGATCTTCTTCTGCTCCTCCGGCGAGGACGAACGCGCGAACTGATCCTTCAGCGTCTCGAGCTTGGGATCGTCGGCCCAGCCGAACCAGCCGCCATTCTTGCCGCGCCCCCCGATCGAGAAGTTGACCACGGGGTTCATCACGTCGGCCGCGACCCAGTTGGTGAAGAACATGTTCCAGCCGCCCTCGCTGGTCGGCTTCTGGTTGGTGCGCCGGCTCACCACCGTCTGCCAGTCGGTCTGTTGCAGGTCGACCTTGAAGCCGGCGGCACGAAGCTGCTGCGCCACCACGACAGGCTGCGCCGCCAAGGTCACGACATCACCGGGCGCCATGATCACGATCGGCGTGCCGTCATAACCGGACTCGGCCAGCGCCTTCTTCGCCGCCGCGATATTGCCGCCCTTGGTGATGTCGCCCGAGCCGACGTCGGTGGCGAGCGGCGTGCCGCAGACGAAGAACGCGCCGCACTGCTCGTAATATTTGGGATTGCCAACCAGGGCGTCGAGCACCTCCTTCTGGTTGATCGCGAGCAGCGCCGCGCGGCGCACCTTGACGTTATCGAAGGGCGGCAACAGGAAGTTCATGCGTCCGAGCGTCTGGAAGCCGAACTTGTTGAGCACCTCCATCTTGATGTCAGGATTACCCTCCAGCACCGGCACCAGATCGAAGGGCGGGTTTTCCATGAAGTCGATGTCGCCGGATTGCAGCGCGTTCACCGCGGTCTGGCCGTCCGCCATGGTGATCCATTCGACGCGGTCGACCTTCACCACCTTGCCGCCGGAGGTCCAGCTCGACGGCTCTTTCCGCGGGACATAATCGGTGTTCTTCTCATAGACCGATTTCACGCCGGGCTGGAATTCCGCCTTGATGAATTTGAACGGGCCTGAGCCGATCTGCTCTTCCATCTGCTTGCCGACCGGCGTCTCCGCAAGCCGCTTCGGCATCATGAAGGGAACGTAGGACGAAGGCTTTGCGATCGACTCCAGGACCAGGCCGTAGGGTTCTTTCAGCTTCAGCACGATGGTCTTGGCATCAGGCGCCTCGATCGAGGCGGTGAAGTCCATCAGCTTCTGGCCCATATTGTCGTTCTTGCCCCAGCGCTTCAGCGAGGCCACGCAATCTTCCGCGGTCACCGGCGGGCCGTCATGCCATTTCAGCCCGTCGCGCAAGGTGAACGTGTAAGTCAGCTTGTCGTCGCTGACTTTCCAGTCCGCCATCTGCGGCTGGATCTTGAAGCTGGAATCGGTCGCGAGCAGCGTGTCGTAGACCATGTAGCCGTGGTCACGCGTGATGTAGGCGGTGGTGAAGAGCGGATCGATGATGCGCAGGTCCGAATGCATCACTGCACTGATCGTCTTCTTGCCGCTAGCTGCCGCGGCAGGCTTCATCCATGCGCTCGACAGCGCAAGAGCCGGTGGGGCGATGCCCAATATTTTAAGGAGTTTCCGGCGCGAGAGTTGGAACATTCGTTGTCTCCTGACGTGAGCGCGAAGCGCTTGGCGTGAAAGCAGTCAATGCCCGGTCATCGATTATGCATGTCGTCCGTTATTTAGGCGGACTAACACGCTGTAAATCCTGATCATTTGAGACTTGCACCAAGCCCATGGCGCGTCAATCGTGATTTCGCCGATGCCCCACCCACGCGCGAGGTTGCTCTTTACAAATCCCTCGCGGATCATTCTCGTTAACACCTGCCAACCGTTCGTTTGAAAACGCGAGAGAAAATCCAATGAACCCCGCCAATCTTCCCTTCGATTCTGAGGCCATGCTGGCCGGCCTGCGCACCTGGGTGGAATGCGAAAGCCCGACCTGGGACGCGGCCGCGGTCGAGCGCATGCTCGATATCGCCGCGCGCGACATGGCGATCATGGGCGCCTCAATCGAGCGCATCGCGGG
>DATHMA010000105.1:0-8679 GCA_035487555.1 Bradyrhizobium sp. | reverse complement strand
GAGAACCTCGCGCCCTGCTTCGGCCTGCAATTCTTCGGCCGGGTCGACATCGACGGCAAATCGGGCGTGATGACGGTGACCCTGAAGGACGTTGACAACCGCGACCTCTGGTCGGTCGATATCCTGCCGCGGCCGGATGCAAGGCGGCAGCACGTCACCAGCCGCTAGGTTTCACCTCTCATTATGGGAGAGGTGAAACCTCGCCAGCAGCTAATGTCGAGCTCGCTAACCCGATCTTGATTTGAGGTAGGCCTTGCGGGCAGACTAGTCATAGACCTGCCCGCCGTTCCAACCATCCCAAAACAACAGCGCGTTTTGCGGTTTTTTCGCATGCGCAAGGCGGCGCCGGTTCGCAAGGAGTTATCATGGAAGCTTTTCAAACCCAGGGCATCAGGTTGCCGCGGCTCGGACTCGGCACCTATCGCATGCAGGGCGATGTCTGCCGCGCCGCGGTCGAAAGCGCGCTCGCGCTCGGCTATCGCCACATCGACACCGCGGAAATGTACGGCAATGAGGACGCCATCGGCGCGGCCATTGCTTCCTCCGGTGTGCCGCGAAGCGAGCTGCATGTCACCACCAAGGTCTGGAACGAAAATCTCGCGCCGGACGCGATGCGGCGCGCCTTCGACACCAGTCTGAAGAAGCTGCGTCTCGATGTCGTCGACCTCTATCTCGTGCATTGGCCGAAGCCTGGCATGCATCTGCCGTTCATGTTCGAGACGCTGATGAAGCTGAAAGAGGAAGGGCGCACCCGCGCCATCGGCGTCGCCAATTTCAACATCGCGCTGCTCAAGACCGTGGTCGAGGAGCTGAAAGCGCCGATCGCCTGCAACCAGATCGAATATCACGTGATGCTCGACCAGTCGAAGGTGAAGAAATACATGGACTCGAAGTCGATCCCGCTTGTGGCGTATTGCCCGCTGGCGCAGGGCCGCGCCGCTTCGGACGACACGCTGCTTGCGATCGGCAAGAAGCACAACACCAGCGCAGCTCAAGTGGCGTTGCGGTGGCTGCTCGATCAGGATGGCGTCGCCGCGATCCCGAAGGCTTCGCGCCGCGAGAGCCAGCAGGCCAATCTGGATGCGCTCAAGGTCAAGCTCGACGATGACGATCGCAGGAAGATCGCCGCGCTGCCGAAGGGCAATCGCTTTGTCAGCCCGGGATTTGCGCCGGCGTGGGATTGAGCGAGCCGCTACAGCGGCAAAAGCACAAAGACAAAAGAATGGCCCCTTGCGGGGCCATTCTCGTGTCGGCCTGGTTTATTCTTAGTAGCGGTGGTCGCGGATCACGACGCGGTCGTGATCATGATGCCAGCCGCGGTGCCAGCCATTGTCCCGATGCACGCGATATTCGGCGTGCGCCCGGTTCCAGTCATGATGATACCCGCCACGCTTGATCACCACGGTCTCGGCGCTGGCAATCGAAGGCAGCGCGACTGCGATCGCACCCAAGGCTGCTGCGACATAACCAAACTTCTTCATGTTGTCCTCCTCACTCTCCAGTGAGGATTAAACGGCACCCGTGCAGGAACGTTCCGAAGAAACTTGCGGCGAACCTGAACAGCTGTTCAGCTTCGTTGCGCCTAGTCCGTGATCGCCTGATAGACCAGCGCGTTTATCTTCTGCCGGTAGTGCCAGCGGATCGGTCCGGGTGCGGCCGACAGATAGACCACGACGAGGTCCTCCTTCGGATCAGCCCACCAGTCGGTGCCGCTCGCGCCGGGCCAGGTAAACTGTCCGACTGATCCCATCAGCCGCACGATGCCGGGAGTGGTGCGCACCGCAAGCCCGAGACCGAAGCCGAAATCGGCGCGGGTCGGATCGGCATTGCCAACGAGACTCTTGATGTTGGGGCCGAGCTGGTCCGACAGCATGTAGGCGACGGTCCTGGGGCCGAGCAGGCGGGCTTCGCCGAGATGACCGCCATTCATCAGCATCGTGGCAAAGTGCAGATAATCGGATGCGGTCGACGCGGCACAGCCGCCGCCGCATTCGAATTTCAAGGGCTGGGTCAAGTCGGGGCTGCGCGCCTGGGCCTTGCCGGTATCGGGATCGGTCGGCAGCGGCTTGGCATAGCGCGCAGCTTTGTCAGGCGAAATGGAGAAGCCGGTATCGGTCATGCCGAGCGGTCCCCAGAGATTGGCCTGCAGATATTGCCCGAGCGACTGGCCGGAAATCTTCTCGATGGTGAGGCCTAGTACGTCGAGGCCGAAGCCATAATCCCACACGGTCGCCGGCTGATAGAGCAGCGGCAGCGACGACAGCTTGTCGAGGAAGGCAGCTCCATCATAGTCGTGCGCGGCATCGCCACTGCCGGCCGGGTACATCTTGTGCACCAGCGTGTTGCCACGGCCGCCATAGACCAGGCCGGAAGTGTGCCGCATCAGGTCCTGGATGGTGATCTGCCGATTGGCCGGCACGGTCTCCGCGGTCGGCTCGCCATTGTCGCGCACGGCGACCTTCATGTTGGCGAATTTCGGGAAATATTTGGAGAGCGGATCGTCGATCAGGAGCTTGCCCTGCTCATACAGCATCAAGGCGCCGACGGTGGTCATCGGCTTGGTCATGGAGGCGATGTTGAAGATGGTGTCGGTCGTCATCGCAACGCCCGCTTGCTTGTCGCGGAAGCCATAGGCGTCGAACTTCACGAGCTTGCCGTGGCGGGCGATCGCGATGACGGCGCCGGGAATCCGCCCTGCGTCGATATCGGCCTTCAGCGCGCTGTCGATCCGCGCCAGCCGCTCGCTGGAAAGGCCGACCTCTTCAGGCTTGGCGCGGGGCAGGGGGTCCTCGGCGAAAGCCGCAGTGGAAGCGAGCAGGCAAATGGTGCCCGCGATGGCTCGTATCGATTTCATGAACGTCTCCCGTTCGGGCGTGTTCCGCCCTTGTCGTTGATCGACAAATCCTAGCAAGGCCTTGCTCTGCGAGGCAGCCGGATTTGCGAGGGCTCGCCATGCACATCGTGCATCGAGGCTCACCCATTTACTTGTCAACACTAGAACCGAAACGAAATTCCCGAATATACCTGCGCCCTGGGCGCGGCGCTGTTGAGCCCAAGGTTGAGGCCGACATCGATAATCGTGTGCTGGTCCAGCCGGTAATTCGCGCCGAGATCGAACGTATAAACCGGCGGCGTCCCCGGATCAGTGCCGGCAGAGGAAAACAGCTCCACTGTGGCGTTGGCGCCATCGAGGCCGGGGATCGGATGGCTGACGCCGACCAGGTTGACGAAATTGGCATAGCGTCCATTGCCGGTCGCGGTCTTGAGCACATCCACTTCCGTCATCAGCGTGATGATGAAGTCGTCCGGCCGCAGCGCGAGCGGGGCGATCAGACCTCCCTCGACCGCGCCGTTGGAGATGACCGGCGCAGATGACGGCAGCTTGACGTAGGGAATGAGGGCGAGGCCGGCAAAACCGGAATCATTGCCGAACATGTTCATCTTGGCGCGCAGCAGCACATCGCCAAAACCGGTAGCGGTGAGGAGGGGGGCGCCGGAGGCGCCATCGAACGACTGCGAGGTCTGCAATCCATTGAGCTGGACCTCGACATCCATCCAGTTCGTCAGCCCGACCTTCATCGTCGGGTCGAGCGCCTGCCAGTTGCGGGTGATAACGCCCTGGTCATTCGAAGTGCTGTAGTTGACGAGATCGGTCTCCAGCTCGAAATGGCCCGCATCGATCGTCCGCACCGAAAACCCCTTTGCCGGGCGGTCGGGCGTGAACTTGCGCATCTCGTCATCCGGTGTCGGATTGAAGAGGTTATAGCCGCTCTTGTCGGGAGCAGCGGCGTTGGGTGGCGTGGTGGCGTCGTCCGCGAACGTCGGAGAAGCGAAAAGCGCGCTGATCGCAAACGCGGCGAACTGTACGGCGCACCGCGAAATGGCGCGGCTTTCCCGGATCACGACATGCAGCACGAACGGCCGTCCCCGCACTCTCACGGGCTTCGATCATATCCGTTGGCCCAAGGCAAATAGCTTTTCCGCTATCTCTTGCCAACGTGACTGGCCAGCAAGCAAATGCCGATGAAATCGTCACGGTCAAAGCCGTTTTGAAGCGGCGAGACGCTCAACTGCGCGCGTGCCGCTCCACATTCGCGATCCGCACCGGCACGCCGAACTCCTTGCGGCAGACATCGGCGAGCACGGCCACGCCCTCGCGGATTTGCTGCTCGGAGGGGCTGGCAAAGCAAAGGCGCAGGCGGCAGCCGGCGTAGCCCTTGTTGGTCGACCATTCCGGCCCGGGATTGATGGCGACGCCCGCGGCCAGCGCCGCCTGGTAGAGTTTCAAGGTGTCGACATTGTCCGGCAGCTTCACCCAGAGGAAGATGCCACCCTTGGGGTCTTCGAATTCGGCCGCGGTGCCAAACTGCTCGCTCAGCGCATCCATCAGCGTATCGAGCTTGCGGCGCAGGCCTTTCGTCAGCTTCGGCACATGGGTTGCAAAATGCGGCGCGCAATATTCGGCGAGCACCATCTGCTCCAGCGCGCCGGAGCCGGCATCGGTCTTCAGCGCCAGCATGCGCGACAGCATCTCCCAGGGCGCCACGATGAAGCCGACGCGGAGCGCAGGCGCGATCGACTTGGAGAACGAGCCGATATGGATCACGCCGCCGTTTTTCGCCATGGCGTAGATCGCGGGCGGACGCTTGCCGTCCCAGATCAGGTCGGCATAGCAATCGTCCTCGAAGATCGGCACGCCATATTCCTGCGAAAGCCTGAGCAGTTCCAGGCGGCGGCTCTCGGGCATGATGGTCCCGGTCGGGTTCTGCACGGTCGGGATGGTATAAATGTATTTCGGCCGGATGCCCCTGGCCTTGAGATCGGCGAGCGTGTCCGCCAGCACATCCATCCGCATGCCCTCGCCGTCGAGGGGAATGCCGATCGTGTTGATGCCGAGCCGGGTCAGGCGGTTGATCGAGCCCTGGTAGGTCTCCTGCTCGACGATCACGGTGTCGCCGCGAGCGAGCAGGGTGTGGTTGACGAGGTCTAGCGCCTGCAGCGAACCGGATACGATCATGAGGTCGTCGGCGATGCAGGCGATGCCGGCATCGCGCTTCAATTTCGCAGAGAGAAATTCGCGAAGCGGACGGTAGCCCTGCGGGCCGCTGGCGAGCCCATAGGTCGCGAGCGTCTTGCCCTCACGCTTCAGGACGGCGTTGACCGCGTCGATCAGCCCCTCGACCGGGACCTGGTCGGGATCGTTGTTGCCGCCGATGAAGCTGTATTTCGCAAGTCCCGTCCATTTCGCCGCAGGGGCGGGCAAACCGGCCGGCAGAAGCGGCGCGAAGTCGAAGGCGGCGGAGGTCATTGGCGGCGTCTCCCTTGTTCTTTGTTAGTCCCGATCTTAGACAGATGTTCGGGCCTTGTCGTCAATGCCGGGCTCGGCAGGCGCGCCAAACCAGCCTTGCATAATGAGACTGGCATAGGCTGGCGAACGGCGCTAATGCAACCGGGCATCATATCAAAGAGACATTGGAAGAATGGCGGATACGATACCTGAGGTGCTGCAAGCTTTCGCCCGTGGCGAGCTCGTGGTGGTCACCGATGACGAAGATCGTGAAGGCGAGGGCGACTTGATCGTCGCGGCCTCGCTCTGCACCGCTGAGAAGATGGCCTTCATCATCCGCCACACCTCCGGCATCGTCTGTGCGCCGATTACCACCGACGATGCGCGGCGGCTGCGGCTCGATCCGATGGTCGCGCATAATGATTCCGCCCATACCACGGCGTTCACGGTCTCGATCGACTACAAGCCCGACGGCGGCACCGGCATTTCCGCGGACGAACGCGCCTCCTGCTGCCGCGCGCTCGCCAATCCCAATGCCGGCGCGGCGGACTTCGCCCGTCCCGGCCATATCTTTCCCCTGATCGCGCGCGACGGCGGCGTGCTGCTGCGCTCCGGCCATACCGAGGCCGCGGTCGACCTCTGCAAGCTCTCGGGCCTGCCGCCGGTCGGCGTCATCTCCGAATTGATGAACGACGACGGAACGGTCATGAAGGGCGAGCAGGTCGCCCGCTTTGCCGCCGCCAACAAGCTCAAGCATGTCACCATTGCCGACATGATCGCCTACCGCCAGGCGCGGGAGAAGCTGATCGAGCGGGTCTCGACCTTCACCACCGAGAGCCCGATCGGGCCGCTGCAGGGCTATGCCTACCGCTCACCGTTTGACGAGATCGCCCATGTCGCCTTTGTCTATAACGGCGTCGGCGACGGCAAGCGCGTGCTGACGCGGCTGCACAAGCCCAATCTCGTGAAAGACCTCTTTACCGGCCAGGCGCGGATGAACGTGGTGCTGCAGCACTTCAAGAAGGCCGGCCGCGGCGTGCTGGTCTATTTGCGTGATGGCGCCGCCGGTGTTCCCGTTGCGCCCCTTGGCGAGCCGAAGACCGCGGAAGCCGATCGCAACAGGCAGTGGCGCGAAGTCGGCGTCGGGGCACAGATCCTGCGTGACCTCGGCGTGAGCTCCATCGTCAACCTCACGTCCACCACGCATGACTACAAGGGCCTGTCCGGTTTCGGCATCGAGATCGTCGCCAACGAACGGCTTGAAGTATGATGTAGGTCATCGTTCCCTGATGGTGTGCAAGCGCCAAGCCGGAACGGCTGTGATCCAATTCAATTGCGCTTCCATGCGTAGCGCTTTAATTTATCAACCAGCTCTTTAAGGACCGACGCGAAAGGATTTTTTCATGAGCGTGCGCCCCCAAGCCAAGGACAAGCCGGCCGAGGCTGCTTTCCAGTGGGACGATCCGTTCCTGCTCGACGATCAGCTCACCGAGGATGAGCGGCTGATCCGCGACACCGCGCGAGCCTATGCGCAGGACAAGCTGCTGCCGCGGGTGATCAAGGCCTATCTCGAGGAGAAGACCGACCGCGAGATCTTCAACGAAATGGGCGAGCTCGGCCTGATCGGCGTGACCCTGCCGGAGGAATATGGCTGCGCCAATGCGAGCTATGTGGCTTATGGCCTGGTGGCGCGCGAGATCGAGCGCGTCGATAGCGGCTACCGCTCGATGAATTCGGTGCAGACGTCGCTGGTGATGTATCCGATCTACGCCTATGGCGATGAGACCCAGCGGAAGAAATACCTGCCGAAGCTCGCGACCGGAGAATGGGTCGGCTGTTTCGGCCTGACCGAGCCCGATGCTGGTTCCGATCCCGGCGGCATGAAGACCCGCGCCGAGAAGGTCGCCGACGGCTACCGGCTCAACGGCGCCAAGATGTGGATTTCGAACGCGCCGATCGCCGACGTCTTTGTCGTCTGGGCGAAATCGGCGGCGCATGACAACCAGATACGCGGTTTCATCCTGGAGAAGGGGATGAAGGGCCTGTCGGCGCCGAAGATCGGCGGCAAGCTGTCGCTGCGCGCCTCCGTCACCGGCGAGATCGTGATGGACAACGTCGTGGTGCCGGAAAGCGCGCTGCTGCCGAACGTCTCGGGCCTGAAGGGCCCGTTCGGCTGCCTCAACCGCGCCCGCTACGGCATTTCCTGGGGCGCGATGGGCGCCGCCGAGGACTGCATGCACCGCGCGCGGCAATACACGCTCGACCGCAAGCAGTTCGGCCGGCCGCTGGCGGCGACCCAATTGGTGCAGAAGAAGCTCGCCGACATGGAGACCGAGATCGCGTTGGGCCTGCAGGCCTCGCTTCGCGTCGGCCGCCTGATGGACGAGGGCAAGATGGCGCCCGAGATGATCTCCATCGTCAAGCGCAACAATTGCGGCAAGGCGCTCGACATCGCCCGCATGGCGCGGGACATGCACGGCGGCAACGGCATCCAGATCGAATATCACGTGATGCGCCACGCCGCGAATTTGGAAACCGTGAACACCTATGAAGGCACCCACGACGTCCACGCGCTGATCCTCGGACGCGCGATCACGGGCATTCAGGCGTTTTCTTAAGGCCCACTGCACAATCCGTAGGGTGGGTTAGCCAAAGGCGTAACCCACCAATTCCTGGCGACGAAAATTTGGCGACAAAGATGGTGGGTTACGCTTCGCTAACCCACCCTACGATCGCCGGGTGTGGAATTTCAAATGGCCGAAAACGACGACGTCCCGTTCAACAAGAACTTCCCCTTAAAGCCCGGCATCGTCGAAGAAGTGGTTCCCGGCGTGCGGCGCGTGCTCTGCGACAATCCGAGCCCGTTCACCTTCACCGGCACGCTGAGCTACATCGTCGGCCGCGGCAAGGTCGCGATCATCGATCCCGGGCCTGACAGCGAGGCGCATGCGAAAGCGCTGCTCGATGCCATCAGCGGCGAAACCGTGACGCATATTCTCGTTACCCACACCCATCGCGACCATTCGCCGAACACGGGCCGCATCAAGCAGGCGACCGGCGCGCCGGTTTATGCCGAGGGTCCGCACCGCGCCTCGCGGCCGCGCTTCGAGAGCGAGAAGCACAATCCGGAATCCGGCGCCGACCGTGACTTCAGGCCGGACATCCAGATCAAGCATGGCGAGGTCATCGAGGGCACGGGCTGGAAGCTCGAAGCCGTGGCGACGCCCGGCCACACCGCCAACCATCTCGCCTTCGCCTGGCCGGAACGGAAGATCAATTTCGTCGGCGACCATGTCATGGGTTGGTCGACCTCGATCGTGGCCCCGCCCGACGGCTCGATGATCGATTACATGGCCTCGCTCGATCGCCTCGCCGCGCGCGAGGAGGACCTT
>DATHMA010000104.1:0-3740 GCA_035487555.1 Bradyrhizobium sp. | reverse complement strand
CCGGTGGAGAGATCGATCCAGTCTTCCGCCCGCCCGCCGAACAGCTTGCAGGCGAGATCGAGATTTCCACCGTGATCCAGCACCATCAGATCCCTAGACAATTGCCAGCACGACGAGCAACAGCGTGAGCGCAAACATCGCGCCGACATAGGTTTCGAGCGCACGCGTAATATCGATGGCAGCTGGATCACGCGCGGTCGCGTTCAGCCAGGGCTCGTCGGCAGTCTCGCCGTGATAGCTGCGCGGTCCGCACAGGCGCACGCCGAGCGCGCCCGCCATCGCCGCCTCAGGCCAGCCGGCATTGATGGAGCGATGATGCCGCGCATCCACCCTCATGCAGGACATCGCAGTTGACCGCCTCTCACCTCCCGCCAACGCCACGAACAACAATCCTGTCAAACGCGCCGGCACGAAATTGGCGATATCGTCGATGCGCGCGGCGGCCCAGCCAAAGGCCTCATGCCGCGCGGTGTGGTGGCCGATCATGGAGTCGAGCGTGTTGACCGCCTTGTAGCCGATGATGCCGGGAAGCCCGAACAGCACGCCCCAGAACACCGGCGCGACGACGCCGTCGGAAGCATTTTCGGCGAGGCTCTCGATCGCAGCGCGGGCGATGCCGGCTTCGTCAAGCTGGTTCGGATCGCGGCCCACGATCATCGCAACCTTCTTGCGCGCCGCTTCGATATCGCCGGCGCGCAGGGGATCGCGGACGGCCGCGACGTGATCGTAAAGCGAGCGGAATGCCACGAAGGGCCAGGCCAGGATTCCGAGCAAAACCATGCCGGTCCATCCCCGAGGAATCACATACTGCACGACCCACCCGATACCCGCTGCCAGTGCGATCACGAACAGCGCCGCGGCAATGCCGGCCGCGCGGCGAATCGAAGACGTATCGGTCTCGCGGTTCCACCGCGTGTCCAGCGCCGCGATGAGGCGGCCGAGCCAGGTGACGGGATGGCCGATGCGCGCGAACAGGCGGTTCGGCCAACCCAGGAGGGCGTCCGCCACCATCGCCACCATCATCGCTCCGGCAAATCCCACGCCGATCCTCCGCCCTCCCCTGATGAGCGAGATTACGTGGTCAGCGCAAGCCTTTCTTGACGATTTAGCCGTTTGTCATTGGCGGCAATTGGTGATTAGTGCGATGCTGAAGACGGGACGCCATGGCCATCATCCTCATCACCGGCGGCGCACGATCGGGCAAGAGCACACGAGCGGAGGCGCGCGTGCGCGCCTTTGCCGGCCAGCCGGTCTATATCGCGACAGCCGAGGCGCTCGATGCCGAGATGCGCGAGCGGATCGCAAAGCATCGCGCGCGACGGGGTAGCGAATGGCTGGAGCGCGAGACACCGCTGGAGCTGGTCGCCGCACTCCTTGAAACCGACGGCGGCGGCCCGCGTTTGGTGGACTGCCTGACGCTCTGGCTCTCCAATCTGATGCATGTGGAGCGCGACTGGGAAAAGGAGGCGAAGCTGCTTGTCGATGCGCTCGGCCGGCAGAAAAGCCCGGTCGTGCTGGTCACCAATGAAGTCGGGCTCGGCATCGTGCCTGACAACGCGCTGGCGCGCCGATTCCGCGACGCCGCCGGCATCTTGAATCAGACGGTCGCGCACGCGGCCGACGAGGTCGAGTTTGTGGTCGCGGGATTGCCGATGCGGGTGAAGTAGCCGAGATGAGCGAGTACGCCGAAACCCTGCAAAAGCTGACCGCTGATCTGCGCATCGGCTTGTCGTTGTGCACCCGCCTGCCGGTCGGGCCGTCCGAGCCTGTCGGCGAAGGCGATGTGGCGCGCGCGAGCTGGACCTTTCCGATCGCGGGACTTGCGGTCGGGCTCGTCGCCGCATTCGTGTACTGGCTCGCGGTCCGCTTCAACGCGGCGCCGCAGCCCGCCGCGGCGCTGGCGCTGGCCGCGACGATGCTGCTCACCGGCGCGATGCATGAGGACGGACTTGCCGACACCGCCGACGGCCTTGGCGGCAGGACGCGTGAACAAAAGCTCGACATCATGCGCGACAGCCGGATCGGCACTTTTGGGGCCTGTGCGCTCGCGATCTCGCTGATGCTGCGCTGGAGCACGATTGCCGACATCGCCGAACCGCATTTCGTCGCCATCGCCCTGGTCGCGGCGCATGTAGGCGCACGGGCTTGCCTGCCGGCCTTCATGCAGCTTGTCCCGGCAGCACGCCAGGATGGGCTTTCGAGCGGCGCCGGGCGACCGCCGACGCCAAGCGTCATCGCCGCCCTGATCCTCGCCGTTGTCTGCCTGCCGCTCACGCTCGGCGTGACTGGCACCGCCGTCGCGCTCTTGATGCTGGTGATCGCCGGCCTGTTGCTCGCACGGCTTGCGACGCGTCAATTCGGCGGCCAGACCGGCGATATGCTGGGCGCGATGGAGCAAGTGGGCGAAGCCATCATCCTGCTGGTCGCATCGTCGCTGTTCTAGTTCGGCTTCAGCTTGTCGAAGGCTGTCGCAAGGTCGACGGTGACGGGGACCGGTTCATCCGGTGCCCCCTCCCTCTTCCAGGTCGTCGCCGTCAATTCATGCTGGCCGGCGAACTGGAATTCCTCCGACAGCAACGGCCTGCCGTCGATCATCTCGCTCAACTGCGCGAAGCGGTTGCGCTCCACGCTGTACACGATGGTCGGATGCGACCAGGGCGAATGGCCGCCTGACGAGACCATCGAATAGACGAAGAACTGCGAATCCGGCGACCACTCCGCGATGTCGACGTAGTAGCCGTTCATGCCACGCGGCGAAGCATGATTGATCGAGTTGAGCGTGTCGCCATCCACCGAGCGGATCACGACCCGGCTTTCCATGTCCGGCGTCGCGTTGAGGCTGACATCGACGGGCAGCACGCTCGCGTGCAACTTCTTGTTCGGGGATGCATAGATCTTCACGAGCGTGTTGGCGCAGCTGCCTTCCGGCCGCGGCGTCGACAGCAACTCATGGCCTTCGCACTGGATTTCGGCGAAAGCCGTTCGCGGCACGATTAGCGCCATGGCCATCAAGCACATCGTGAGCCGCCAGAAGCCGGACATGACGCTCTCTACCGAAATGATATCGCGCTCTTCAATCTAGACGCCAAACGCCGCGCCGTCGATTGTCATCTGCGGGTCACTGGCTGCGGCATCCGCTCAGGAATAGTTTGGCGCAGGTAGCGGCGCGCTCTGCGCGCTCCTCTTTCGTTGGCGCAGGCCGGTGACCGAACATGGTCGCGCGCAGCGGCTGCATGGCGAGCATCCCGAGCAACATGCCGGCGGCCGTATCGGCGTCGTCGAGCACGATCGTGCCGCGCTTCTGCTGCACCTGCAACCAATTCGACAGCGCCGTCTGGGTCGGCGTGATCGCTTTGTGAAAGAACGTTTCCGCAATGTCGGGAAACTTGTCGCTATCGCCGGCGATGACGCGCTGCAGCGCGATGACCTCACCGTCGAGCATCAGCTCCGCACAGACGGTCAGCGCTTCAGTCAACGCCGGCTCGATATTGCTGCCATCACAGGCGCGCAGTTTGACGATCGAGACGAAGACGTCGATCCGCTCCGCCACCATGGCCTCGAACACCGTGGCCTTGTTGGGAAACAGGCGGTACAGCGTTTTGGTGGAGACGCCGGCGCGCCGCGCCACGCTCTCCATGCTGGTTGCAGCATATCCCGTATGGGAGAACTCGTAGCGCGCGGCCTCGAGGATGATCGTGCGCGTCTCCTCGTCCGAGCGCTGTTGCGGCCGGCCGCGGCCG
>DATHMA010000103.1:0-8138 GCA_035487555.1 Bradyrhizobium sp. | reverse complement strand
CTGAACCTGACCAAGAACTCATCGCTCGCAGTTGCGATCGGCTATCAGGACATCGTCTCGATCGCCAACACCACGCTGAACCAGACCGGTCAGGCGATCGAAGCGATCGCGCTGATCATGGCGGTGTTCCTCACCATCAGCCTCGGCATCAGCCTGTTCATGAACTGGTATAACGCGCGCATCGCGCTGGTGGAGCGCTGAGCCGTGGCCACCACATTGGACGTACCGCAAGCTACGCGCTCCACCAGCCGCCCGCGCACCGGATGGGACGCAAATCCCGTAACGCGGTGGCTCCGTGCCAATCTGTTCTCGTCGATCACCTCGACCATCATCACGCTGCTGTTGCTGGGGCTGCTCGTGAAGATGATCGTCAGCTTCGTGCAATGGGGCATTGTGGACGCCGTCTGGACCGTGCCCGGCAACGACACCAGCGCCTGCCGCGCCGCGCGCGGCATCGGCGCCTGCTGGGCCGTGATCCCCGAAAAATACCGCTTCATCCTGTTCGGCACCTACCCTTACGACCAGCAATGGCGGCCGGCGTTGGCAACGCTGCTGTTCATCGCGCTGTTCTATGTCTCCTGCCTGCGCAGCTTCTGGCGGCGCGAGCTGATCCTGATCTGGGTCGCGATGCTGTCGCTGATCGGTCTCTTGATGTGGGGCGGCGTGCCGGGGCTCGAATTCGTCTCGCAGGAACGCTGGGGCGGTTTGCCGGTAACGCTGGTGCTCGCCACGTTTGGACTCGCCTTCGGCTTCCCGCTCGGCATTCTGGTGGCGCTCGGACGCCGCTCAAAGCTCCCCGCGATCCGCTCGCTCTGTGTGCTCTATGTCGAGCTGATCCGCGGTGTGCCGCTGATCAGCCTGCTGTTCATGGCGAGCGTGATGTTCCCGTTGTTCATGCCCGACGGCGTCAACCTCGACAAATTGCTGCGCGCCCAGATCGCCGTCGTGCTCTATGCCGGCGCCTATCTTGCCGAGGTCGTCCGCGGCGGATTGCAGGCCGTGCCGCGCGGCCAGCATGAGGCGGCAGACGCGCTCGGCCTCTCCTATTGGCAGAAGAACCGGCTGATCATCCTGCCGCAGGCGATCCGCCACGTGATCCCGCCGCTGGTCAACACCTTCATCGCCTTCTTCAAGGACACCAGCCTGGTCCTGATCATCGGCATCTTCGACCTGCTGACCACGGCCAAGACCGCGATCGTCGATCCCGCCTGGCAGGCCTACAGCGTCGAGGTCTATATCTTCGTCGCTGTGATCTATTTCGCATTCTGCTTTGCCATGTCGCGCTATAGCCGGCACCTGGAAATGCAGGGCAAGCGCGGAACCTGAGGCGCACTTATGGTTAGCGCTTGGTGAATCCGGCATCGGGATAATTACGCACCCGATTCCGCGCGAGCGCTCTAAACCGATTATTAGAGGCTATCCCTTACCTTTGGTGGTAAATTCGTTTTAACACCCGCGTGTCCGATGAAGCTGCCTCGATTGAGTCTGTCATCCATTGCGACCGTTGCTGCGAGCATGGCCGTGTTCGCGGCCGTCGGGCATTTCGCCGCGCAAGCGATCATCGAAGGCCACCAGCAGCAGCGCCTGCAGGAGCTGACCGAGATCGCGCTGCGTCGCGCGGAAGTCGCCGTCGATTTCGGCGCGGCCGGTGTCGATGAAATCGCGCGCGGCGGCAAGCTCGATTGCGATCCGTCTTCGCTGCAGACTTTCCGCCTCCACGTCTATCAGCGATCCGCCGTCAAGGACGTGCGCCTGGTCAATCACGATGGCTCGGTCGTCTGCTCGGCCTATTCGGAGACGCTGGAGTTCGACAAGGCATGGGTCGATCGCTCGGGCATGCTTCCGACCTCCGATCCCAGCCTGCGGTTGTTCCGGGTCGAGCAATTCGATGGAGACGCGCTCGGCGTGATGCGCGATGTCGACGCCAGGCGCTCGCTGGTCGCTATCGTCGGCATCAACTCCTTCCTGTTCGATATCATGCCGGCAGAGCTGCGTGCACGTAGCGAGGTTCTGCTCGAGCTCAGCAATCGACAACAACTCGCGCAATTTTCGCTCGACGACATCGATATCCTGCATCCCGTCGAACTCGCGAAAACATCCGACCGCTATCCGCTGCGCGCAACCATTCGGGTCGAGCACAGCGTGCTTGTCAAGGCCTACGGCCAGGGCTATTGGCCGGCGATGCTGGCCGCGCTCGGGCTCGGGTTCGTGTTCGGCGTGCTGCTGACCAAGGCGCGGCGCGCCGAAGGCCCCGTCGCGGACCTTGACCGCGCACTGGCGCGCGGCGAGTTCAGGCCGTACTTCCAGCCAACCTTTCATCTCACCACCGGCGCGATTCTCGGCTGCGAAATGCTGGCGCGCTGGGTCAAGGCCGACGGTACCGTCGTTCCGCCGATGAAGTTCATTCCGCTCGCCGAGCAGAGCGGGCGCATCCGCGCCATGACCTGGCAGATTCTCGCCATCGCGCTCAAGGAATTGAACGCGCATCTGCGCCAGAACAAGGAATTCAAGCTCTCCTTCAACGTCGTGCCGAGCCATCTGTTGAGCGAAGGTTTTGTCGAGCAGCTTCGCAGAATCGTTTCGGAAGCCAAAATTTCCGCGCGCCAGATCGTGCTCGAGATCACCGAGCGCGACGAGTTGCAGGATCTCGGCAAGGCGGCCACGATCGTCAGGGAGTTGCGCGAGCTCGGCTTCAAGGTCGCGATCGACGACGTCGGCGTCGGCCATAGCGGCCTGTCGCATCTGAAGGCGCTCGGCGCCAACACGATGAAGATCGACAAGTTCTTTGTCGACAGCATCGGGGACGAATCCACCCTGCACATCGTCGAAACCCTGGTGCGGCTCGCCGAGGACCTGCAGATGACCGTGGTCGCCGAGGGCATCGAGACCGAACAGCAGATGCAATCGCTGCTCGCCTGCGGTGTGCAGGAAGGCCAGGGCTATCTCGTCGCCCCGCCGCTGCCTTGCGCCAAATTCATCGAGCTCCTGGAAATCCGGCAGGCGCGCTCCGCCATCCAGGATATCATCGACGAAGCTGCCCTCGTCGCCTGATCTTCACATTTGAACGAGCCACGGCTTTGGCCTTGACGAGCGCAGCGCCGCCGCGCGAGATGGGCGGCGTTCGTCCCGCGCGCAATCCTTTCCAAGGAAACGAAGCCATGACCTTCAAGCTCACCAGCCAAAGCTTTCGTGACGGCGATTATCTCGACCACAAGCACATCCTTTCCAAGGAGTTCGGCTTCGGCTGCGCCGGCGGCAATCAATCGCCGCAGCTTTCCTGGTCAGGCGCGCCCGAGGGAACCAAGAGCTTCGCCATCACCTGCTTCGATCCGGACGCGCCGACCGGCAGCGGCTTCTGGCACTGGTTGATTGTCAACATTCCGCCCACCACGACCGAGCTCGCCCTCGACGCCGGCAATCCGGGCGCGCCAAAGCTGCCGGCCGGCGCGCTGCAGACCCGCACCGATGTCGGCAAGCCCGGCTATATCGGCCCGTGCCCACCGGTGAACGATCATCCGCATCGCTATATCTTCACGGTTTTCGCGGTGTCGCAGGAAAAGCTGTCGGTGGAGGCGGACACCTCGGCCGCAATCGTCGGCTTCAACCTGCACTTCAACACGCTCGCGAAGGCGACGTTGATGGGCCTGTTCAAGCGGTCAGAGTAAGCGCGAACCGAAGATGATCCACGTATTGCGAACCAGCCCGCGCTAAGACGTTAGCGCGGGTAGAGGGTAACGCAAAAACAGCACCTCGGCCCCATCTGCGCCCGCAACCAACTCAGGCGAAATTTCATCCTGCCGCCCATAAAGGCACGACCAGGTGTCATACTGCTTGCCGTCAAACACGACCTCTCCGGCAGCGACGAGCATCGACACCCCCGATCCCAATGAAAAATCCGGCAGCTGCAAGCCGCTTCTTGGCGCAATGCGCAGCAGTTGCACGCTTAGACCGTCCTCCGCTTCCAGCCCGACATCAATCTCGTTCTGCTGCCTGGACACGAGGCTGGCTTGAGAGCTTAGCGGCAAATGTCTCGCAACGAGATTCCGACGCTGGCCTTTGCGCATTCGCCTACTCGCCGCAGGCAAATACTGCGCTCCTGTTTCGTCGGCGGATGCGCGAAACGTAAAATAGGCCAATCCGTTCTCGCCGGGAATAATCGGTCCATATCCCGTATGGGCCCGCGCAAAATGAACGGTGAGCGGGCTAACCGGATGTCTGCCGAGGATGCCGTCGCCGGAGACGATGACCTGAAACTGGTCCACATAATGAAAGTGTGGCGCAACCGTTGCTCCGGCTTCCTGCTCGACCAGGAAGGCCTGCGGCTCCCGTATCTCAGAAGGCTTCGGATCGGTGTATTCCGGAGGCTTTGCATCGACAAGCTGTTCGGTGCGCCGGGACGGCGGCGGACCTATGAACTCGGTACGCCAGACGATTTTTCCGTCGGCGGTGATGCGTGAAAAGCGGGTGCTCGAAGCCTCGGCCTGTGTAACGCCAAGCATGTCAAGTCCTCTTCCTGGATTCCCTATTCGATCTCAACACCCCGACATCCCTCACTCGAGCTTCGCGCCGGACTCACGCACCATGACCGTGCCGTTCGCCACCTCGGTTTGCAGGAACTTCGTGAAGTCGGCAGCCGACATCCATTCGGCATTGGCCCCAACTTGAGCGAGACGCTCCTTCTGATCGGGGGAGGCAACAACCTTTTGCAGCTCCCGGCCCCATTGCTGCACCAGATCATCCGCCATGCCGCGCGGCGCCACCACAGCCAACCACGCGCCCATGTTCACCGGCGTCCCTGTCTCAGTCAGCGTTGGAACGTCCGGCAATGACGGCAGCCTTTGCCTTGAAGCCACGGCCAGTGCTCTTAGCTGACCGCTTTTGACGAGAGGGATGGTTGCGACCGACGTATCGAAAGTGAAGTCGATGCTGCCTCCCAGAAGGCCCGTCATTGATTCCGCACTTCCCTTGTACGGGATATGAGTCATGATCGCGCCGGTTCTCTTGGAAAACATCGAGCCGATCATGTGCGAGGTTGAACCGACACCAACGCTTGAAAAGTTCAGCTTACCCGGCGCCTTCATGGCGGCGGCAACGATGTCCTGAATGGAATTGTAGGGCTTGGAAGAATTCACGACCATAATGTACGGCAGTGTCGCGATTTGACCGACCGGCGCGAAATCCCTAAGCGTGTCGTACTCCACATTGCTGTAGAGATTTGGATTGGTGATCAGAGGTCCATTTGCGGTAACGAGCAGCGTGTAACCGTCAGGCGTCGAGCGCACGAGTTCTCTGGCGGCAATGCTGCCTGATTGGCCGACCTTGTTGTCCACATAGATCACCCATCCCGTGTTCTTCTTGATACCCTCGGCTATTTGCCGCGCAACCAGATCAGTCGCGGTACCGGGAGGAAAGCCTACCAACAACCTGATAGGTCTTGCCGGGTAGCCTTCCTGGCTGAGCGCCGGGCCGCTGCCTGCCATCACCAACGCGCAAGCCCCAATCATGGCCGCGAGCTTCATGCGAACTCTCCCTTTTTTCAGTTCCCTAAGGCAACTCGTGCCCTGAGAACCTTGTTGTTGAGGGCGACTTGCAGTGTCGGAACGCCGAAGGCCCTTACCTCGTCGTTCCCCGATTTATCCCTTTACCCGTCGCATGGTCATGGCGTGGCGGAAGCGTGAGGCGGGGTGGGTATTGATCGCGACCTGCGCGATCTTGCCCGCTGCGAGCTTATAGGTGCGCTGCACTTCGAGCGCCGTGGTCCCCGCCTTGGCCTTGAGTCCCCCCGCCAGCGCCGGCGAGATCAACGCGGCCGCGATCTCCTGGTGCACCTCGACGATGCTCTGGCCGAACAGATCCTCGATCAAATGGAAGATCGGCCCGCGGTGACGCTGCAACAGCCGGCCGATCGCGGCAAACTCGCGGTTGATATAGACCTCGGTCCAGCACACCGGCAACTCGCTGCCCTCGGTGTGTCGAAGGCCTCGAACCGAGAGCCATTGCTCGCCGCTGGGAATGCCGGTTCGCGCCGCCAGCTTGTCGTCGATCTCGATCATCTCGATAGCCTCGATCTCAAAGCGCACATCGGTCGCGAAAGCGACGAGATCGTTGATCGACATCACCTCGTGCACGAAGGAATCGGTGGGGCGCGGCGGCACCACAGTGGTGCCCGCGCCTTGTCTTGACGAGACGAGACTGTCCTCGCGCAAGCGCCGCAGCGCTTCGCGCACGGTATAGCGGCTGACTGAAAACCGCTCGCACAATTCCTCTTCGGTCGGAAGCTGCGAGCCGACGGGATAGACGCCGCTGACGATCTCATCCTTCAGCGCGCGCACGACCTGGAGATAAAGCGGTCCGTCTGACTTGGGATCGACAGACGCGCGCGCCTGCAGCCCCGCTTTTGGCGGGCTTGCGCCGCGCTGCTTGGTATCAGTCTTCGATGCCATGGCCTCTCTTGGCGATCAGCGCAGTCCGCTCAAAGCTCATGAACTGCGTGCCGTCCCCTTTCTTGCCGATCGTGCGCACGGTGACGAGGCCCTGCCCCGGCCGCGACGCCGACTCGCGCTTCGCCAGCACCTCCGACTCGGCGTAGATGGTGTCACCGACGAACACAGGCGCGGTCAGCTTGATGTCGTTCCAGCCGAGATTGCCGATCGCCTTCTGGCTGATGTCGCTCACGCTCATGCCGACCACCATCGACAAGGTCAGGCAGCTATTGACCAGCGGCCGCTTGAACTCCGACTTCGCCGCATATTCCTTGTCGAAATGCAGGGGATGGGTGTTCATCGTGAGCAGCGTGAACCAGGTGTTGTCGCTCTCGGTGATGGTGCGGCCCGGCCGGTGCTCATAGACATCGCCGACGACAAAATCGTCGTAATAGCGGCCAAAGCTTTCGCGGTAACGCTGGGGGCCGATCTGATCGTGGCCTTGCATCGCTCTACTCCGAAATTTTCTTCAAAATGGACGCCGTGTGCTCGCCGAGCGCGGGTTCGCACAGCACGGGCTCGGCCGGCTCGTGACGAAAACGAATCGGCGGCCCGACATGACGGCGGCCACGCTCATCGCGGCGGATCATGCCGCGCGCCACCAGGTTCGGATGCGCAACGGCTTCCGGCAGCGTATTGACGCGGCCGTAGCAGACGTCGAGCTTCGCCAGATCATCCTGCCACTCGGCGAGCGTCTTCTTGCGGAATTCGGCGCTGAGAAACTCCGCCACCGGCTGCTGATGCGGACCGGGCCCGCGCAGGCACAGTTCGGCAAGCTCGGGCCGGCCAAACGCGCCGAGCAGATTATGGATGAACTTCGGCTCCTGTCCGGCCAGCACAAGATGACGGCCGTCCTTCGTTTCATAGGGACGATAAAACGCCGCGCCACCTGTGGTGCGCTCATGCGCCGGAATCGGCTGGCGGTCCTCAGCAAAGGTCGGTCCGAGGATGTTCAGCATGCCGCCGATGGTGACATCATGCATGCTGATATCGACGAAATCGCCGACGCCGGTCCGCTCGCGCCGGAGCAGCGCCATCAGCACGCCCGACAGGCCCTGCAACCCCGCCAGCACGTCGGCGGCGGGAATGCCCGATATCGCGGGCTTGCCGTCATTGCCGAGCGTCATGCTGACCAATCCACTCTCGGCTTCCAGCGCAAGGTCATGCGCAGGACGATGGCGCCATTCGCTGTCCTGCCCGAAGGCGCTGATCGAGCAATAGACGATGCGAGGATTGCGCGCGCGCACCGCCTCATAGCCGACGCCGAGACGGTCGACCGCGCCGGGCCGGAAGGATTCCACGAAGACGTCTGCCGTCTCGCATAGTTTCAGCAGCGCCTCGCGTTGCGTCGCGTCCTTCAAATCGACCACGATGCTCTTCTTGCCGCGATTGAGATTACGGAAGAACACCGTGCTGGATCCGTCCGAAAGACCGATATGCCGCCCGGGATCGCCCTCGCCCGGCGGCTCGACCTTGATCACCTCGGCGCCGTGATCGGCCATCGCCAGCGTCAGGTACGGTCCCGGCAGGAACACCGAGAGATCGATGACACGTAAGCCCTCGAGCTTCATCGCGAACCGGCACGCTCTGGCGAGCGCATCTCGCCGACATAGGCGGCGGTATCGGCGCCATAGGGCGAACACGGTTTTTGCGAGA
>DATHMA010000102.1:0-10155 GCA_035487555.1 Bradyrhizobium sp. | reverse complement strand
GTTTCCCAGTTGTTCGCGGTCGTCCAGAGGTTATCGTGGCCGTCGGTCGTGGTGTGGATCCAGACCACCGCAGGATCGTTATTCCCGGTGATGGTGACCGTGATCGTCTGGGTCGAAATCGCGCCCTGCGAATCCGTCACCGTAATGGTGTAGGTCAGCGTCAGCGTCTGGTGCGGCGGAATGAAGTCCGAGAGATAGACAGGCAACGCCGAGAGCTGCCAGTTGATCGTTCCGGCGCCCGTGCCGGTGCTGTCGATGCCGATCGCAGCGCTGAGGGCTGCTTCGAAAACGCTCTCCGGCAGCGGCGGCACGGTGCCGCCGTTCGACATCACCGCGCTGGTCAGCTTGGCCGCGACCGTATGGGTGTCGGTCAGATCGACGTCGGTGAAGGCCAGCGTGCCCGAGGTCGCATTGGTGGTCTTGAGATCGCCGCCGACCGTCTTGGTGCCGGAAGGCGTGAACGCGATGGACTGCGCCGAAGTCGTGATGACCGGCGCGTCGTTGGTGCCCGTGATCGTGATCGTGATTGGAATCGTGATCTTGGCCGTGGGGTCCGGCGCGTAGTTCTCGTTGACCGTGATGAAATAGGTCAGCGTGATCTGCTCGCCCGCGGCAAGGAAATCGAACGCTTTATCGGCGATGCCGTAGGTGAAAAACGCCCCACCGATATTGGTGTTGTTGGCAAACGGGTCGACCTTGAGCTGGACCTCGGTCGCCGCAATGTCCGCAAGCTGCAACGCCGACAGGCCCCCGGTGACGTCCTGTCCATGGGCGTTCTTGTAGGTGAAGGAACCGAATGCCGCGCTGACCGAGGGTTGGTCGCCAACATTGATGTCGTTGAAATTGACGATACCGACGGCGCCGTCCGGCAACGGACTGCCGGTCAGGCCGGACAGCTCGCCGCTGGCACGGAAGTCGGTCGTCTCCACACCCAGCAGGTTGGCAATGTGGATGATCGGCGGCCCGGAAATGTGAAACGTGGAACTGCTCTGCGTGGTCGGCGGCGGCGGCGAGCTGCTGCCCTGCACGTTCACGGTTTGCGCGGTGATAAGCGCTTCCGCCGTCTTGATGATCAGCGGACTGCTGGTGGGGATGATCGAGTCGGTCGCCGGCGAGGTCGATTTGGTGTTGGTCGAGTTATCCGTGAACTTCTGCTGGAAGACGTCGGTGATCAGCTTCTGCAGGTCCGGCGTCAGCGGATTGGTGGTGATATTGATGATGCCGTTATTGATATTGATCTGCTGCCCGGCCTGATTGACGATCGCGATCGGCTGCAGCGTGTTCTTGTCGAACAGGATGTAGGAGCCGGTGGTGCCGTCCGGCTCGACCAGTACCTGGAAGCTGGCATTCGGCTGCCCGTTCTGGCCAGGAATCGAGAAATCGATCTCGACCAGGCACGCGGTGCCGCGGATGCCCATGGTGGCAACCGGCGTGTCGATCTTCATGTCGCCGTGCTTGGCGGTCTCGCCGGCGACGAAAGTGATGGTGCCGGCCACCAGGCTGAGCAGCGAAGAGTTGTTCGACCCGTTGGGGTCGTAGACCATCTCGTTCAGCACCATCCTCGCATTCGAGGACAGGCCGAACACGGTGCCGTCGATGAAGGTGATGCCGACCGTCGAGCTGGCGCCGGACTCGACCACGTCGCCCTTCTCGACGTTGTCGCCCATGTTCACGATGATGGAGACGCCGTTGCGGATGGCGGTCGCCGAGCCCTGCAGCTTGGTGACGTGGCCGATCACCTGGCTTGCGACCGGAGCGTTGCCGGCCTGGCTGACCTCGACCTCGCCGACCAGGGCCTTGACGATGTCGGCCGTCAGATGGGCGCCATCGGGGGAGGCAAGCGGCGCGCGCTTCTCGCCCATGAAGTAGTCGTGCACCACGTATTCGTGATGATCCTTGGAAAGGATCAGATCGGTTCCAGATCGCGAGAAGTCGGCATGGAACAGAAGCTGCGCGTCGGGAACAATGATCGCGCCAGCGGGCGCGTGCGTCTGCGATGAATCGACATGCGCATACGCGTGGGAATGCGTACCGGGGCCTTCATGAGCAAACGTGGCGTCAAATTTGCCAGCGTAATTCAAAGGACCACCACAAAAGGTTAATAATTATTCAATAAATCCAGTGCAATGCCTCCTTATCATTGGAAGGTGCATTGCGAAACCATCTGTTGCTTGTGCGACAAAATGGATTTTTTTGCGTCTTTTTACCGGATCGGCGAACTCGCGAAATATACCCTGGCATACAACAAGGTATTTTGATGTATTCAAAAGGGCACGAAGCGGGAATAAAAAGCATTTCTAAGTATAGATTAGGCGGGAAAATCTTGAGACACTTACCCCTTGCACCACCATGCAG
This sequence comes from Bradyrhizobium sp., assembly GCA_035487555.1. Classification (GTDB taxonomy): domain Bacteria; phylum Pseudomonadota; class Alphaproteobacteria; order Rhizobiales; family Xanthobacteraceae; genus Bradyrhizobium. The sequence continues at coordinate 7,800 of DATHMA010000102.1, read as the reverse complement.
GATACTGCGCCGTTTTCCGAGCTAATACTGTGATCTGAATAACAAAAACGCGAAATTTGGCGCGTTAGCCATACTCCGGGGAATTCGGCACCAATTCAACCGCTGAATGCAGTTTTCAGACCTTCGCGGCTTTTGGGTCACGGAACCGAGACCTTGCGGGAAGCCGAACGCTAAAATTGTAGCGGAACCGGCGAGAGGGATTTCAGCCTGTTCCGAGCTTTCCGGCCCGTTTGAGCCGGTTTTAAGAAGAAGAAAAGCCCCACCTCCGATCATCGCCCGCGAACGATCCGGGCAGGTATCAGAGGCAAAAGCCTCGGCGATGCCCGGACAAGGGGCGTCAGATGAGGTTTTCCGTTTACGCGCACGCGTGGCGTGCGGCGCTGCTTGCGTGCAGCATGGCCTTGCTCGGATCGGGTGCGCTGGCCGATCCGCTGGCCGTTCCGGCAAGCCTCAAGCTCACCGTGGATTCGGGCGAGCCTTTCGGGCTCACGACCACGCCGGTCTATGCCGGCGGCCTGCGGGCCAAATGGCTCGGCGTCGAGAACAAGCTCGATGACGAACGGGTGCAGCTGGCGCTCTGCGACGGCGATCGCGAAAACTGCGCCTCCGACGCCGCGCTGAAATTCCTTGCGATTGTCGATGCCGGCCGCCAGCGCGAAGGCCGCGCCCGTCTCGGCGAGATCAACCGTGCCATCAACCTGTCGATCCGCCCCGTGGACGACCTCGTCCAGTATGGCCAGGTCGACTTCTGGAGCTCGCCGCTCGTTACCTTCTACCACGGCGCCGGCGATTGCGAGGATTACGCGATTGCGAAATATGTCGCGCTGCGCATGGCCGGTATTGCCGCGGAAGACCTGCGTATCATCGTGATGGTCGACACCTTCCGTCACGAAGGCCATGCCGTCACCGCCGCGCGGCTGGACGGCCACTGGCTGATCCTTGACAACCGCCGCACGGCAATGATCGAGGATTCCTACCTGCGCAATTACCGCCCGCTGTTCGTCATCGACGACACCGGCGTGAACAAATTCACCGATGCGCCAGTGCTGGCGAGCATGCCGGAGCCCGCTCCGGTCACGCCGGCGAGCACGCTCAATATGCAGTCCGGCCTGATTGCAGCTGCGAACTGAGCGGCAAGGAAAACCGCAGGACGGCAGCGGCGCGGCAATAAGCCCCGCCGCATCATTTCTTTCGCTCTGCGTTCCGAAAAGCTAGCATGGCGCTCGCATCATGTGTTGGCGGGCGGGGATTTTTGGAAATGCGGGCGGTCTGGCTGGCGGTGGTAGCGGTCCAACTCGGCCTTGCGCATCCGCTGTTGGCGGAGGATTCGCCCGGCAGCAATCGCTCGATCAGCGAGAAGCTGCCGCTATTCGTCAAAAACCATTGCGAGATACACAAGGATCCCGCCAATCAATTGTTTTGCGCCGATCCCGAGCTGATCGCGGCCGGCGAGAAACTGGCCGCCGCGATCCAGGAACGGCTGAGCCGCCTTCCCGACCGCCTTCTGGCCGTGGAAGAGAACGCCGAGTGGATCCGCAATCGCAACCAGAGCTGCGGCATTTTCGGACACGAGCCCATCCGCTTTGAGAATATCGAGCCGGTCACGGCCTGCCTGCTGACCGAGACCGAAGAACGGACCGATATCCTGCGCGATCCGAATTTCGACTGTCTTGCCGTCAACACGGCCGCCGGCGCGCTGATCTGCAGCGAACCGTCGCTGGCCGAGGCCGAAACAGACCTCAACAAGGACGCGCTCAAGCTGATCGGCAAGCTCAATGAGGCCGACGCGAAAGACGCCTTTGCCGAATTCGCCAGATGGACGCGCGATCGCGACCGCCGTTGCAATCTCGCCGGCAAGGAGAATGTGCCGCTATCGGAATTGTCGGCGTCGGAGGACTGTCTCGCCGACACCATGAAGCAGAAGGAGACCGAGATCACCGCTGCCAAGGGCGATCCCAAAAAGTTTTTCGGCCGCCATCTGCCTTCCCCGCTCCCCAATGCCGACGCGGTCGACCTGTGCGTGGCGCAGATCCACGCCGCCAACGCTTGCGGGGATTTCGTGCGGGTCAGCCGCGTGATCGAAAAAGGCAGCGAGATCGCCGACCAGAGCGCGCAGGTGACCGCCGAAGTCGAGATGATCGTGCTGTCGCCATTCGCGGCCTGCAGCCCGGTCGCGTCGGGCTGCACCGGCACCTGCTGGGATCTGAAGACCGGCAAGGCAAAACCGACCCCGGGAAACCGCGACAGTTTTCCGGTGTCGAACCGCATCAGGATCGAGAAGGCCTTTGCGCTTCAGAAGGCCGACAAGGGCGGCTGGCGTTGCAACACCACGGCGCTGCCGCCCGTCGATCTCGGCGTCACGTTCGGTCCCAATTAGCGAGCTGGATTCACCGCGCCGAAACATCTTCGGTCCATGGTTTCGGCCCGAAGCGAAGCTGGACCATCCCATCATGAACGGCGAAACGTCGGCGCTGCGCCTTACAGGGTTAACAAAGCGTTTCGACCGTCTTGCGGTCGACGCACTCGACCTCACCGTCCGTCGATGCGAATTTTATGCGCTGGTCGGCCCCAACGGCGCCGGCAAGACCACGACCTTGCGCATGGTCGCGGGCCTGCTCAAGCCGGACGCCGGCTCGGTCAGCATTTTCGACATCGATGCGCTCACTGATCCCGTCGCCGCCAAGCAGGTGATGGCGTGGGTATCGGACGAGCCGATGATCTACGACAAGCTGACGCCGCTCGAATATCTCGAATTCGTCGCCGGCCTCTGGGGCATCGAGCCCGCGACATCGCAACCGGCCGCCGAGGCCTTGCTGACGTCACTCGGCCTCGAGCCGCATCGCAACGAGCGCTGCGAAGGATTTTCCAAGGGTATGCGCCAGAAGGTAGCGCTCGCCGGCGCGCTGATCCATGAGCCCAGGCTGATTATCCTCGACGAACCCCTGACCGGGCTCGATGCCGTCTCCGCCCGCCACGTCAAGGGGCTACTCGGCGATCGCGTCCGCGCCGGCTGCACCGTGATCATGACGACTCACATCCTGGAAGTCGCCGAGCGCATGGCCGACCGCATCGGCGTCATCGCCGCCGGCCGGCTGGTCGCCGAAGGCACACTCACCGAGCTGCGACAACAGAACGGTCATCACGACACCAGCCTCGAAGATCTTTTCATCGCGCTGGTCGATGTGAAGCAAGAGGCGGCATGAGCTCCGCGACCGCGCTGTCCTGGTTTGCGCGGCACGAGCTGCGGCTCGCCTGGCGCGAATGGTTTGCCATGATGACCGGCGGCCGGCGGCGCCGGACGCGCGCCGCTGTGATCGGCCTTATCGTCTTCGCCGCGCTGATGCACCTGCCGGCCTGGGCGGTGATCGGCCGTTACGCCGGCCTCGAGGCGCCGCTCGACAAGACCTCACTGATCGTCATCACGTCGACCGTGTTTCTCGCCTGGGCCTTGATGCTGTCGCAGGCGATCGAATCGGTGACGCGGGTGTTTTACGCCCGCGCCGATCTCGATCTGATCATGTCGTCGCCGACGCGGCTCGCCAACGTCTTCTCCATCCGCATCGCTTCCATCGCGCTCACCGTCACCTTCATGGCGCTGTTGTTGTCGACACCGTTCGTCGACGTGCTGGTGATAGGCGGCGGCCTCAGATGGTTTGCCGCCTTCGGCATCGTCATCGCCGTCGGCCTTTCGGCAGCTGCTTTCGCCATCGCCATCACTATCGTGCTGTTTCGGCTGATCGGTCCGGCGCGGACGCGGCTGATGGCGCAGATTCTCGCCGCCGTGATCGGCGCCGGCTTTGTCATCGCGCTGCAGGTGGCGGCAATCCTGTCCTACGGCACATTGTCGCGATTTGCGGTTCTGACCTCGGATACGGTCGCAGCCTTTGCGCCCGATGCCGACAGCCTGTTGTGGTGGCCGGCACGGGCGATCCTGGGTGACAGCGAAGCGCTATTGCTCCTGCTGGCGATGAGCCTTGTGGTGCTGGGCGTCGTCATGACGATCTTCTCGCCGCGCTTTGCCGACACCGCGATCAGCGCGTCGGCCTATGCCTCATCCAAACGACACGGCAGGGACACAAGGGCATTCCGCGGCTGCTCGCGGCAACAGGCGCTGCGGCGGAAGGAGCTTTTGCTACTCGGCCGCGATCCCTGGCTGATGTCGCAGACGCTGATGCAACTGCTCTATCTCGTGCCGCCGGCACTTTTTCTGTGGCGCAGCTTCTCCAACTCTTCGACCGCGATCGTGCTGATCACGCCCGTGATCGTGATGGCGGCAGGCCAACTCGCCGGCGGCCTCGCCTGGCTGACGATCTCGGGGGAAGACGCCGCCGACCTCGTCGCGACCGCGCCGCTTGTTCCCTCCAGCATCATCCGGGCCAAGATCGAGGTGGTGCTGATCGCTATCGGCGTGATCTTCGCCCCGCTGGTTGGCGCGCTCGCGCTGCTGGCGCCGGCACAGGCGATCGTCACCGCGGCCGGCGTCGTGATCGCCGCGTCGTCCGCGACCGCGATCCAGCTCTGGTTCCGCGTGCAGGCCAAGCGCACCCAATTCCGCCGCCGCCAGACCTCGTCGCGGCTCGCTACCTTTGCCGAAGCCTTCTCCTCGATCGGCTGGGCCGCGACATCGGCGCTGGTGCTGGTGATGCCGATCCCGGCAGCGATCAGCGCCTCGCTGACGCTGGCCATCCTCGCCGCGACCTGGAAGCTCAGCCCAGCGCGGGAGTGAGCTTCTCCCGCGACGCCTACTTCATCGCTTCCAGTTCAAGTCCGCGTGTCTCCTTGACCCTCGCGAGCACGAATACAAAAGACAACACCGCCATCAGGGTGTAGGCGCCATAGGCAACGCCGAGGTTGATGCCCGCGAGCGTCGGGAAGGTCTGCGATACGATGTAGTTGGCGATCCATTGCGCCGCGGCGGCGACGGCAAGCGCATAGGCGCGGATGCGATTGTTGAACATTTCACCGAGCAACACCCAGACCACCGGCCCCCAACTCACGCCGAAGAACACGACATAGAGATTGGCGGCAATGACCGCGACGACGCCGGCTGCGGGACTGAGCTGGGGTTGGGCGCTACCCGAAACCATTTCAGTCGGCGCCGTGCCGAAAACCCAGGTCATGATCCCCAGGGTCAATGCCATGCCGAGCGAGCCAATGATCAGAAGCGGCTTGCGGCCCAGTCGATCGATCAGCGCAATCGCCACCAGCGTCACGATGATGTTGGTCACGGAAGTGATGACCGTGATGGCGAGCGCGTCATCCTGGGTGAAGCCCACCGCATGCCAGAGCGTTGCCGAATAATAGAAGATGACATTGATGCCGACGAATTGCTGGAACACCGACAGCAGAATGCCGGTCCACACCACGGGAAGAAGGCCAAAGGCGGGCCCCGCCAAATCGCGGAGGCTGCGCGCCCGTTCGTCGCCGACGCTCTTCTCGATCTCGATGATCTTTTCCTCAACCGGCGGCCGATTGCCGACGAACCGCCTCAGCACGTCGGCCGCCTCGCCAAATCGCTTCTTGAGAACCAGATAGCGCGGCGATTCCGGAATCATGCCGGCGAGAACGGCATAGATGGCGGACGGAACGGCTGCGGCAATGAACATCCAGCGCCACGCCTGCATTCCGAACCACAGCGGCTTTTCGGCCCCGCCTGCCGCGCTGGCGAGCGCATAATCACACAGCAGCGCGACGAAGATGCCACTGACGATCGCCAACTGCTGAAGCGAACCGAAACGTCCCCGATATGAGGCCGGAGATACCTCGGCGATGTAAGCCGGCGCGATGACACTCGCTGCGCCGATGGCGGTGCCGCCGAAGAAACGGAATACACTCAACGCCTCGATATTCCAGGCGAGCCCCGTACCGATCGAGCTCACGAAGAAGATGGCGGCCGCGATCTCCATGACGGCAATACGCCCGTAGCGATCCGCGAGAGGACCGGCGAACCAGGCGCCGACGGCAGAGCCCAGAAGCGCGCCGGCCACGGCGAAGCCAAGCAACCAGGAGGCCGCGCCGGACCAGAGCTTGATGGCATCGACCGCGCCATTGATCACAGCGGTGTCGAAGCCGAAAAGGAACCCTCCCATCGCGGCCGACGCGGCTACAAGGGCGATCCTGCCGATCGCAATGCCATCCATCGACGGTCCGGGGACGGCGGCGCTCTTGCTATCGATGGTTGACATGGGCCGTCTTCAAATCATGTGAGTGCGAAGGTGTGATGAGATTACCTTGAATTGTCGCCTCGCCGGAAGTGCGAACCGGAACCGCTCTCTCCTATGTCCTTATCAACTCCATCACCGCCGCTGCGAACGCTTCCGGCTCCTCCTGCGGAAGGTTGTGGCCCGCGCGCGGAATCCTGCGATGGACGCGGCGTCCAGTGAATTTGGCGCTGCTCGCCTTGCCGTCGGAGGCAGACGCGACGCCATCGGCCTCGCCGTCGAGTGTGATGGCGGGCACGGTGATCGCAGGCAGCGCCGCGATCTTGCGCTGGATGTCGGCATAACGCGGATCGCCGTCGACGAGACCGTAGCGATGGCGATAGGAGTGGATGACGATGTCGACATAATCAGGATTGTCGTGGGCGATCGATGTTCGCTCCAGACAAGCCTCGTCGAACTTCCAGTTCGGCGACCATTGCTGCCACAGGATGCGCGTGATGCTGCGCCGGTCGGCTGCCAGGCCCGCACGCCCACGCTCGATCTGGAAATACCATTGATACCACAGCGGCACCTCGCGTTCGACCTTCGCCGGCTTCAGCGCGTTCGCAATATCCTGGATCAGATAGCTGTTGACCGAGACGAGCCCGATGCAGCGCTCCGGCCACAACGCGGCGCCGACGCAGGCCGCGCGCCCACCCCAATCGTAACCGGCGAACACCGCGCGCGGAATCGACAGCGCATCGATCAGCGCCATCAGGTCCGCGCCGATCGCCGCCTGCTCGCCTGAGCGCGGCGTCGATGCATCGAGAAAGCGCGTCGGACCATAGCCGCGCAGGTAGGGCACGATGACGCGGCAGCCTTGTGCCGCCAGGATCGGCGCCACATCGACATAGGAGTGGATGTCATAGGGAAAGCCATGCAGCAGCACGGCCGCCGGACCATCGGCGGGACCCGCCTCGTAATAGGCGATATTGAGCACGCCGGCATCGACATGGCGGAGCGGCTCCAAACGCTGGGACGACGACGCGCGCGAGGCCATGACTACAACTCCCGTGACGTAAAGACGGTTCTGACGATCTGTTGATGCCGGCATGATAGTTTGGTCCGCGATCCGGCGATACAGTCAGGCGTCACTTCGCATAGGCCTTGCCATGCTGCGCATCGCTTCCGCCGTCATCGCCCTGCTCGGTTCGCTGATCGTGCCAGCGGCCGCGCAGACCAGCCCATCGCAGGACACCCCGCGCAGCGAGTGTCTCGCCATGGCAAACGCGACGCCGCCCGCGATGCCGGTCAGCCTTCGCCGGACCGCGGCCGGGACCGATGAAGTCGCCATCACCTATGCCGGCCATTCCACCTATTACATCGACACCCCCGGAGGTGTGCGGATCGCGACCGACTGGAACGGCGCCTACCGGACGGGACGGCTGCCCGATGTCGTCACCATGAACCGGGCCCATTCCACGCACTACACGCTGTTCCCCGACCCGCGCATTCCCCATGTGCTGCATGGCTGGGGCGAGAACGACGAGCCCGCCAAAATCTCGGAAAAGATCGGCGACGTCTTGATCCGCAATGTCACGACCGACATTCGCCGCTTCTGGGGCGACAATTCCGGCACCGACATGATCAAGGACGGCAA
>DATHMA010000101.1:0-2944 GCA_035487555.1 Bradyrhizobium sp. | reverse complement strand
GATTGACCGGGTGTCCATCGACCATGCGCTGGAGCACGTCGCGCAGGTAGGCGTAGGGTTCGACGTCGTTCATCTTGCAAGTTTCAATGAGCGAGCACAGCGTCGCCCATCGCTCTCCGCCCTCGTCGGAGCCAGCGAAGAGATGATTCTTTCTTCCGAGGGCAACGGGGCGGATCGCGCGTTCGACCGGATTGGTGTCGAGCTCGACGCGACCGTCGTGGAGGAAGCGGGTGAGGCCTTCCCAGCGCGACAGCGCGTAGCGGATCGCATCGGCGAGCCTTCCGCGACGAGGCACGCTGGTGAGCTGTTGCTCGAGCCAGACCTTCAGCTTTTCGACGAGCGGCTTGGAGAACGTTCGCCGCTCGGCCATCCGGAGCGCCGACGACTGACCGCGGATGCGCTCCTCGATGGCGTAGAGTTCGGCAATCCGCCGCAAAGCCTCGGCCGCAATGGACGAGCCGGTTGCCTCGTAGAATTCGTAGAAGTTGCGCCGCATATGGATCCAGCAGGCAGCGAGCGTGACATTGCCGCGTGCCCGCAAGCGCTCGAACCCGGCGTAGCCGTCGACGTGGAGTATCCCCGAGAAGTGTTGGAGATGCGCGGCCGGCCGCTCGCTCTTGCGATCAGGCGCGAACACGAAGATTGCCGCCGGCGGCGCCGGGCCATCCCACGGCCGCTGGTCGCGTGCGTAAACCCAAAGCCGTCCGGTCTTGGTGCGCCCGCGGCCGGGATCGAGCACCGGCACGGGCGTATCGTCAGCGAACAAATGGCCGGACGCAAACACATCGGCACACAGCTTTCCGTACAGCGCGTCGAGCCACCAACATGCGCCGCCGACCCATCCGGCGAGCGTCGAGCGATCGAGATCAACGCCGTGACGAGCAAAGATTTGCGATTGCCGATACAGCGGCGTGTGATCGCAATATTTGCTGACCAGGACCTGTGCGAGGAGTGCCGGCGTTGCATACCCGCCTGCGATCGGGCGCTCTGGCGCCGGCGCCTGGCGCACCGTTCCGCAGGTGCGGCAGCCGTATTTGGGACGACAGATGCGAATGACACGGAGTTGCGCCGGCACCCAGTCCAGCATCTCGCTAACGCTCTCTCCGATGGGATGCAGCGCGCCGCCGCAGCATGCACAGGCGGTCGCGTCGATGTCGATCCGGACCTCTTCACGCGGCAAATGATCAGGGAGCGGCTTGCGTCTCGGCTTGCTGTCCTTGCGTTTGCCACGCGGCTTCTGCGCGGCCTCGGCGCGCGCTTTGTCGGTCTCAACATCCTCCAGTCCAAGCGCGAGCTGGTCGGGATCGACGCGCTCGGATCGGCGGCCGAACCGCGCCCGCTGAAGCTGTTTGATGATCAGTTGGAGCCGCTCGATCTCGCCATCGCGCCGATCCATAACCGAAGCCATGTCGCGCACAAGACGATGCAGCAGGTCCGTATCGGTCGGAAGATTATTGAGATCGAGCTGCATGACGAATCGTACGCGAACACGCTGATTCGATCCAGCAACTTCGCCATATTCCATGCGGGTTTATGCACGTTTTCAGCCCGCAAGTGCGGGCTTCCAGGTGCGCTCCGGCGCGCGCCAGTCAATGCCTTCGAGCAACATCGCAAGCTGCGCTGGCGTGAGCGTTACGGTGCCGCCAGGCTCGCGCAGCGAAGGCCACACGAAGCGGCCCCGCTGCAGGCGCTTGGTGAAGAGGCACAGCCCGTTGCCGTCCCAGAACAGAACCTTCATCGTGTCAGCCTTCTTGCCGCGGAAGGCAAACAGATGACCCGAGAACGGGTCCTTCTTGAGCACCTCCTGCACCAGCACGGCGAGGCTATCGAAGCCCTTGCGCATATCGGTATGCCCGAGCGCCAGATGGATCTTCACGCCGGAAGGTATGATCAGCATCGCGCATTCTCCTCTCGCTCTCTGACGTATTGTCGGACCGCTTCGGGATCGCTGCCGGCAGGCGCGAACACACGGCGGCCATCAGCAAGATCGACCGCCACCGCACCGGGAGGAATCGGCAGGATGTCCTGCAGGACCACGGTGTCGGCGCCCGCATCGCGCTTGCTGCTGGGCCGCCCGTCGATGATGCGTACCGCCACCAGATTGGCTGTCTTGTCCTTGCCGAAACCGAGCTCGGCGCGCCATCGAAACAGCATGCTGGTGACGATCCGATGCGCGCGGGCAACCTGCGATACCGTTGCGCCAGATCGTTCGGTCTCAAGCACGATCGCGCGCTTCTCGGCATCGGTGAAACTGCGGCGAGGCTTGCGTTCGGGAGGCGCCGGAACGGATGTCGGCCCTGCTGTCAAGTTGTTTTCGGCCTGCGGTCCCTTAGCACTATCGCTAGCACTAGTGCTTATCGGCGGACGGGCACTGGGATGAAGATGCGCCCGCCAGTCGATCTCCACCACGCCGTCATCCAGCCGGTCGCGCCACTTGCGCAAACTCGTCGGCGAAAGCAGCAGCGCCGCCGCATAGTCGCGCACGCTCATCCCGCTCCAGTTCATGCCTCGACATGCATCGCCCAGAACGCCCGAACGGCGCGCGAGCGCATGTCCGTGCTCACCCCAAAGCGGTATCGCTGCCCTCTTTTGCCGTTCTTCTCCCGCTGCTGATGGCGCTCCTCGCGGCGCGATTCCGCCAGGTATTCCGCATGTTGGCGGGCTTCTTCCTTGTCGATGAGATGCTTCATCCAGCGATTGAATATGTTCAGCTTCAGCCCATGCCGACGGCAATACTCCGACCGCGGCAAGGCGCTTCGACGCCACGCCTCAACGTGCACCGACCAGTACGGGCTGTGTGCCTTTTCCCAGGAATGTCGATTTCCCACCGGATGTCCTCCAGCGCGCGAAGGAACCCGATGTGGTCCGCCAATGCACTATCAAACACACGTGCAAGGACAGCACGCTTACCCGCCCAATTAGGAGGGCAAGATAAAAGCCGCAC
>DATHMA010000100.1:0-2441 GCA_035487555.1 Bradyrhizobium sp. | reverse complement strand
TTGCAAATGACGCGCGGCCGCGGTGGGGCGGCGGCCTGGGGAACATCTGTCCGAAGTTGCGGTTTAGCTTGCGAGCAGTTTGTGTTGCTCGGTCCAGCCCAGCGGCAGATCGAGTTCGGTCAGCCGCGTCGCGGTGAGCTCGACGGGTTGCCCGCCCTGCAGGATCGCCTCGACCAGCTGCGGGCTCAAGAAGGCGAGACCGACGAGTCGGCGAATGTAGCGCCGCGAAATGCCGTCGCGCTTGGCCAATTCCTGGAGGGATCGGGCGCGGCCGGTGGCGAGCTCCTCAAACCACGCGCGCCCACGCACTAGCGCCTTGATCAGGGCCGGATCACATTTGGAGCCGTGCGTCTGCTGCGCTAATCCGGGCAGAACCAATTTGGTTTCGGCGCCGCGCCGCGTGAAGGCGGCTGCCGCCGTCAGCTCGACAGCGCTGTCACTCGCAGCCTCCGTTGCGCCTGACGGGACGTCTCTGCCCAACAACGCGCCTCGCCGCACTTTGATGATGAGCGTTTTCTCATTCACGATTACCTTCTCGACGAGCTCTCGAACGGTCTTCGCTCGTTCCCCCGATGAGCCACCTAGCGCTGCTGCCATACGGGCCGCTCGACTGAGCAGTTTGCGAATCTGGTCGCCGGGTATGCCGGCCGCACCAAACCGCTCGACCAAGCTCGCCGGGCTGTTCAGCGCGTCGGCCAGGATCCTGATCACGGCTTCTTCGATCTCTCTGGCGGCGAGTCGACAGCCGGCATCGGTGATCAGGGCAGCGGAGACGTAATAGCGATAGCGTCGGCCCTTCTTGACGGCGTGTGGCGTGAGCCGCTCCCCTCGAGCATCCACCAGCAAGCCCGCCAGCAGGCTCGGCTCGGCTCGGCTGTTGTGGCCTTGCGCCGATGGTCGCTCGTGTTGGCCGCGAGCTGGTCCCGAACAGCAACCCAGGTCTCATCGTCGATCAGCGCCGGCTGCTGGCCGGGGTGGAGCTCACCCTTGTGTGCTATCCGGCCGGTGTAAATTGGGTTTGAGAGCAGTGTGTAGAGATGACCGCGCGAGAAGAGTTTGCCGCCGCGCTCGGTGCCATTCGCCGTTGTGCGGCATTTCGTCCGAAGCCCGAGACGGTCGGCCTCCTCCTTGACCCGGCGCACGCAGCCGAGCTCACGATAGAGAGCGAAGATGCGGCGCACGGTCTCGGCCTCGGCAGGGTTGATGACGAGCATGCGCTCGCTCGCGTCGTAGCCCAGCGGCACATTGCCGCCCATCCACATGCCCTTTTTCTTTGAGACGGCGATCTTGTCGCGGATGCGTTCGCCGGTGACCTCGCGCTCGAACTGGGCAAAGGACAACAGCACATTGAGCGTGAGGCGCCCTTGGGGTCCAACGCATTGAAATCTTTATCGGTGGGTGGACATGGGTGGAAAATTGGGTGGAAAATTCTGTTCATCGCTTGTTCTGGTCATTGTTCAGCTCTCGATGGGCCACCCGCAAGCGGGCGACAGCGCGCGTTTTGGTCAATGTTTTCCGGCTGTATCGCGCCGTAGTGGTAGCCGACGAATGCGAGGCATGGTGGCGCAGATGCTCCAGGTCGGCGCCGGCATCTGAGCCCTCGGTGACCCCGCCGGCTCGACTGTCGCGGTTCATGATATTGTCGGGTATGCCGGCCGCGCGCGCCACTGCGCGCCAATTTTTTTGGAACCTGCGCTCCTTGAATGGCTGCCCGGTGCGGCTGTTTTTGATCACCGGCCCGACCCGCTGATCCGGCGGCACGCTTTGTAGCTCCCCCAACGCCAGGGGATAGAGCTTGAAATCGATGCTGGCTTCCTGGCCGGTCTTGGTCGTGTCCTTGACCAGCACATAATCGCGAATGTGCTGCCACAAGAGACCATTCGCCCAGCGCATGCCAGATCGCCGCTCGGGATCGGGCAGCCATTCGCCTATTACGTCGATTTGCCGCAGCGTGCCCTCGAATTGCAGTGCTTGCGCGAGCGCGAGTTCTGATCGGCCTAGTTCATGCGCCTTTGCAATGAATGCGACGACCTGTTCGTAAGTCATGACGGTTTTGCGGGGCGGCGCATCCTTAAACCGCATCTCGGCTAGGATGCCTTTTAGCTTATCGCAATTCGGTAAGCCCCTTGTCTGCCCATACCCGAACAGGATCCGCAGCAGTGTCATACCGTAATGTGCTCGCCCGATCCGCGGTGGCAGTCCCGGCGACTTAGGCTCCTGCAACTTGCGATACCAACGCCGGAAATCCTCGCCATTAAGCTTGTCGATCCGACGCGCCCCGACCGACGTCTTCAGCACCTTCAACTGTTGGTCATAATTACGCTGTGTCCTGTGTCGCAGATCGTGATATGGCGAGTCTTCATCGCCCAAATAAAGATCAATCAGGCTGGCGAGTGTGCCGTCGAATATCGGCGCGGGCCGCTCATTGGCGAGCCAAGCCT
>DATHMA010000099.1:0-41821 GCA_035487555.1 Bradyrhizobium sp. | reverse complement strand
TCGACCGCTGACTTCGTAGCCAGGCACAACCGGAATGGGCGGCAAATCGGGATATACGCCCATGCGCCCCATGATGTCGGCAAAATTGACCCCGCTCGCCTCGACACGGATGCGGACCTCTCCCGCGTTCGGCGCAGGATCGGCGGCTTCTCTAACTCGCAGTACTTCCGGCGGCCCAGCGCGCGTAATCCAGATTTGTCGCACGACAACAACTCCTTGCCTGAGCGCACCTCAATCTACGGCCGGCATTTGAATCTAAACATTATTCGCAAAGCGGCGATTTTTGAACCGCATGTCGGTGATGGGTCGCTCCTTATGGTGAGGAGCGGGCAACCCCGGTTTGTTCGTCGTGGCGGCTCGTCCTGCTCTCTCACTCGGCCTATGCTCTTGACCGTCCAACGCTTTCGCCATACTGATTTGCCCGACGGCGGATTTTCCGAAATCACGTCAATCCCTCACGCCAAAAATATTTCGCTTTATCAGAAGCCAAAATCGTGCGTATGGTTCGCGCCATCCCGCGCCCAGACAGAGGGGCGTATCGCGATCGTCACGAAACGTGGCGCGGGGCTGCGACGGACGCTTTGGCATCAATTGACGAGTGATGTCGAGGCGGATGGCAAAGGCGCGTGGTCCTGATCTCCCGACGCTGGGATCAAACCCTGGAGCGATCTCCAGGGCGACGGGGACTATCAAGCCCGGCACCCCGGGGAGAGCGCGCTATAAGCCGTACACCGTTGCGCGGGGAATGCCGGTTGTTCCGGCTGAACCTGTGGTCACTGCCGCCTGCTTTCCTTGTTGCAGGCGGGCCATGGGTGCGGCCCGCACCCGGCATTCCCTGCGCCCTCTCATGTCTGAGGTGCGTGAAGACCGGCAAAACTCGGGCAGATCCTGCCGCGGGAATGCGAACGCTTGAAGAAGCGGCGCCCCGCGGACCGATGCGTCCTGAGCATTGATCGATACCAGATCGGGAATGGTACCCACCCTTGCCCCCTTGGAGTCTTTGGCCCTACAGTCGCTGCAAACGAGCCGCGGCGGAGACCGCAGGTAGAATAAAGAAATGACCAGGGAGGAAGCATGATGAAGATTGCGCCCATCAGCCGTCGCACGTTCGTGAAGTCGTCGTCTGCGGTTGCCGCAGGGCTTGCTCTCTCGCCTGCGATCATCGGTCGCGCAGAAGCTGCGACCTTGAAGCTGAAATGCTCCTCGTCGCTGCCGAACGATCCGAAATATGCCAATGGCCGCGTCTACTACGACAACCTCGTCAAGAGCCTGAAGGCCAACGGCCTCGGCGAGCAGGTCGACGTCACTTTCTTTCCCGACAACCAGCTCGGCCAGGAGATCGACGTCATCAACTCCGTCAAGCTCGGCGTCATCGATCTGATGGTGTCGGGCTCGTCGATCTCGGCCAATCTCGTTCCGCTCGTCGGAACCTTCGATCTCGGCTATCTCTTCACCAGCTATCAGCAGCAGACCAAGGCCTTTGACGCCGGCGCCGCTAAGCCGATCGAGGATGCACTGCTCAGGGGCGCCAACATCCGCATCATCGCCTGGGCCTATAATTTCGGCGCACGCAGCGTGCTGTCGAAGAAGCCGGTGAAGACTCCGGAAGATCTCGCGGGTTTGAAGATCAGGACGCTGCCCAATCCGATCATCACCGAATGCCTGCGGCTGATGGGCGCGGCGGCGACGCCGCTGGCGTTCGGCGAAATCTATACCGCGCTGCAGGCCGGTGTGCTCGACGGCCTCGAGCATGACCCGCCGACCATCCTTGCCAGCAAATTCTACGAGACCGCGAAGAACTATGCGTTGACGCAGCACATCTTCTCGCCGCTCTCGATCTATTTCAGCGACATGACCTACCAGCGCATGGACCCGAAACTGCGCGAGGGCTTCCTCGATGCCGCGCAGAAAGCGGCGGTTGATACCCGTGCGCATGGTCTCGCTGTGGAGAAGGAGGCGCTGACCACGCTGCAGGACAAGGGCGTCACCGTCGTCGAATGCGACAGGGAAGCGTTCCGCAAGCGCGTGCTGCCGCAGACCGACAATTTCATCAAGGCACGCCCCGAGGCCAAGGCGGTGGTAGACGCGATCCGCGCGACCCAGGCTTGAGGATGGAGCCATGACGTCGCCCGCTGTGGCTGATCATCGGGCAGCGGACATCAAATCCGCGTCGCTGGCGTCGAGCGGGCGCTGGCTCATCATGGCGCTGCTCGCGATCAGCGATGCCGTTGCCGCGCTGATGCTGGCGGCGGATTTGCTCGTCGTCTGCGCCTCGGTGGCGCTGCGCTATTGGTTCAACGCGCCCGTCGAATGGTCCGACGACGTCGCGCGCGGGTTGATGGTCGGCTCCAGCTTCTTCGGTGCGGCCAGCGCGCTCGCCCGTGGCGACAATCCCGGCGTCAAATTCTTTGTCGACAGGCTCCCATCGCGGGCGCGTGCCGTGATCGACGCCGTCGCCGCGGTGTTGATGACCGTGATCGCGGGCTATGTCGCGTTCAACGCGCTCAAGCTAGGCGGGCTCACGGCAGGTCAAACGACCGGCTCCGGCCTGCCGCTGGAGCTGACGTTCTATCCGATGGGCATCGGCGCGCTGTTCATGACCATCTTCGCGCTCGACATCCTTCGTGCCCGACCGCTGCGCGACATGATCGCCGGGATCATTGTCACCGCTGTAATCGCCGGTCTCTACCTTGCGTGGGATGCGCTCGCGCCCAATTCGGTGCCGTCATCGGGAACGTTGATGCTGGTCGGCTTCTTTGTCTCGCTGTTCGGCGGTCTGCCGATCGGCTTTGCGCTGGCGCTCGCCGCGCTCACCTTCATCTGGGTCGAGGGCACGTTGCCCGGCGTGATCTTCGCCCAGCAGATGGCACGCGGCATCGACAATTTCGTGCTGCTCGCGATCCCCTTCTTCATCCTGGTCGGCTACCTCATGGAAGCCAACGGCATGTCGGTGCGGCTGATCGAGCTGTTGCAGCGCGCGGTTGGGCATCTGCGCGGCGGGCTCAATGTCGTGATGGTCACCTCGATGGTGCTGTTCTCGGGCATCTCCGGCTCGAAGATGGCTGACGTTGCCGCCGTCGGCTCGGTGCTGATCCCCGCGGCGCGCCGTAGCCGGCAGAATCCGGGCAGCGCGGTGGCGCTGCTCGCGGCGTCCGCGGTGATGGCCGAAACCATTCCGCCCTGCATCAACCTGATCATCCTCGGCTTCGTCGCCAACCTCTCGATCGGCGGCTTGTTTGTCGCCGGCCTGTTGCCGGCCGGTCTGATGGCGCTGGCGCTGATCGTGGTCTGCATCATCTTCGGCCGGCGGCCGCAGCCTTCGGACGACACCGAGCCGCGCGCTCCGATCTCGGGCCTCTGGAGCGGCGCCATCGCGTCCTTCGGCCTGATCTTCATGATCTTCTTCGGCTTCAAGAGTGGCTTTGCCACCGCAACCGAAATCTCCGCCTTCGCCGCGCTTTATGCGATCGTGATCGGCAGCGTCGTGTTCCGCGAGCTCGGCTTCAAATCCGCGGCGCGGAGTTTCGTCCACGCCGCGACGCGCTCGGGGCTGGTGCTTTTCATCGTCGCCGCCGCGCAGTCACTCGCCTTTATTCTCACACTTCAACAAGTGCCACATATGGTCGGCGACATGATGCTGGCGTTGTCGAAGACCAACGGCGTCTGGCTGTTCCTGCTGCTGTCGATCGCGGTCCTGATCGTGATGGGCTCGGTGCTGGAAGGCGCGGCGGCGCTGATCATCTTCGGGCCGCTGCTGCTGCCAGTTGCTGTCAAGCTCGGCATCGATCCCCTGCATTTCGGCGTGGTGCTGGTGATCGCGATGGGAATCGGTTTGTTTGCGCCGCCGCTTGGGCTAGGACTCTATGGCGCGTGCCTGATCGGCAATGTTCCGATCGAGCAAACGGTGAAGCCGATCCTTGGCTATCTCGGCCTGCTGTTCCTGTGCCTCCTGGTCGTCGCCTTTGTGCCGGCGATCTCAACCGCACTGCCGCGCGCGTTCGGCTATTGAGCATGATCCGGAAAAGTGTGTAGCGGTTTTCCGAAAGATCATGCTCCAAATTAAAGATAGATCGAGGACGTCTTGAAAGTTTTGCTGACCCCCACGCCGGATTTCCGCCGGCAATATTACGGCGAGCGCGCGCTGGCGGGCCTGCAAGCCATCGCCGACGTCAAGCTGCATGAGGGCGCAGAGGCGCTCGACGCGGCCGGTCTTGTTGCGGCCGCGCAGGACGTCGACATCATCGTCGCCGACCGCGTCACCGAGGGCAGGGGTGAGATATTTCCAAAGCTGCCGAAGCTGCGCGCCATGGTCCGCTGCGCCGTCGACATCCGCAACATCGATGTCGTGGCGGCCTCCGCCGCCGGCGTGCTGGTGACACGCGCCTCGCCCGGGTTTGTGCCGGCGGTCGTCGAACTCGCGATCGGCTACATGGTCGATCTGTCGCGCGGCGTGTCGCGGGCGACGGGGGATTATCACGCCGGCCGCACGCCCAAGGTCGGAATGGGACGGCAGCTTGCCGGCAGCCGCATCGGCATCATCGGCTATGGCAGCATCGGCCGCTATCTCGCGCCGTTGGCGAAGGCGCTCGGCATGGCCGTCATGGTCGCCGATCCCTTTGTCACCATCGATGATCCCGGCATCGAGCATGTTCCGCTCGACGATCTGCTCGGCCGTGCCGACTATGTCGTCTGCCTTGCGATCGCCAATGAAACGACCGAGAACCTGATCGGCGCCGCTGCGCTGGCGCGGATGCAGCGCCATGCCTTCTTCATCAATCTCTCGCGCGGCAATCTCGTCGACGAAGCCGCGCTTGCCGCAGCGTTGCGCGAAAACCGCATCGCAGGTGCGGCGATGGATGTCGGCCGCGCGCCGGACCAGATGCCGAGCGCGGCGCTGGCGCAACTGCCGAACGTGATCGCGACGCCGCATATCGGCGGGCTGACGCCGCAGGCGATCGAGCACCAGGCGCTGGAGACGGTGCGGCAGGTCGCCGTCATCATCAGGGGCGAGGCGCCGGTCGGAGCTGTCAACGAAGAGCACTGGACGCGCCGACCATGACGGAGAAGTCGTCGCGGCACCTTCCGTTCTTCTATGGCTGGGTCATCGTCGCCGTCACCTTCGTGACGATGGGGATAGGTGTCAACGCCCGCACCGCATTCTCGCTGTTCTTTCCGCCGATCCTCCAGGAGTTCGGCTGGGAGCGCGGTGTCACAGCGGGCTCCTTTTCCTTCGGCTTCATCGTCTCTGCCATCGTCAGCCCGCTGATCGGCCGGCTGATGGATCGTGCCGGTCCGCGCGCGGTGATGGAACTCGGCGTGGCGCTGATGGGAGGCGGGCTCTTGCTGGCGCCGCTGACGCGCGAGCCCTGGCATCTCTACGTCACCGTCGGCGTCATGGTCGGTGCCGGCAGCGTCTGCCTCGGCTATTCCGGGTTTTCCCAGTTCCTGCCGAACTGGTTCGTCCGCCGCCGCGGGCTCGCGATGGGCATTGCTTTTGCCGGCGTCGGTATCGGCTCGGTGACGCTGTTACCCTGGGTGCAATATGTGATCGAGCAGACCGGCTGGCGCACCGCCTGCACCTCGATGGGCTTGATGGTGCTGATCGTGCTGGCGCCGATCGATCTGTTGCTGCGCAAGCGGCCAGATGATATCGGCCTGCGCCCGGATGGCGATGCCGCGCCGCACGCTTCCGCAAAGCCGGTCTCGAACATCGTCGATCCCGTCTGGGCCGGCACCGACTGGACGTTGCCGCGTGCCTTGCGCACGGCTCGGTTCTGGTGGATTGCGCTCGGCTATTTCTGCGGGCTGTACATGTGGTACGCGGTGCAGGTGCACCAGACCAAATTCCTGATCGACATCGGTTTCTCGGCGAATGTCGGCGTCTGGGCGCTCGGTGTCGTCAGCCTGCTCGGCATTCCCGGGCAGATCGTGCTGGGACACGCCTCCGACCGCATCGGGCGCGAGGCGATCTGGGCGATCGCCTCGCTCGGCTTTGCGATCTGCTATGCGGCGCTGGTCGCGCTGAAATATGAACCGAGCCTGTGGCTGGTCTATCTCATGGTGTTGACGCAAGGCGCGCTCGGCTATGGACTGACCTCCATCATGGGCGCCGTGGTGCTGGAGATTTTTCAGGGGCCGCATTACGGCAGCATCTTCGGCACCATCATGATCGCGGCTCTCGCGGGCGGCGCGGCGGGGCCGTGGGTCACCGGTCTGCTGCACGACATCACCGGCGACTACACCATTGCGTTTGCGATCGGGATTGCGGTCAGCCTGTTGTCGGCGTTTGCGATCTGGCAGGCCTCGCCGGGCAAGGTCCGCGCGGTGGCCGGCAAGTTGCAGCCGACAGGCTGACGCGCCTCAGCTCGTGGCGATGATTGCCATCGCGCGCCGGAGATCGCTGATGGCGCGCAGGAAACCGTCGGCCGGCGTCGTCTCCGGATCGATGAGCCGGTGCAGGCGGAAGCCGTCCTCCAGCGCCAGCACGATCGCCGCCGTCCAGGCCGGATTGAGCGCGGCGGCGCGGCCGGAGCTCTTCAGCGAGGTCTCGACGATGTCGCTGACCAGCTTGCGCCGCGCGCGGAGCCGCTTGGCGAGTTCCGGCCGCCGCTTCTCGGCGCGGGCGACAAACAGGATCATCTCCATATGGAGCAGGGGAGCGCGGCCGAGCGGGTCCTGCTTGCTGCGGTCCATGTTCTTCAGCGCGTTGAGGAAGTCGTCGATGTCCTGATGCTGCGCGAGCAGATCGAGATTGCGCTCGATCGAGCGTTCGACGTGGTCCTCGAGCATGGCGATGATCAACTCGTCCTTGCTCTTGAAGTTCGAATAGAACGCGCCGCGGGAAAAGCCCGCCGCGGCCGCGATCGCCTCGATGCTCGCGGAACCGATGCCCTGTTCCTCGAACACGCGCGTCGCCGCCTCGAACAGCTTGTCGCGGGTCTCGTCGCGGGTCGGTCTGGTTCTCACTCTTGACATCGGCGCAGTTTAGGGCAGAATGCAACTCAATACAATAATGTATCGAGTTGCACACAAGCGAGGTCACCATGAACGAGCATGTGCAGGCCCAAATCGCGACTCAGGTTGGGACTCAAGCCAATGAGCCGCTGTTCAACCCGCTGTCGCCGGATTTCATCCGCGATCCCTATCCGCATTACGAGCGGCTGCGGAATACCGATCCCATGCATGTCAACGCGCACGGCGCGTTCGTCGCGAGCCGCCACGCGGAAGTCAGCCTCGTGATGCGCGACAAGCGGTTTGGCAAGGACTATGTCGAGCGCACCATCCGCCGTTATGGTCCGAAGATCATGGACGAGCCGATGTTCCGCAGCATGAGCCATTGGATGCTGCAGCAGGATCCGCCGGACCATACCCGCCTGCGCGGCCTGGTCGTGAAGGCCTTCACTGCGCGCCGGATCGAGGACATGCGGCCGCGTATCCAGGAGGTCGTCGATCAGACCATCGATGCCGTCTTCGAAAAGGGCCACATGGACCTGATCGAGGATTTCGCGTTTCGCCTGCCGGTCACCATCATCTGCGACATGCTCGGCATACCCGAAGAGCATCGCGAGGTCTTCTACAACGGCTCGCGCAATGGCGGCCGCATTCTCGATCCCGTCCCGCTGTCGCCGGAGGAGATCAAGCAGGCCAACATGGTCGATGCGATGACGAAGATGTATTTCGAGCCGCTGTTCGAGATACGCCGCCGCAATCCCGGCAATGACCTGATCACCCAGCTGATCCAGGCGGAGGAGGCGGGCGACAAGCTCAGTAACGAGGAGATGACCGCGAACATCATCCTGTTGTTCGGCGCCGGTCACGAGACCACCGTCAACCTGATCGGCAATGGGCTGCTCGCGCTCTATCGCAATCCCGACCAGCTGGCGCTGCTCAAGGCCAATCCCTCGCTCACGACCAACGCCATCGAGGAATTCCTGCGTTACGACTCTTCCGTGCAGATGACCGGCCGCGTGGCGCTGGAGGACATCGAGGATCTCGGCGGCAAGCGCATCCCGAAGGGCGAGAACGTGCTCTGCCTGCTCGGCTCGGCCAACCGCGACCCGGCTGTCTATCCCGACCGGCCGGAGCGGCTCGATATCACCAGGCCCAACGTCAGGCCGCTATCCTTCGGCGGCGGCATCCATTTCTGCCTCGGCGCCCAGCTGGCGCGGCTCGAGGCGGAAGTCGCGATATCCACCTTGCTGCGCCGGTTGCCGGAGCTGAAGCTGGATGACGCGGAAAACCCGGAATGGCGGCCAACCTTCGTGCTGCGCGGGCTGAAGCAGCTGCCGGCAAGCTGGAGATGACGGCAGCGTCAAGCTGTCACTTTAGCTTGCTGTGACTTCGCCATACTTGTCTCTATATATGGTGCGCTTTGAGGTGGCGGCGGCCGATGGGCCGCCCGCGCCGGAGATTGCCCAAGAGGAGACCCCGTGCAGACGACCCTGCTCGGATTGGCCATTGCGTTCATACTTGCGCTGATTGCTGCGCTGGTCGGACCGTATTTCATCGACTGGAACCAGTTCCGGCCGCAATTCGAGACCGAAGCGAGCAAGATCATCGGCGCCCCCGTGCGGGTGGACGGCGCGCTCGACGCGCGGCTGTTGCCGACGCCGACCTTGCGGCTGCGCTCGGTCGTGGTCGGCGGCGCCAACGACCTTGGCAAGATCCGCGCCGACAAACTCGACGTCGAGTTCTCGCTCGGCGACTTGATGCGCGGCGAGTGGCGCGCCAACGAGCTCAGCGTCGGCGGGCTCGCGCTCGACCTCGGCCTCGATCTGCAGGGAAAAGTCGATTGGCCGGCATGGAATGGCACCTTCAATTTCGCTTCGCTTGCGATCGACCGGCTGAACCTGACCGGCCGCGTCGCGCTGCATGATGCGGCAAGTCGTTCGACCCTGGAGCTGAACGATATCGCCTTTTCCGGCGACGTGCGCTCGCTGGCGGGCGCGGTGCACGGCGACGGCAATTTCACCGTAGAGGGGACGCGCTATCCCTTTCGCGTCTCCTCCGGGCAAAGCCCCGACGGCAGCGCGACCCGCGTTCACCTGAATATCGATCCGGGCCAGCGCCCGATCTCGATCGATGTCGAAGGCCTGCTCAGTTTCAACGCGCGGGTGCCGCGTTTCGAGGGCGCGGCCGTGCTGGCGCTGCCGGCGCCGAAGAAGGGGGCGGACAATGCCCCCGCGCCCTGGCGCTTGTCGGCGAAGTTCAAGGCCGATCATGCCGTGGCCCAGCTCGACCAGATCGAGGCAAGCTATGGCGCGGAAGATCGTGCGTTGAAATTTGCCGGCGCCGGCGACCTCAGGTTCGGCGTTTCTCCGCTGCTGCACGCGGTGATGTCCGCGCGCCAGCTCGACGCCGATAAGCTTCTGGCAAGGGACGACAGCAAGGATAACGGCGCCATGCAGCCGGCGCGCCTGTTGCCGGCGCTGCACGGACTGCTGGCGGAGCTGCCGCATGCGCCGATCAGGAGCCGGATCGAAGCCAGTGCCGAGCAGATCATGCTGGGCGGGCGTCCGCTGCAGAACGTCGCGATCGATTTCCATGGCGATGCGACGTCTTGGGCGATCGACCGGATGGATGTGGGTGCACCGGGCAACACCCGGGTCTCCTTCACCCGGGCGGGCAGGCCTTCCCCAACGCCGGGCGACTTCTCGGGCGCGCTCGATATCGAGTCGGGTGATCCGGACGTGCTGCTGGCCTGGTTGCAGGGCAAGAGCGACGTGGTTCGCCGCACGCAGAAGGCACTGCGTCTCAACGGCGACGTCAGCGCGAACAAGGATCGTGTCGCGATCGAGGCGCTGAAGGCTGAGATCGACGGCGGCACCATCCAAGGCCGCATCGCGGTGTCGGCGCCTGCCTCCGGCACGGGGTCGCGCGTCGAAGCCGAGCTCAAGGCCGAGCGCCTCGATCTTGATGCGGCCACGGCCTTTGTGCGTTCGGTTGCCGGTCCGCAAGCCAATTGGCCGGAGGAAGCCGCGGTGTCGCTCGATATCGGCGACGCGCTCTCGGCAGGCCAGGAGCTCAAGCCATTTGCGGCCAAGTTCGGCTACAACCCGAAGACACTGTCGCTGGGGCAATTGAAATTCGGCCAGCCGGGCGGCGCGATGGTCGAGGGCACCGGCAGTTTCGATCGCACTGACGCCACCGGCCGGCTGACATTGAGCGCAAACGGAACCTCGCTGAAGCAGATCACGGCGATGGTCGCGCCAATTGCTCCGAGCTTTGCATCGCGGCTGGATGCGGTCGCGACAGCGCCGGGACCGGCACGCCTGAAGCTGCAGCTTGATATCGGCAAGAATGCCGCCAAGACCAATCTCGCCGATGCGCATGCGGCACTCGAGATAAACGCACCGCAACTCAGCGGTATGGCGAGCGTCACCGCCAAGCCGGAATCGGCGACGCTGCGCTCGCTCGATCTCAACGCACTCGGCCGTGCCGAGGTGAATATCGAATCCAAGCTCTCGGCCGAGCGCGGCGATGTGCTGCTCGCGCTGCTGGGCCTTGATCATGTCATCGCGGCCGGCGATGGCGGCATGCAGTTCGAGGGATCGGTGAGCGGCGTCTGGCAGCAGCCGCTGCGGCTCAATGCCAAAATGTGGGGCTCGGGGATCGATGCCGAAGCGCAGGGGACCGCCGAGCCCTGGGCGCAGGCGCCAAAGGCCAGCGTCAATCTGAAGATTCGCAGCGTCAATCTCGCGCCGGTGTTCGGCCTCAAGCCATCCGATCCTGTCGCAGAGAACATCCGGCTGTTCGCGCGCGCCTCGCTTGCCGGCAACAAGCTCGCTCTCGACGACATCGACAGTGTCGCGGCGGGCTCGCGGCTGCGTGGGCGTCTTGCGATCGCGCTCGACGAGGAGCGGGGCGTCGATGGCGAGGTCGGGCTCGATTCGCTCGATCTTGCGCCGGCCTTTGCGCTCGCGATCGGCGCGGGCGGCCATAATCCGGAGGAGCCGCTCGGCGCCGGGCTGATGAAGGGTTGGCACGGCCGCGTCGCGTTCCAGGCACTGCGTGGGGGGTTGCCCGGCGGCGGCGAGCTCCGCCCGGTGAGCGGTGCGATCAAGAGCGACGGCCAGTCGCTGACCTTCGAGCAGCTCAAGGGCAAGATCGGTGGCGGCGAAGCGTCGGCCACCATCGATGCGCGGCCCGATCCGAACGGCATCATCATCAATTCACGGCTCGATTTCTCCGGCGTCGACGGCACCGCGCTGCGCTATCGCGGACTGAAGATGCCTTCGGGCCGCAGCTCGTTGCAGATGACGCTGATGAGCCGGGGCCGCAGCGTCGCGGCCCTCGCCGGCGCACTGTCGGGCAGCGGCACCATGACGCTGGAATCGGCCAGCATTCCCGGGCTAGACCCGCGGGCCTTCGATGTCGCGATCCACGCCAGCGATGCCGGCCAGCTGACCGACGATGTGCACCTGAAGCAGATCGTCGCGCCCGTCCTGGCGGCAGGTAATCTGCCGGTCGCCTCGGCGCAGATTCCCTTCAACATCCGCGACGGCAGGCTGCGCATCGATGCGACCACGCTCGATGCCGGCACTGCCCATGTCATCGTTTCCGGCGGCTACGACATGCCGGCCGACCAGGCCGACCTTCGCTTGAGCCTCTCCGCCAATTCGATCGGCTCGGCCACCAGCCGCCCGGAAATCCAGATCTTTGCCGCTGGAACGCCGGACGCGCTGAACCCGATGCTCGACGTCACCTCGCTGTCGTCATGGCTTGCGGTGCGCGTCATCGACCGCGAGACCCGCCGGCTCGATGCCATCGAGCGCGGCGAAGCGCCGCTGGCCGAGCCGTCCGCCATTCCGCCTTCGACCTTGCCGCCTTCGACCGCAGCCTTGCCGTCCACGGCAGCACCCGAAGTGCCGTTGTCCGGCCGTGATCCACGACGCTTGGCGCCTAAAGCAGTCGTCGCCCCGCCGCGTCCGCCGGCGGCCGCGCCGCCCGTGATGAGCCAACAGGCCGCGCCGCTGCCGCCTGCGATTGAGGTCCGGCCGGCTCCAGGTCCTGCGCCTGTGAGGCCAAGGCCATCGCCGCGTCCGCCGATGGTGCTGACGCCACCGGTGCAGCAGCCGTGACGGCGTACTATAGCGCGATGAGATTAGGTTGAATCGTCATCGCGCTTTAGCTTCTTGTTTGGGCATGATCTCCGCGCAAACGCTACGCATTTGTCGCAGGGAAAACCGCTTCACACTTTTCCGGATCATGCCTTAGACCGTCTGAAGCGCGAGCTCCGGCGCCGGCACGCCGCGCTGGTAGTAAAGGAGGTCGAGCGGCGGCGGCTCCTCACCGGTCACGATCGAGCAGCAGGCATGGGCGTGGCCGCGATGGTGGGTCTGGTGATTGAACAGATGCAGCAGAATGTCCTTGAGCGCCTGCTGTTGCGGCGCGCCCGACATGGTCCGGTAGGAGAAGGGAGCGGCGAGCTCGGCGTCGTTATATCCGTTGATCACGCGGATCAGCCGGGCATCCTCCGCCATCCGCGCTCGGGCGAGCTCGTGGCGATCCTCGAACAGGATGGCGTCAAGCTGCTTGGGGTGATCGCCTTCGCCGGTCAACCGCTTCAGCCAGACCCGGTCGGTGAGCAGGAGATGATTGAGCGTGCCGTGCAGGCTGCCGAAGAACACGCCGGTCGAGCGACGGTAAGGCTCCTCCGGCATGGCCAGCGCCGCGGCGTAGATGCGGCGGTTGGCCCAGTGATTGTAGTCGGCAAGCAGCCGAAAATTCTCGATGCTCATCGCAGTCATCCCTGATCAAGCGATGCCATCCTAGCTTGATCCGACGGCTCCATTGGTGAGATTATCTCACCAATCGGAGCCATGATGGCAATGTCCGCTACCCCCTCGGCGCGCGCCATGTCGGCGTTATCGTACCTCGCAAACCTCGGCAGCCTGACCGAGGCGGCCGAGCAGCTCGGCGTGACGCGCTCGGCGCTCTCGCACCGGATCGCCGAGCTGGAGAAAGGCCTCGGCGTCGCGCTGGTGCGCAAGGCCGGGCGCAAGCTCGTGCTCACCGAAGAGGGCGAGCGGCTGCTCGCCAGCGTCGGCGACGCGCTGGAGCGGATCGAGGCCGCGGTAAAGCCGTTCCGGCGCGACCGCGGCGAGATCCGGCTCTCGACGGTGACGACCTTTGCCTCGCATTGGCTGATCCCGCGGCTCGCCGATTTCCAGGCGCGGCATCCGCGCATCGAAGTCACGATCTCGACCACGACTCGCGCCGTCGATCTCGGCCGCGAAGACGTCGATGCTGCCATTCGGCATGGCCGCGGCACCTGGAAGGGGCTGACCTCGACGCTGCTGTTCAAGGAAACGCTGATGCCGATCGCTGCTTCCTCGGTCGCAGCGCGCCTCCGCCCGCGACAGGGGGCCCCGTTGATCCGGGCGCGCTCGCGCTTCATGGATTGGTCGCGCTGGCAGAAGTCCGCTTCTGCCTTTCCGGGAAAGGCGAAGTGGCTGACGGTGGAGACGCGCGCCCAGGCGCTCGATGCTGCAATCGCCGGGGCCGGCATTACGCTGATGGACATGGCCTATATCGGTCCGCATGTCAGCGCGGGCCGGCTGGAGCTATTGGCCGAACGGCCGCTGCAATCGTTAACCGGCTATTACTTCGTGCATCCGCGGCGCACGAAAAATATTCACCTGCTGACGCAGTTTCGCGATTGGGCGGTCAAGGCGGCAGCGCCATTCCGGGACGCGGAGCGTTAGCCTGCTCCCCGTCAGATTGTCCTGTCATGACTGGATTCGGCGGCATTTTAGCGAATTTTTAATAACAAACTTGTCAGCGGACTTTACGGAAAACTCGCGCCTTTCGCGTATCTACGGAACCAAACGCCGCGCTCCAGGAGCGCGCCCGACGTCCGAAGGTTTGGCATGACCATGACAAGAACACATCTGCAGGAACTTGACGAGGCCATCTCGCGCGGAACGCCGGAGAGCCGCGTGCGCGCGCTTTGGCACGCGACCGATCTCCTGATCGCGGGCAGCTACAGCGAGGAGGAGATCGAGACTTTCGGCAGGGTCATCGAGCGCCTGGCGGACGAGATCGAGGTCGAGGTTCGCGCCTGGCTGTCGGTACGGCTTTCGCATTTCGACGAGGCGCCCATCAACGTCATCCGCAAGCTCGCCTTTGACGATGCGATCGAGGTCGCTGGTCCCGTGCTGGAGGAATCGGTGCGGCTCGATGATGAAACGCTGATCGCCAATGTGCGCTCCAAGAGCCAGTCACACATGCTGGCGATTTCACGGCGAACCTCGCTTGGCGAAGACGTCACTGATGTGCTGGTCGCCCGCGGCAACCGTACGGTCGTCAACTCTGTCGCCGCCAATAGCGGCGCGCGCTTCTCCGGTTCGAGCTTGCTGCACATGGTGAAGCGTGCGGAGGGTGACTCGATCCTCGCCGAGCGCCTCGGCCTGCGCAAGGACATCCCGCGCAACCTGTTCCAGCAGCTCATTGCCAAGGCCTCCAACGACGTGAGAAAGCGGCTGGCGAGCGAACGTCCGGAGATGATGAACGAGATCGCAACGTCTGTCGTGGATGTCGCCGGAGATTTGCAATCGAAATTCGGCCCGGTATCCCGGAGCTATTTTGTCGCCAAGCGTGTCGTCACCGCGCAGCATCGCCAGGGTCGCCTGACCGAAGACAGCATCGCCAGCTACGCGATGGCCCACAAGCTCGAGGAGGTCACGATCGGGCTGTCGCTGCTTTGCGCGCTACCGGTCGACGTGATCGAGCGGGCGCTGTTGGATCGCAACCGGCAGACGCCGCTGATCCTGGCCAAGGCGCTCGGCTTCTCCTGGAACACCACCATGGCGCTGCTGTTTCTCGGCGCCAAGGATCATCGCATCTCGGCACGCGACTTCAGCGACCTGGAGCGTGAGTTCAACCGCCTCAATGTCGAATCCTCGCGCAGCGTTCTTGAATTCTACCAGTCGCGTAAGAATATCGGCCTGTCCGATTTCGCTCCGTCCCGCGAAGCTAGCGCCGCGCCCAACTGAAATCGAATTTCCTAAAGCGCCATGAGATTTGCTTGAAACATCATCGCGCTTTAGTTCTTTGATCGAGCAAGATCTCCGCGCAAACGCTACGCGTTTGTCGCAGCGAAAACCGCCGCACACTTTTCCGGATCATGCTCTAGCCTGCGCCCAGCGCGACCGCGATGTTGTAAGTGGCGAGGCTCGCGAGATAGGCGAGCGTCAGCATGTAGGCGAAGGTCAGCGCCATGTATTTCCAGCTTCCGGTCTCGCGGCGGATTACCGCGAGCGTGGAGGCGCATTGCGGGGCGAAGATGTACCAGGCGAGCAGCGACAGCGCGGTCGCAAGGCTCCATTTGCTGGCGAGCACCTGTCCGATCTGCTCAGCGGCTTCCTTGCCACCCTCGATCGCATAGACTGTGCCGAGCGCCGCGACGGCGACCTCGCGCGCGGCCATGCCCGGGATCAGCGCGACCGCGATCTGCCAGTTGAAGCCGACGGGCAGCAGCAGCGGTTCGACCGCCTTGCCGATGATGGCGGCGAGGCTGTAGTTGATCGCGGGGCCCTCGGCGCCCGCGGGCGGCTGCGGGAATGACGCCAGGAACCAGATCAGCACCATCATCGAGAAGATCGTGGTGCCGGCCCGCTGCAGGAACATCTTGGCGCGATTATAGATGCCGATCGCGATCGAGCGCGCGCGGGGCATCTTGTAGTCCGGCAATTCCAGCATGAAGGGTGCGGGCTGGTAGTCGCGCCACATGAAGAACTTGATGACGAAGGAGACGCCGAGCGCGCTGGCGATGCCGGTCGCATAGAGGCCGAACATCACGAGCCCCTGCAGATTGACCCAGCCCCAGACCAGTTTTGGCGGAATGAACGCCGAGATGATCAGGGTGTAGACAGGAATGCGCGCGGAGCATGTCATCAGCGGCGCGATCAGGATCGTGGTCAGGCGGTCGCGCCGGTTGTCGATCACGCGCGTTGCCATGATGCCGGGGATGGCGCAGGCAAAGCTCGACAGCAGCGGAATAAAGGCGCGGCCATGCAGCCCGGCGCCGCCCATGATGCGGTCCATCAGGAACGCGGCGCGCGCCATGTAGCCGAAATCTTCCAGCAGCAGGATGAACAGGAAGATAATGATGATCTGCGGCAGGAATACGATGACGCTGCCGACGCCGCTGATCACGCCGTTCTGCAGGAAGCTCTGCAACAGGCCCGCGGGCAGCGTGTCGTGCACGAATTGGCCGAGCGCATCGAACGCGGTGGACAATAGCTCCATCAAGGGCTGCGCCCAGGCAAACACCGCCTGGAACATCACGAACAGGATCAGGAACAGGATCGCGAGGCCCCCGATGGGGTGCAGCACCACCGAATCGATGCGCGCGGTCCAGGTGTCCGGCCGCGCCGGCAGGCTGACGCTGGCGGCGATGATGCGGTCGGCCTCGCGTTGGGTCGCGCGCAATTCCGCTACCGAGAGCGGCTGCCAGAGATTTTCACGCGGCTTGACCGGCGCCTGCGCCAGCAATTCGTCGGTGAGGCGCAAGAGATCGGCGGTGCCGCCCTTGCGCACGGCGATCGAGGTGACGACCGGCACGCCGAGCGCTTCGGAGAATTTTGCCACGTCGACCGTCACGCCGCGTCGTGTCGCGATATCGAACATGTTGAGCACCAGCGCGATCGGCCGTCCCGTGCTCTTCAATTCGAGCAGCAGGCGGATGGTCAGCCGCAGATTGGTGGAGTCGGCGACGCACAGCACGAGATCGGGCAGGGCCTCGCCCTTGGTGCGACCGAGCACCATGTCGCGGGTGATCTCCTCGTCGGGGCTGCGGCCGCGCAGCGAATAGGTGCCGGGCAGGTCGACCAGGGACACCTGCCGCCCCTGCGGCGTGACAAAGGAGCCTTCCTTGCGCTCGACGGTGACGCCGGGATAGTTCGCGACCTTCTGCTTGCTGCCGGTCAGCGCGTTGAACAGCGAGGTCTTGCCGCTGTTCGGCGTGCCCACCAGGGCGAGATGAATCAGAGGGGCTTCCATGTCGATATCCGGTCGCCTCAGGCGACGATGATCGCCATCGCTTCGCGCCGGCGAATCGCGATGGTGATGTTCTGGACGCGAACCGCGATCGGATCGCCGCCGACGATGCCTTCGTGCAGCACCTCGACGTGGGCACCCTCGACAAAGCCAAGCTCGATCAGCCGGCTCTCGAGCTCGACATCGCCCAGCGCCGAGCCGGCATCGCCCGCGGCCAGATGCTGGATTACGCCGGCATAGCCGCGCTTGGCCAGTCCCAGCGGCAATTGCTGCTTCGTCTCGATTTGTTCGCTCATATGCCTAAGTTTCAATCGCGGCGCGTCAGGTCAAGCGCAGGCGGAGCCATGCGCCGCACCTTAGAGGGATTTTAAAGACGGCCGTTTTCTTCCCCAAGTTCTGCCCCAAGCCGCGCCAATCGTTGCCTCGCATTTTCACAGTCAGGTGAGCGTCAAGCAGGACCAGGAATGCCGTCTGTGATGAGGGGTTGTTAGGGGCAGCTGGCGGTGTTGCAGATAGCGCGCAGGAGGGAAACATGAACAGAACGGCCATCAAGCTAACCTCGCTCACACTTTTCGTCGGAGCGCAACTCGGGACCCCCACGCTGCCGGTTTTCGCCGCGTCAGGTCTTGATCCCGGCCAGCCCGACCCGATGCGGCCGTCGTCATCCTACTCGCAGCCGTCGCAGCCACAGCAGCAGACCAAATCCCCAACCACTGGCGCGACCCATCGGACCAAGAAGGCTGCCAAGCAATCCTTCCTCGACGATCCTGCTTTCATTCAGGGCTATCACACGGCCTTCACGTCGATCTATGACCACCACGACTACGCGACCGCCATCGATCAGCTCAAGACGCTCGGCCATGACGACTACGCCAATGTCGCCAACCTGATCGGCTATTCCTATCGCAAGCTCGGCGACTACAAGCTCTCCCAGGTCTGGTATGAGCGAGCGCTCAAGGATGATCCGAACCACGTCCTGACCTGGAACTATTACGGCTTCTGGCAGATCGAGCAGGGCAATCGCGAGCAGGCGGAATATCATTTGAGCCGCATCGCCGAGATCTGCGGCACCGACTGCACCGAATATCGCACGTTGGCTGCCGCGCTCGAGCAGCCGCCGGGCACCGGCCTCGTCTATTGAGGTTCGCGAAAGCGGAAATGCAAAAGGCGCGCTGCTCTCAGGCCGCGCGCCTTTGTCATGTTGGCAGCCCCGAGCCGACAGTTCCCTCGCGTTTTCACAGTCAGGTGAGCGCGAGGCGCAGTCAGGAATGCCGCCTGTGAAGAGGGGTTCTTAGAAGCAGCTGGCGGTACCGCCGATAGCGGAGGAAGACATGAACAGAACGGCCATCAAACTAACCTGGCTCACACTTTTCGTTGGAGCGCAGCTCGCTGGCCCGCTCATGCCTGCCCTCGCCGACGGAGGCGGCGACATGCACCCATCGTCGACCAATTCGCAGCCGTCGTCGCAACAGCAGCAGCCCAAGTCGTCTACGACCGGCGCGACCCATCGGACCAAGAAGGCGGCCAAGCAATCCTTCCTCGACGATCCCGCGTTCATCCAAGGCTATCACACGGCCTATACGTCGATCTATGATCGCCACGACTACACGTCCGCCATCGATCAGCTCAAGGCGCTCGGCCATGATGACTACGCCAATGTCGCCAACCTGATCGGCTATTCCTATCGTAAGCTCGGCGACTACGAGCTCTCCCAGGTCTGGTACGAGCGCGCGCTCAAGGATGATCCGAACCACGTCCTGACCTGGAACTATTATGGCTTCTGGCAGATCGAGCAAGGCAATCGCGAGCAGGCGGAATATCATTTGAGCCGCATCGCCGAGATCTGCGGCACCGACTGCCATGAATATCGTACGCTGGCTGCCGCGCTCGAGCAGCCGCCGGGCACCGGCCTCGTTTATTGAGGCGGGCTAAACGAAAACAAGAAGGCGCACTGCTTTCACACAGCGCGCCGATCTCGCGTGCGTTGCCTTGAGGCGGAGCTAGGCTTGCTGCTTTTCCTGCGCGGGGGCCATGGCGCGGCTCTTGAAGTAATCCAGCACGAACAGCCGGATCGCCGACGAGAGATTGCCTTGCTGGCGGTTGCCGTCGATCTCGCCGACGAGCTCCGACAGCGTCATGTTGCGGAGACCGGAGATCTCCTTCATGCCGTTCCAGAAGGCTTCTTCGAGGCTGACGCTGGTCTTGTGACCGGCGACGACGATGGAACGTTTAACGACAGGCGATTTCATGATGCGCCCCCGTCATCGATGCGATGTTGATCCAGTAATTTGTCTGCGCACTCGGTACGGCGTTCATCGGTGGCACGTTCGGACTTCGTGCGTCCGAACCGCGCGCGATTGGCTTCAGCCTCTCGCGCAGATTGCTCGCGTGCGTTGCGCTTCTTGAATCGCTTCAGATTGACTACTTCTCCCATAACCATCCCTCATGCAGCTGGTTTGGAGAAAGCGGTCGTTTTGGAAAAGAATGTGTGCGGCGCAAAGCCAATACGCGCACCGGCCAGCCCGGTCATCATCGTCAGAAAGTCCTTAGTAATTGCCGCGTGGCAGCATCAAAAAATATGTTTCGCTATGCGAAAACCAATATTTGGTGCTGTACCACAGCGGCTGATAAAGTCGGTAGCCAAATAGTCTCAGTGTCTAGACGGTATGATTTATCGTTATATCGCTTAGCCGTAAATGAATTCGCGATCCGTACTATACCGGGGAACCGGCGCCCTTATCCAGGGTGTGTCATTTTGTCAGGCTGAACCAGCCGGTCGAATTCCTCCGCCGATACAAACCCGAGCCGCACCGCCTCTTCCTTCAATGTTGTGCCATGCGCATGGGCCGTTTTGGCGACTTTTGCGGCGTTATCATAGCCGATTTTCGGCGCGAGCGCGGTGACCAGCATCAGTGACCGCTCCATCAGTTCATGAATGCGCTTCTCGTCCGCCCGTATTCCCTCGATGCAATGCTCCCTGAACGAGCGTGCTGCGTCGCTGAGCAATTGGATGGAATGTATCATACAATATGCCAAAACCGGCTTATACACGTTGAGCTCGAAATGCCCCTGGCTGCCGGCCACCGTGATGGCGGTGTGATTGCCGAACACCTGGCAGCAGACCATCGTCATCGCTTCGCACTGGGTCGGGTTCACCTTGCCCGGCATGATCGACGAGCCCGGCTCGTTCTCGGGCAGGATCAATTCGCCCAGACCTGAACGGGGACCTGAGCCCAGGAAGCGGATGTCGTTGGCGATCTTGAACAGGCCGGTCGCCACCGAATTGACGGCGCCATGGGCGAACACATAGGCGTCGTTGGAAGCGAGCGCCTCGAACTTGTTGTGTGCAGTTGTGAACGGAAGCTTGGTGATGTCAGCGACGTGCCTGGCAAAGGTCGCGGCGAATTCCGGCCTGGAGTTGAGGCCGGTGCCGACCGCCGTGCCGCCCTGGGCCAGCGGATAAAGCTCGTGCAGCGCCATCTTCAGCCGGCCAATGCCGCTCTCGATTTGCGCGGCATAACCGGAAAACTCCTGTCCCAGGGTCAGCGGCGTCGCGTCCTGGGTGTGGGTGCGGCCGATCTTCACGATGCGAGCGAAAGCATTCTCCTTCTCGCGCAGCGCGCCGAGCAGCTCGGTCAGCGCGGGAATGAGATTGGAGGTGATGGCGATCGCCGCCGCGATGTGCATCGCCGTCGGAAACGAATCGTTCGACGACTGGCTCATATTGACCTGGTCGTTGGGATGCACCGGCTTCTTGGCGCCGAGCTCGCCGCCGAGGAGCTGATTGGCGCGGTTGGCGATGACCTCGTTGAGGTTCATGTTGGTCTGCGTGCCCGAGCCGGTCTGCCACACCACCAGCGGGAAGTGATCGTCGAGCTTGCCCTCGATCACCTCGCGCGCGGCGCGGCTGATGGCGTCAGTGCGGCGTTCATCGAGCAGCCCCAGCTCGAGATTGGCCGCCGCCGCGGCGAGCTTGACGATGCCGAGTGCATGCACGATCTCGATCGGCATGCGGTCGCCCCCGATGCGGAAATTCTGCCGCGAGCGTTCGGTTTGCGCGCCCCAATAGCGGTCGGCAGGGACCTCGATTGGCCCGAAGCTATCGGTTTCGGTGCGGGTGGTGGTGGTTGGGCTGGCCATGAAGATGTCCGTAAGCTTGCTGTAAGCGCGATGCGAACAGCCGACATATTCATTCTAGCGCGAGGCGGCAGGCGGTCGCGTTCTATTTCTGGCGCCTGCTATTTCTTGCGGAAACGGTCCAGCCGTACGACCTCGGCGCCTTCGCCCGGCTTCGCCGGCTCTTCTTCGGCCGGCTCGGCGTTCTCAGCAGCGGGAGCGGCCGCCGGCACCGCCAGCGCCGAGGGCGCAGGAGCCGCCGGCAGGTTGGTCGACGTCTCGCCCGCGCCTTCGGTCGGCTCGAACTGCAAGCCGAACTGCACCGAGGGATCGAAGAAGCTCTTGATCGCGCTGAAGGGCACTCCCAGCCGCTCGGGAATGCCGCCGAACGACAGTCCGACCTCGAAGCGATCCTCGCTCACCTCCAGGTCCCAGAACTGGTGTTGCAGGATGACCGTCATCTCGTCTGGATATTGCGCGAGCAGGCGCGGCGAGAGTTTTACGCCCTCGGCCTTGGACATGAAGGTGATGAAGAAATGGTGCTCGCCGGGCAGCCCATGCGCGGCGGCGTCGGTCAAGACCCTGCGCAGCACGCCACGAAGCGCGTCACGCGCCAATACATCATAACGAATATGATCGGTCGCCATTATCGATCCTACAGAATTCCGGTCCCGGCCAGGCCGGGTCGCCCGACTCGCCCTTCTGATCACATGCTACTCCCCCTGAGGCCTGAAATCAGCAGCCCCGGGTGCGGGAAGTTGCAGCAAGTGACCTCAAGAACACGGCAGAAGAGCACGGGAGGTGGAAGTGGAGGCTTCTGTTGCCAGGTGCCTCCGAACCCCGCCTAACGGAGCTTAACCCGTTAGGGCTTTAAGATGGTCTTTCAAACTGCGTTACGCAGCCTGAGCAACCGGAGCAAAGTTGTCGTTGGCAACTATTGCAGTAGCCCGATAACGGCGGAACAATACCGGGAAAAAGCTCGCCCTTTACGCCCTCGTCGATCCTATTTCGCCCCCGCCGAAACCCGCAAGCTTGCGGAATTCCTTGGCGGATTTTGGTGGAGGCGCCGGGTACCGCCCCCGGGTCCGAATGGTTTATTGCGACGGCGATTTATTTCCATAGCCGGCGAACCGGCACCCCCAATATAGGGGCCAAAAGATTGAAAAGACAGTGCTGCTTTTTCTTACTCGAAAAGTCCGGGAAACGGGGCCGGAACACGCCGAATTGGGTTGGCCTCGGCCAGCTTCACGTTCTAAATCTGCAAAATGTCCTCGGAAATGCCCTCGGCCGCGCCCCCAGCGCCGGATCTCCCCTTATCGACCAAAACCCCCGCACCCGGCGTCATCACGCTGTTCCTGGCATTCGCCAAGATGTCGCTCGCCGGCTTTGGCGGCGTGCTGGCCTTTGCCCGCCGCGGCATCGTCGATGAACACCGCTGGATGACGGCGGAGGAATTCAACGAAACGTTTGCGCTCTGCCATTTCCTGCCCGGTCCCAACATCGTCAACCTGTCTGTCGTGTTCGGCTCGCGCTTTGGCGGCATTGCCGGCGGGATCGCGGCCTTCGCCGGTCTGGTCGGCCCGCCGATGGTGCTGGTGATGATTCTGGCGGTGCTTTACGCCCATTTCGGCCAGCTCGAGGTGCTCCGGCACATCCTGGCCGGGATTTCCTGCGGCGCGGTCGGGCTTCTGATCGCCGTGGTCGTCAAGATGCTGATGCCGCTACTCAAGCGGCGCGACGTCGCCGGACTGATCCTCATGGTTGCGGTTTTCGTTGCCATCGGCCTGATGCGCTGGCCGTTGCAGGCGGTGCTGCTGGTCGCCGTGCCGGTCTCGCTCGGCATCACCTTCCTGATGCGGCGGCGGGTCAAGGGGCAGGCCAAAGAACAGGTCAAGGCATGAACGAGACACCGAACCCGATCTGGTCGCTGATCACCACATTCGGCCTGATGTCGCTGTTTGCGGTCGGCGGCGCCAATGCCGCCATTCCCGAGATGCACCGCATCGCCGTCGACGTGCATCACTGGATGAGCGACCGGCAATTCGCCGACATCTATGCGATCTCGCAGCTCTCGCCGGGGCCGAATGTCCTGATCGTGACCCTGATCGGCTATGCGGTCGCGGGTTTTGGTGGGGCGATCGTCGCAACGCTCGCGATGTGCGTGCCGACCGCGGCGCTCGCTTATTATGTGAGCCGCCTGTTGCGCCGGCAGACCAAATCGCCCTGGCCGGCCATCATCCAGTCGGCCCTGGTGCCGCTTTCGATCGGCCTGATGGCCGCTTCCGCCCTGATCGTGGCGCAGGCCGCCGACACCAACTGGACCGCGGTCATCCTCACGCTCGCGGTGGCGGCGGTCGCCTTTGCCACGCGGCTGAATCCGCTCTGGCTATTGCTGGCCGGCGGGCTCTTGGGATTGGTCGGCTTGATCTGAGGGCGTCCGCCAGCCGGTTCCGGCCCTTGTTGTTTATGGGCAAAACCTCCACCTTTTTGACTATAATCGCCCGCAAAGGCCCGAATCGCGGCTAACGAAGGGCGCGCGGACCGCACCATTCGCGTCCGCCAAAAGGCACGCCATGAACCAGTACCACGACCTGCTTGAACGCATCCTCGCCGACGGAGCCGAAAAGCATGACCGCACCGGCACCGGCACGCTGTCGCTGTTCGGCCATCAGATGCGCTTCAACCTGTCGGCCGGCTTTCCGATGCTGACCACCAAGCGGTTGCCGCTGAAGGCGATCGTGCATGAGCTGCTCTGGTTCCTCAACGGCGACACCAACGTCAAATATCTGCAGGACCACGGCGTCACCATCTGGGACGAATGGGCCGATGCCAACGGAGATCTCGGCCCGGTCTACGGGCATCAATGGCGCTCCTGGCCGGCGCCGGATGGATCGAGCATCGACCAGATCAGGAATGCGGTCGAGATGATCAAGAAGAATCCGGACTCGCGCCGCCTGATCGTCACCGCCTGGAATCCGGCCGAGGTCGACAAGATGGCGCTGCCGCCGTGCCACTGCCTGTTCCAGTTCTATGTCGCCAACGGCAAACTTTCCTGCCAGCTCTATCAGCGCTCGGCGGACGTATTCCTTGGCGTGCCCTTCAACATCGCTTCCTATGCGCTGCTGACCATGATGGTGGCGCAGGTGGCGGGCCTGAAGGCAGGCGATTTCGTGCACTCGCTCGGCGACGCGCATCTCTATTCCAACCATCTCGAGCAGGCCCGCCTGCAACTGACGCGGCCGACGCGACAGCTGCCGGTGATGAAGATCAATCCTGACGTGAAGGACATCTTCTCGTTCCGCTATGAAGACTTCGCGCTCGAAGGCTACGACCCGCACCCGCACATCAAGGCGGAAGTTGCGGTGTGACCCTCTCGATACGCCGCGCGCGCCCTGATGAGAGCAGCCTGATCTTCTCGCTGATCTGCGAGCTTGCCGAATACGAGAAGCTCAGCCACGAGGTCGAGGCGACGGAAGAGGGGATCGCCGCCGCGCTGTTTGGCGAGCATCCGCTTCTGTTCTGCGAGATCGCGGAGTGGAACGGCGAGGGCGTCGGCTTCGCCGTCTGGTTCTTCAACTTCTCCACCTTCTCCGGCCGCCCTGGCATCTTCCTCGAAGACCTGTTCGTGCGTCCCGCCTTTCGCGGCAAGGGTATCGGCAAGGCGTTGCTCGCCGATCTCGCAAAGCTCTGCGTCGATAACGGTTGGTCGCGGATGCAATGGAGCGTGCTCGACTGGAATACGCCATCGATCGAGTTCTACAAATCGCTGGGCGCGGAGATGATGGACGAATGGAAGCTCGTCCGCATCAATGGCGCAGCGCTCTCCCAGCTTGCGAAGGCAAAGCCGTGATCGAAACCGTCCTCATCGTTGCGGTCGCGGAGAACGGCGTGATCGGCGCCGACGGCGCCATTCCGTGGCGGCTGAAAAGCGACATGCAGCACTTCAAGGCGCTGACGTCAGGCAAGCCGATCGTGATGGGACGCAAGACCTTCATTTCGCTGAAGCGGCCGTTGCCTCACCGCACCAATATCGTGATCACCCGTGATGCGAATTTTCGCAGCGCCGGCGCCGTCGTGACGACGTCGATGGAAGCGGCGCGCGCGGTCGCGCGCGGCGATGCGCTGCGGCGTTCGGCAGCCGAAATCGCCGTGATCGGCGGCGCCGAAATCTACGCGCAATTCATGGATGGCGCCGATCGCCTGGAGATCACCGAGGTGCATGCGAGCCCGCCGGGCGACACACGATTGGCGGCCATCGACACGTCGAAATGGGAGGAGGTGGCGAGGGAACGTCACGCTGCAGGTCCCGACGACACTGCGCCGTTCTCCTATGTGACATATCGCCGTCGAGAACGCGCGAATTAACTCCGTTCGGTAATGTTTACATTGACAAAATTGGTCGAAAGCATAGCTGCATCCGATCTAAGCTTGCGTTGTAAGGGTGGGGCGCGTCCCTTATAAAGCCTGCCAAATGAGCGAGGGTCGGGCAAATCTGTCCCCAAACCCCGCGAAGGAGAGCGTCTATGGCGTGGAAGAATCAGGGCGGTGGTCCCTGGGGTTCGGGTCCGAAAGGGCCTTGGGGCTCCGGCCCGCAACCGGTTGGCCCTCGGCCGCCCGATCTCGAGGACCTTCTTCGCCGCGGCCAGGACCGGCTGCAGCAGCTGCTGCCCGGCGGCTATTTCTCCGGCCTTGGCATCGCCGTGATCCTGATAGGCGCGCTGGCGATCTGGGGCATGTCCGGCTTCTATCGCGTGCAGTCCGAAGAGCTCGGCATCGTCTTGCGCTTCGGCAAATATGTGCGCGATGCCTCGCCGGGGCTGCGCTATCACCTGCCATATCCGATCGAGACCGTGCTGCTGCCGAAGGCGCTGCGCGTCTCCACCATTTCGATCGGCATGACCCTGATCGACGACCCGACGCGGCGCGGGCGCACCATGCGCGACGTGCCGGAGGAAAGCCTGATGCTGACCGGTGACGAGAACATCGTCGACGTCGACTTCACCGTGCTGTGGCGCATCAAGCCTGCCGGCGCCGCCGACTTCCTGTTCAACATCCAGAATCCCGAAGGCACCGTGAAGGCGGTCGCCGAAAGCGCGATGCGCGAGGTCGTCGGCAAGTCCAACATCCAGCCGATCCTGACAGGGGCCCGCACCACCACCGAGCAGAACGTGCAGGAATTGATGCAGAGGACGCTCGACAACTACGGCTCGGGCATCCAGATCGCGCAGGTGCAGATGCAGAAGGTCGACCCGCCGGCGCAGGTGATCGATTCCTTCCGCGACGTCCAGGCCGCGCGCGCCGACCTCGAGCGCAAGCAGAACGAGGCGCAGACGTATTCCAATCGGGTCGTGCCCGAGGCCAGGGGCCGCGCCGCGCAGATCCTTCAGGCCGCCGAAGGCTACAAGCAGCAGGCGGTCGCCGAAGCCGTGGGCCAGAGCTCGCGCTTCCTGAAAGTCTACGAAGAATACGCCAAGGCGAAAGACGTGACGCGCGAGCGCATCTATCTGGAAACCATGGAACGCATCCTCGGCGGCTCGGACAAGCTGATCGTCGACAGCGCTCCCGGCGCGCAGGGCGTCGTGCCCTATCTTCCCCTGAGTGAGCTGTCGCCACGCCGTCAGGCGACGACCGGCCAGCAGCAACAGCCGAGCGGAGGCACGCGATGAGGTCTCCCGTCTCCGGCATCGTCACGCTGATCCTGCTCTTCATCGTGGCGATCGTGGCTTACAGCTCGCTCTTCACCGTGCAGCAGACCGAACAGGCGCTGGTCGTCCGCTTCGGCAAGCCGGTCGATATCGCGACCGAGCCGGGCCTGCATTTCAAGGCGCCGTTCATCGACACGGTCATCCCGATCGACAAGCGCATCCTTGATCTGGAAAATCCGTCGCAGGAAGTGATCGCCTCCGACCAGAAACGGCTCGTGGTCGACGCCTTTGCGCGCTATCGCATCAAGGACGCGCTGCGCTTCTATCAGAGCGTCGGCTCGATCCAGGCCGCGAACCTGCAATTGACCACGCTGCTCAACGCGTCGCTGCGCCGCGTGCTCGGCGAGGTCACCTTCATCCAGGTGGTGCGCGACGAGCGCGAGGCCCTGATGCGACGCATCCGCGACCAGCTCGATCACGAGGCCGATGGCTACGGTATTCAGGTGGTCGACGTGCGCATCCGCCGCGCCGACCTGCCGGAGCAGAACAGCCAGGCGGTCTATCAGCGCATGCAGACCGAACGGCAGCGTGAGGCGGCCGAGTTCCGCGCGCAAGGCGACCAGAAAGCGCAGGAAATCCGTTCCAACGCCGATCGTGAGGCGACCGTGATCGTGGCGGAAGCCAATTCCAAGGGCGAGCAGACCCGCGGCGAGGGCGACGCCGAGCGCAACCGCCTGTTTGCCGAGTCCTATGGCAAGGATCCGGACTTCTTCGCCTTCTACCGTTCGATGACGGCCTATGAGAACGGGCTGAAGAGCGCCGATACCCGCTTCCTGTTGCGGCCGGATTCGGACTTCTTCCGCTATTTCAGCAATCCGTCCGGCAAGCCGGCCGAGGCGCCGCCCGCGACCACCAGCGGGGCCGCCGCACCGGCTGCCAAGCCGTAAGGCGGTCTTCGCCAAAGCGAGCATTGCGGTTATTGAGTTGACAGGGACGAAGCGACACGATTGCTTCGTCCCTTGCCGGCTTCAAGAAAATAATCACGCGGGGAGGTTCCAGTCCGATGAGGTCTTTTGCATTTGCCGATTTCCTCATCGGTTTGGCCATTCTGTTCGTGATTGAAGGGCTGATGTTTGCGGCGAGCCCGACCTGGATGCGCCGGGCGATGAAGAGCGCCATGGCGACGCCGGACAACATCCTGCGCGCGGTCGGCATCGGCTCGGCGGTGCTCGGCCTGATCCTGATCTGGGTGATCCGTCGCCCGATTTGACCGTCGTAAGAACGTGATCGTGAGGAGTTAACGTCGGTTTTTTGCCGTATTAAATGGCATTGATGACGTGATATCCCGATCCCTGGACCGCTTGCGCCGCTGCCCCGTTCCGGCGCAGGGTGGGGATCGAAGCATACATTACCCAAGCTGGAGAAAAGCCGATATGACCGCTGCCACCACAGCCTTGAGCCGGCGCCTGCGCCCCGTGCTCGCTGCGATCTGCCTTGGCGCGGCCGGTGCGCTGGTCTCGGCGCCGGCTTTCGCGCGCGGACCGGAGGGGATCGCCGATGTCGCCGAGAAGGTGATCGACGCGGTGGTCAACATCTCGACCTCGCAGACGATCGAGGCCAAGGGTGGCGGTGGCGATGGCCGTGGAACCATGCCGCAATTGCCGCCGGGCTCGCCCTTCGAGGAGTTCTTCGACGACTTCTTCAAGAACCGCCGCGGCGGCAAGGGCGGCGGCGATCTGATGCCGCACAAGACCAACTCGCTCGGGTCCGGCTTCATCATCGATCCGTCCGGCATCGTTGTCACCAACAACCACGTCATCGCCGATGCCGACGAGATCAACGTGATCATGAATGACGGCACCAAGATCAAGGCCGACATCGTCGGCGTCGACAAGAAGACCGATCTTGCGGTGTTGAAGTTCAAGCCGCCGCGGCAGCTGACCGCGGTGAAGTTCGGCGATTCCGACAAACTGCGCCTCGGCGACTGGGTGATCGCGATCGGCAACCCGTTCAGCCTCGGCGGTACGGTGACGGCCGGCATCGTCTCGGCCAAGAACCGCGACATCTCGTCGGGTCCCTATGACAGCTACATCCAGACCGACGCCGCCATCAACCGCGGCAATTCCGGCGGTCCGCTGTTCAATCTCGATGGCGAAGTGATCGGCGTCAACACGCTGATCATCTCGCCCTCCGGCGGCTCGATCGGCATCGGCTTTGCGGTGCCTTCGAAGACAGTGGCAAGCGTGGTGTCGCAACTGCAGCAGTTCGGCGAACTGCGCCGCGGCTGGCTCGGCGTGCGCATCCAGAGCGTCACCGACGAGATCGCCGAGAGCCTCAATATCAAGCCCGCGCGTGGCGCGCTGGTCGCCGGCGTCGACGACAAGGGTCCGGCGAAACCCGCCGATATCCAGCCCGGCGACGTCATCATCACCTTCGACGGCAAGGACATCAAGGAGCCGAAGGATCTGTCGCGCGTGGTGGCCGACACCGCCGTCGGCAAGGAAGTCGATGTCATCCTGATCCGCAAGGGCCAGGAGGAGACCCACAAGGTCACGCTCGGCCGGCTCGAGGACACCGACAAGGCGCAGCCGGCCGCGGTGAAGAAGGACGATACTCCCGCCGACAAGCCGGTGACGCAGAAGGCGCTCGGGCTCGATCTTGCGACGCTGAGCAAGGACCTGCGCAGCAAGTACAAGATCAAGGACAGCGTGAAGGGCGTGCTCGTCACCGGCGTCGACGGCACCTCGGATGCCGCCGACAAGCATCTCTCCGCCGGTGATGTCATCGTCGAAGTGCAGCAGGAGGTGGTTTCGAGCGCCGCCGACATCAAGAAGCGCCTCGATCAGGTGAAGAAGGACGGCAAGAAAAACGTCGTGCTGATGGTATCAAACCCCGACGGCGAAGTGCGCTTTGTGGCGCTGAACGTGCAGTAGACGCGGACCGCCAGCAACACACGTG
Organism: Bradyrhizobium sp.; assembly: GCA_035487555.1. Taxonomy (GTDB): domain Bacteria; phylum Pseudomonadota; class Alphaproteobacteria; order Rhizobiales; family Xanthobacteraceae; genus Bradyrhizobium. The sequence continues at coordinate 12,101 of DATHMA010000099.1, read as the reverse complement.
ATGTCATACCCCGCGGAAGCGGGGTATCCAGTACGCCGCGGCTTGTCCGCAACAAACCGGCGTCTCTGGAATACTGGATCACCCGCTTTCGCGGGTGATGGCAGCGATATCTATTCCACAAACTCCTCGCGCCGATACCCTTGCGCGTAGAGCAGCGCGGTGAGGTCGCCGTGGTCGATCCGCGCGGCGGCCGCTGCCGCGACCGCGGGCTTAGCGTGGTAGGCGACGCCTAGTCCCGCATTCTCTATCATGCCGAGGTCGTTGGCGCCGTCGCCGGCGACCAGGGTGTCGATGTCGTCGAGGTCGAAATCCTCGGTGAGCTCGATCAGCGTCGCGAGCTTTGTTGCGCGGCCGAGGATCGGCTCCTTTACTTCGCCGGTGAACTTGCCGTCGCGCACGACGAGCTCGTTGGCGCGGTTCTCCTGGAAGCCGATCTTGGCTGCCACTGCATGGGTGAACAGCGTGAAGCCGCCGGAGATCAGGCAGGTATAGGCGCCATGCGCGCGCATGGTCATGACCAGCTCGCGGCCGCCCGGCGTCGGTGTGATGCGTTTGGCCAGCACCTCGTCGACGACGCTGACCGGCAGGTCCTTCAATAGCGCAACGCGCTCGCGCAGCGCCGGCTCGAACTCGATCTCGCCGCGCATGGCGCGCTCGGTGATTTTGGCAACGTGGTCCTTGAGCCCGGCGAAATCGGCCAGCTCATCGATGCATTCCTGGCCGATCATGGTGGAATCCATGTCGGCCAGAAAAAGCTTCTTGCGCCGGGTCGCGATCGGCTGCACCACGATATCGATCGGCAGGTCGCCGCGCGCCGCGCGCAACCGGTCGGAGATGGCGCGGATGTCGTCTTTATCCTTCGTCGGAGCATCAAAGGGAATGTCGGCCGCCACTTCATCCCACAACCAGTGCGCCGGCCCGGCCGAAGGCAGTATCGCGCGCGCGCCGTCCAGGATGGTGGAATCGAGCGCCGGATTATTCGGGTTGCAGATGAGCGTCGCGACGAGAGACATGGCAGGATTTCTGGCGTGACTTCCGGGATGACCAGCTTCAAGCCCCTGCTTATCGCAGGGCCGACCGCCAGCGGCAAGTCGGCGTTGGCGCTCACCCTGGCGCAAAAGGCCGGCGGCGTGGTGATCAACACTGATTCCATGCAGGTCTACCGCGATCTCCGCGTGCTGACCGCGCGGCCGACGGTGGAAGAGGAAGCGCTGGTGCCGCATCGGCTCTATGGTCATGTCGATGCGTCGATCAATTTCTCCGCCGGCGCCTGGGTCGGCGACGCAGCGAAGATGCTCGACGAAGCACGCGCGCAGAACCGTTTGCCGATTTTCGTCGGCGGCAGCGGCCTCTATTTCAAGGCACTTGCCCGAGGCCTCTCGGCGGTGCCGCCGATCCCGCCGGAAGTTCGCAACAGCGTTCGCGCACGGCTCGAACACGACGGCGTCGAAGCGCTGCATGCCGAGCTCGCGCGTCGCGATCCGGTTTCCGCCGGGCGTTTGAAACCGCGCGATCGTAGTCGTATCGCGCGCGCGCTCGAAGTCGTGGAAGCGACCGGCCGCTCCCTGACCGATTGGCATCGCGAGGGCTTGCCGCCGCTGCTGCCGCCCGGCGAGTTCACGGCGCTGTTTCTCTCGCCTGAGCGCGATGCGCTTTACGCGCGTATCGACACGCGGTTCGACGCGATGCTGAAGGCCGGCGCATTGGAAGAGGTGGAGCGACTTGCTGCGCGAAAGCTCGATTCCTTGTTGCCGGCAATGAAGGCCCATGGCGTGCCGGCCCTGATCCGCCATCTCGAAGGCCGGCTCACGCTGGAAGAAGCCGCCACCATCGGCCGCGCCGACACACGCCATTACGCCAAGCGGCAATTCACCTGGTTCCGGCACCAGCTGCCTGAGTTCGAATGGGTGACGCCGGAGCAGGCGAGGGTATGGGTGGAGAAAGTCCACCCGCAAAGTATCGCTTGACAGAGTGTAAGGCAATGCCTTACAACTGAGCATGATCCGGTCATTCCGAAACAAGGCGCTGGAACGCTTCTTCGCCACGGGGGATGGACGCCGGCTCAGCGTGCAAGATCCCAGGCGACTGGCCAACATTTTGCGCGCACTCGACGACGCATCACGCCCAGAAGATATGAACCTGCCCGGCTTTCGTTTTCATGCTCTCGTTGGGCGGGACAAGGGCCGTTATGCGGTCAATGCGAGCGGAAACTGGCGGATCACGTTTGGTTGGGTGGATGGGGAAGCCATCGATGTCGATCTGGAAGACTACCATTGAGGAGGCGTTTGATGACCAAGAAGCTCCCTAAGCGCGGCCTGCCGCCCATGCACCCGGGTGAACTTTTGCGCGAAGAAATTTTGCCGGCGCTGAACCGGTCCAAGACGGAGATTGCCCGCCTCCTTGGTGTATCGCGTCAGACGCTCTATGACATTCTCGATGAGAAGCAGCCGGTGACGCCGGGCATGGCGCTGCGGCTTGGGAAGTTGTGCGGCAATGGGCCCGATCTTTGGCTCAACCTGCAGAAGCGTTATGATCTGCACCGCGCTGAGCAGGAGCTCGGCGAGAAGATCAAGGCGATCCCGACTCTGGAAGTGGCGTAGGGGAGCCGTACCCCCTCACGCGCTTTTTGCGCGTCCGCAGCAAATTCCCACTCGCCGAACGCCGAGAACGCCGCTAAGCTCCCCAAATCGCGCTTTTGACGCGGCTTGGCTTGACTTTGCCGGTTTGGCCGCTATGTATTGCGCAACCTTTGGGAAGTCTGGCGCCTCACATGCGTAATATTATTACCAAACTCCTTATCGTCGTCGTACCCAGGCGCACCGCCGGGGGTGGCTGACGGCCACCTACATTCGGACGGTGCGCATGGGGCCTTCTGGGGCCCTTTTTTATTTCCGCAAAGCAAAAACAAGCAGCTGCCAAACAGGACGAAGACCATGAGTGACAAGAGCCACGATCCGAACCAGATGACCGGCGCCGCGATGATCGTTCGCGCGCTCATCGATCATGGCGTCGAGCACCTCTTCGGCTATCCCGGCGGCGCGGTACTGCCGATCTATGACGAGATTTTCCAGCAGAGCGAGGTCGAGCACATCCTGGTGCGGCACGAGCAGGGTGCCGGCCACGCCGCCGAAGGCTATGCGCGCTCGACCGGCAAGCCCGGCGTGGTGCTGGTGACCTCGGGTCCCGGTGCCACCAACATGGTGACGCCGCTGACGGACGCGCTGATGGATTCGATCCCGCTGGTCTGCATCACCGGGCAGGTGCCGACGCATCTGATCGGCAATGACGCGTTCCAGGAATGCGACACCGTCGGCATCACGCGGCCCTGCACCAAGCACAATTGGCTGGTGCGCGACGTCAATGATCTCGCCAAGGTGCTGCATGAGGCATTCTACGTCGCCACCACCGGCCGTCCCGGGCCTGTCGTCGTCGACGTTCCCAAGGACGTGCAGTTTGCGACCGGCACCTATCATCCGCCGCGCAAGTCCGACGTGCACATCTCCTACGCGCCGCGGGTGAAGGGCGATGCGACACAGATCCGCAAGGCCGTGGCGCTGCTCGCCAATGCCAAACGGCCGGTGATCTATACCGGCGGCGGCGTCATCAATGCCGGGCGCGAAGCCTCGAAGCTGCTGCGCGAACTGGTCGAGTTCACCGGCTTTCCGATCACCTCGACCTTGATGGGCCTCGGCGCCTATCCGGCCTCGGGCAAGAACTGGCTCGGCATGCTCGGCATGCACGGTACCTACGAAGCCAACATGACCATGCATGATTGCGACGTCATGCTGTGCGTCGGCGCGCGCTTCGACGACCGCATCACCGGCCGCACCGATGCGTTCTCGCCGGGCTCGAAGAAGATCCACATCGACATCGATCCGTCGTCGATCAACAAGAACATCCGCGTCGACGTGCCGATCATCGGCGATGCCGGCAATATCCTGGGCGACCTGCTGACCGTGTTCAAGGCGGAAGCGAAGAAGCCGGACATAAGAGCGTGGTGGCAGCAGATCGCGCAATGGCGCGCGCGGAATTCTCTTTCTTACAAAAAACACAACGATATCATCCTGCCGCAATTCGCGATCCAGAAGCTGTTCGAGATGACGCGCGGGCGCGACACCTACATCACGACCGAGGTCGGTCAGCACCAGATGTGGGCCGCGCAGTTCTACGGCTTCGAGGAGCCGCACCGCTGGATGACCTCCGGCGGGCTTGGCACCATGGGCTACGGCCTGCCGTCGGCGATCGGCGTGCAGGTCGCGCATCGCGACAGCCTCGTCATCGACATCGCCGGCGACGCCTCGGTGCAGATGACGATCCAGGAGATGTCGACGGCCGTTCAACACGAGCTGCCGATCAAGATCTTCATCCTGAACAACCAGTACATGGGCATGGTGCGGCAGTGGCAGCAGCTACTGCATGGCAACCGCCTGTCGCATTCCTACAGCGAGGCGCTGCCGGATTTCGTCAAACTCGCGGACGCCTATGGCTGTGTCGGCATCCAGGCGATCAAGCCGGGCGATCTCGAAGGCGCGATCAAGGAGATGATCTCGGTCAAGAGGCCGGTGCTGTTCGATTGTCGCGTCGCGGCGCTGGAAAATTGCTTCCCGATGATCCCCTCCGGCAAGGCGCATAACGAGATGCTGTTGCCGGAAGAGGCAACGGACGAAGCGACCGCCATGGCCTTCGCTGGCGGCAAGGCACTGGTGTGAGATGAGGCAGACATATGTTTGACCTCAAGCAGTTGGAGCGCGCTCACGAGATCGTGGGCCAGGCGGTGCCGCCGACGCCGGCGCATGCCTGGCCGCTGCTTGCCGAGCGGCTCGGTGCGCGCGTCCTGGTCAAGCATGAGAACCACACGCCGACCGGCGCCTTCAAGGTGCGCGGCGGGCTCATCTATCTCGATCGGCTGAAGCGTGAGCGGCCTGACGTGCCCGGGATCATCTCGGCGACGCGCGGCAATCACGGCCAGAGTCTCGCCTTTGCGGCAAGCCGGCACGGCGTGCCGGCGGTGATCTATGTGCCGTCAGGCAATTCGGTCGAGAAGAATCGCGCCATGCGCGCCTTCGGCGCCGAACTGGTCGAGCATGGCGAGGATTTTCAGGCGGCGCGGGAAGAGGCGGGGCGGCGGGCGCAATTCGCCGGCCTTCATATGGTGCCGTCGTTCCACGCCGATCTCGTGCTTGGTGTTTCGACCTATGCGCTTGAATTGTTCCGTGCCGCACCTGACCTCGACATCCTCTATGTGCCGATCGGGCAGGGCTCCGGCATTTCCGGCTGCATCCTTGCGCGCGACCTGCTCGGGCTGAAGACCGAGATCGTCGGCGTGCAGTCGACCGAGGCGCCGTCCTACGCTTTGTCGTTTGCGGCGGCTCGGGTCGTTACCACCGCGACGAGCAATACGCTGGCCGACGGCATGGCGACGCGCATTCCCGATGCCGAGGCGCTCGCGATCATCCTGAAAGGCGCTTCCCGTATCGTGCAGGTGAGCGATGACGAGGTCGGCGCTGCGATCCGCGCCTACTGGACCGATACGCATAACCTTGCCGAGGGCGCCGGCGCCGCGCCGCTCGCCGCCGCGCTGCAGGACAAGAACAAGCTGCAAGGCAAGCGCGTCGGCCTCGTTCTGACCGGTGGCAATATCGATTTCGATCTGTTCCAGAAATGGATTGGAACGGACGCGGCTACGCCCACTGAGAGGGCCGTGGCATGACGAGTGAGATGAATTGGGGAATGAGATGAACCAGCCAGCCTCCGCCTATTTCCTCGAAGAGCGCCACGAGCCGAACGAGACGCACACGCTCTCGGTGCTCGTGGCAAACGAGCCGGGCGTGCTCGCGCGCGTGATCGGGCTGTTCTCCGGTCGCGGCTACAACATCGACAGCCTCACGGTCTCCGAGACCGAGAGCCAGAAGCATCTCTCGCGCATCACCATCGTTACCACGGGCACGCCGATGGTGATCGAGCAGATCAAGCATCAGCTCGACCGCATGGTGCCGGTGTACCGCGTGGTCGACATGACGCTGTCGGGCCGCTCCATCGAACGGGAGCTTGCGATGGTGAAGGTGCGTGGAACTGGCGACAATCGGGTCGAGGCGCTCCGCCTTGCGGATGCATTCCGGGCCAGGGTCATTGACGCGACGACCGAGAGTTTTGTGTTCGAGATCACAGGCAATACCGCCAAGATCAACCAGTTTATCGACCTGATGCGCCCGCTCGGCCTGGTCGAGGTGTCCCGCACCGGCGTCGCCGCGATCGGGCGCGGGCCTGAGGGGATGTGAACCATGCTGGCGCGCGACTGGTATTACAACGAACGCGGACGGATCGGCCTCGAACCCGCGGTCGCCTCGATCTATGGCAGCGATGACGACGGCGACCTGCGCGCCCGCGCGGCGCTCCAGATGCTCGGTGTCAAAAAGGGCTGGCGGATCGCCGATATCGGCTGCGGCAACGGCGTGCTCGCGACCGAAGCGGCGCTGATGGGCGCCGTGGTCGACGCCATCGATATTTCGCCGGCGATGCTGGCGCTTGCCGAAATCTACGCGCGCGACCGCAAGGCGGCGGTGCGGACGCAATCGGCGGGGCTGCTCTCTTTCGCTTATCAGCCCAATTCCTATGACCTCATCGTCAGCGAATTCACGCTGCACCATTTGCCGGACTTCTGGAAGGCGGTGGCGATGTCGCGCATCTTTGCCGCGCTCAAACCCGGCGCGAATTTCTACCTGCGCGACATCGTGTTCGTCAGCATGCCTGATGGTTCCGAGCGCAACGTCGAGCAATGGGCCGACTTCAACGTCAAGAACCATGATTTCGCCCGCGACAACGTCGTCACCCACATGCGCGATGAATATTCGACCTTCGGCTGGGTGATGGAGCGGATGCTGACCGAGGTCGGCTTCACGCTTCTCTCCGCCGATTATCACGCGCCGCTGCACGGCACCTATCTGCTGCAGAAGCCGGACAAGCAAGGCTAGAACAACAAGAACGAGAAAATGAAGCCGGCCGACATAGCCATCGCCGTTCTTGTGGCGGTCATCTGGGGATTTGGGTTCGTCGCGAGCCGATACGCGCTCGACGAACTGCCGCCGGAATTGATGACGACGCTGCGCTTTGTCATCGCAGCGGTGCCCTGCCTGTTCGTGCGCCGGCCGAAGATCTCCTGGGTGTTGTTGATCGGGCTCAGCGTCAGTCTGTTCTTCGGCCAGTTTCTTGCGCAATCGGTCGCGATCGCACGCGGCGTGCCGGTCGGGCTTGCCAGCGTCATCGTGCAGAGCCAGGCGCTGTTCACCATCGCGCTTGCCGCCATCATCTTCCGCGAAGTCCCGACGCCGATGCAGGGCGCGGGGATCGCGGTTGCGGCCGCAGGCCTGCTGATGATCTGCGGCACCGTCGGCTATGACTTCAGCGTCTCGGCCTTTGCTATACTGATGATCTCGCCGGTCGTGTTTGCGATCGGCAATCTCCTGCTGCGGCCGGCGAAGGGCGTGCCCATGCTCGACCTGTTTGCCTGGCTGTTCCTGTGCTCGGCCATTCCCTCCTTCGTCCTCACTATGGTGACGATCGGGCCCGAGGGGAGCTGGCAGGTGCTGACGCAGATGTCGCTGCGCGGGGTCGTCAGCATGCTCTTTGTCGGCGCCGTCACGACCTGCTTCGCCTATTGGCTGTGGGGCCGACTGTTGCGGGACCACCCCGCCGCGCAAGTGGTGCCGTTTGCGCTCCTGGTGCCGTTCGTCGGCTCGGCCGCCTCCAGCATCGTCTTCGGCGAGAAGTTCGGAACCTTGCGGCTCGCCGGCATGATCACGGTGATCGGCGGCATCGCCATCATGCTGCTTTCGAAGCGTCCGCAAAGCGTGCCGGAAGTGGCGGGAGCCTGACCATGTCGCACGAGCTTCTATTCGCTTTTATCGTTTTCGCCGTGGTGATGTTCATCACCCCGGGCCCGAACAACATCATGGTTCTGTCGTCGGGACTGACCTATGGTTTCCGGCGCACCGTGCCGCACATCGCCGGCATCACCATCGGCTTCGCCTTCATGATTGCCGCGGTGGGCCTCGGCTTCGGCACCATCTTCGTTGCCTTTCCGGTGCTGCAAACGATCCTGAAATATGCCGGCGCCGCCTATCTGGTCTATCTCGCCATCGCGATCGCGCTCTCGGGTCCTCCCAAGACCGCCGCCGCCGACGGGCGCGGCCCGATGACCTTTTGGGGTGCGGCGCTGTTTCAGTGGGTCAATGTCAAAGGCTGGGTGATGGTCATCGGCACCATCACCGCCTATGCGGCCATCGCACGCTTTCCCTGGAACATCGCGATCCAGGTCGTGCTGGCATTGGCGCTTGGGACGGTGTCGACCTCGATCTGGACGTGGTTCGGCAGCGCGCTCCGGCCGTTCCTGACGTCCGAACGCGCGGTGCGGATCTTCAACATCGTGATGGCGCTGCTGCTGCTCGCCTCGCTGATTCCGGTCCTCCTGGAAGCATGAGGAGGCAGCACCCTATGCGAGAAGAGGGTTTCCACATAGAGCCAAAATGTTCTAGACAGCGCCGGAAATTCGCGGGCGACCCGGCGGCATTGCCCATCTAACAGACTGATTAACCAGCCGATTTCGGCCTACTCAAGGAAACGACCATGCGTGTTTATTACGATCGCGACGCCGACCTGAACCTGATCAAGGGCAAGAAGGTCGCCATCGTGGGTTACGGCAGCCAGGGCCATGCCCATGCGCTCAACCTGAAGGATTCCGGCGTCAAGGAAGTTTCCATTGCGCTGCGCAAGGGCTCGGCCTCGGCCAAGAAGGCCGAAGCCGCCGGCTTCAAGGTGCTGGAAGTCGCCGAAGCCGCCAAATGGGCCGACCTCGTCATGATGCTGACCCCGGACGAGCTCCAGGGTGACATCTACCGCGAGCATCTCCACGACAACATGAAGAAGGGCGCGGCGCTGGTCTTCGCCCACGGCCTCAACGTCCATTTCAACCTGCTCGATCCGCGCGCCGATCTCGACGTGCTGATGATCGCGCCGAAGGGCCCCGGCCACACCGTCCGTTCCGAATATCAGCGCGGCGGCGGCGTCCCCTGCCTGATCGCGATTGCCAAGGATTCCTCCGGCAACGCCCATGACCTCGGCCTGTCCTATGCGTCGGCGATCGGCGGCGGCCGGGCCGGCATCATCGAGACCACCTTCAAGGAAGAGTGCGAGACCGACCTGTTCGGCGAGCAGGTGGTGCTCTGCGGCGGCCTGGTCGAACTCATCAAGGGCGGCTACGAGACCCTGGTCGAAGCGGGCTACGCCCCCGAGATGGCCTATTTCGAGTGCCTGCACGAGGTGAAGCTGATCGTCGACCTGATCTATGAAGGCGGCATCGCCAACATGAACTACTCGATCTCCAACACCGCCGAGTACGGCGAATACGTCACCGGCCCCCGCATCGTCACCGACGAGACCAAGAAGGAGATGAAGCGCGTGCTCAACGACATCCAGTCCGGCAAGTTCGCCCGCGACTGGATGCTGGAGAACAAGGTCAACCAGACCTCGTTCAAGGCCACCCGCGCCAAGCTCGCCCAGCACCCGATCGAGCAGGTCGGCGAAAAGCTCCGCGACATGATGCCGTGGATCAAGAAGGGCGCGCTGGTCGACAAGTCGAAGAACTAAGTCTTCGTCCCTCATGGTGAGGAGGCGCGCAAGCGCCGTGTCCGGACGATGCTTCGCATCGCCGGGAGAACCATGAGGCCACCACTCCGGCATCATCCTTCGAGACGCCGGCTGCGCCGCTCCTCAGGATGAGGACTGAGAGCCTTCGCAGTCGCGACATGAATTCTTAAGTGTCGTGCGCTATACGAGAGCGAGATCGCGAAAACGCGGTCTCGCTTTTTAGAAGCATTGATCATTCAGTCTTTTTCTTGAGCGCTTCGCGCGCCACCTCCACCCCGAAGAATTGAGCGTTCAACCATATTCTTGGTGTGAACCACTTCGCCTGATCTCTGAACACGAAAAAGCTGAGGCGTTTCAGATTCGAAGCGACGATACTTCAACTGCTGTCTCGGCCCGCTCATCGTCCAGCCCAAGATCCAGCCAAGATCTAGCCAAGTCCCGCGGCACCTCGCGCTTCCTAAGAATTGACATCTCGTCCAGATTCTTGGGCACGATCTGCGCCGCGCGGCGCTCTGCTACATTGCGGTTGCCGCGCCCGCGCTTAAACTGCGCCTCGCAGGTACCATTTGCAGGCATATTTGAAGGCGGGGACGTCATGAAATCCGTTGTCATCACCGGCGCGTCGACCGGCATCGGCTGGGCCACGGCCAAATTGTTGCTGGCCAAGGGCTATCGCGTGTTCGGCAGCGTGCGGAAGGAAGCCGACGCCGAGCGCCTGGTCGGCGAGTTCGGCTCCCATTTCACCCCGCTCCTGTTCGACGTCACCCACGAGGCCGCGGTGCTGGCGGCGGCCCGCGACGTCCGCGCCGCGCTGAACGGCGAGACGCTGTCGGGCCTCGTCAACAATGCCGGGATCGCTGTGGCCGGCCCGGTGCTGGAGCTGTCGGCCGACGAATTCCGCCGGCAGATGGACGTCAACGTGATCGGCCCGATTATCGCGACCCAGGCCTTCGGGCCGCTGCTCGGCTCCGACCCGTCGTTGAAGGGGCCGAAGGGGCGCATCGTGATGATCTCTTCGGTTGCCGGCAAGAACGGCAACCCGCTGACCCCGGCCTATGCCGCCTCCAAGCACGCGATCGAGGGCTTGTCCGAAAGTCTGCGCCGTGAGCTGATGCTGTTCGGCATCGATGTCATCATCGTCGCGCCCGGGCCGGTGCGGACGCCGATCTGGAGCAAGGGGCAGGACAGTTTTGACATGAACAAATACAAGAATTCGCCTTATCTGCCGGCGTTGCAGAAGGTCACGGCCTATATGAAGCACCTCGACTCGATCGGCCTGCCGCCGGAGAAGATCGCCAAGGTGGTCTACGACGCGCTGACCCTGCCCAAGCCCAAGGTCCGCTACCAGGTCGCGCCGGACCCGATGCGGCATCTGATGACGGCCGTGCTGCCCAAGCGCATGGTCGACAAGATCATCGCCAAGCGCGTCGGCCTGCTGCCGCAGGGATGATTGCCATGAAGAAGCTTTTGATCGTGCTCGCCGCCACGGCGGCGCTGGCGCCGGCAGCCCATGCCGCCGACTCCGGCAAACCGGACTGCGATAGCGGGCGGACGCCCGATATCGTCGCGTGTGTCCGGATCGAAACGGCGCAATGGGACAAGCGGATGAACGCTGCCTATCAGAAGGCGCTGAAAGAGGGCGAGGCGCCGCGGCAGGAGCAGTTGCGCACCGCGCAGCGGCTGTGGATCCAGTTCCGCGACGCCAACTGCCTCTATTTCGACATGGGCGAGGGTACCATTGCCAGTATCGACGCGGCCGAATGCGTGCGCAACATGACCGAGGCCCGCACCCACGAGCTGGAAGAATTTGGCCAACATTGAAGGCACGTTCCCCGGGGATGATGGTCATGATGAAATGGATGATCGTGATGGCCGCAATGGTTCTTGCCGCGCCGGCCACCCATGCCGGCGACAAGCACGATGCGGGCGCAGGCTGCGACGGCGTCTCCACGCCCGAGATCGTCAATTGCGTGATGGCCAAGACCGCGCAATGGGACAAGCGCATGAATGCCGCCTATCAGAAGGCGATGAAGGAGGACGAGCCGAAGCGGCAGGAACAGTTGCGCACCGCGCAGCGGTTATGGATCCAGTTCCGCGATGCCAATTGCCTCTATTTCGACATGGGCGAGGGTACCATTGCCCGCATCGATGCGGCCGAATGCATGCGCAACATGACCGAGGCCCGCGCCCGCGAACTGGAAGATTTCGGACAACATTGACCGTCGGCAAGCAAAAGGCAGAACTCACCGCCATCGCCAACGAGGCGCTGCGCAACCAGCCCGGTTGCGAGACCGCGCGCGTGGTCGGGCTCACGCCGCGGCCGTATGCCGGCGGCGGCCGCAATTGGGAGATCCCCAATGTGGCGCTGGGCGACAGCCTGATCAGCGACGTCGACCGCGCCGTCATCACCGTCCACCACCAGCTCGGCCGCCAATTCCATCTCGTTGGCGAATAGCTAG
>DATHMA010000098.1:0-25271 GCA_035487555.1 Bradyrhizobium sp. | reverse complement strand
TCAGGACGTCGGCTTGACCAGATAATTGAAGCCGTATTTCTCCAGCACCGTCTTCGCGGCCGCGGAGTGGAGATAGTCCAGATATTCCTTGGCCTCGGGCTTGGCGGTCGAGGTCGCCGCCACCGGATAGATGATCGGCGGGTGCGAGTCGGCCGGGAAGGTGCCGACGATCTTCACGCCGGGTTCGACCTTGGCGTCGGTGGAATAGACGATACCGAGCACGGCCTCGCCGCGCGCCACCAGCGTCAGCGCAGCGCGCACGCTTTCCGCCATCGCGAATTTCGGCTCGGCCGCCTGCCAGGCGCCGAGTTTCTCGAGCGCGGCCTTGGCATATTTGCCGACGGGGACGGATTTCACGTCGCCGGTCGCGATCTTGCCGTCGCCGGCGAGCTTGGCGAGATCAAAGCCCTGGCCGATCGTGACGTTGTCGATCTTGGAATCCTTCGGCGCGATCAGCACGATCGAGTTGCCGAGCAGGTTGACGCGGGTCGGCTCGTCGATGTTCTTTTTGCCGATCGCGTAGTCCATCCAGTCGGTGTCGGCGGAGACGAAGACGTCGGCAGGCGCGCCCTGTTCGATCTGCTTGGCGAGCGTCGAGCTCGCGGCATAGCTCGCCGCAACCTTGATGCCGGTCTTGGCGGTAAAGGCGGCGTCGATGTCGTCGAGCGCATTCTTCATCGAAGCGGCGGCGAACACGGTCAGGGTCTTGTCCTCGGCGGTGGCGGGCGAGGAAGCGGCTCCCCACAGCAGAACGAAGGCGGCGAATAATCCGGCAAAACGATGCATTAGAGCGCTCCATGCGTGCCTGCACGCGCAAGCCTTCGCGCGCGCAAATCAGGCGTCGGTTCAGGTCGAAATGCGACGACGGAAGCGCTGTTCCGGGTGATCCCACAGACTTACGGTCATGCGGGTGTCGCGGGCGGGCCGACCATAACAGGCTGGGCTTATGGGCAAAAGGCGACGGTTTGTCTACTTTTCGCCTATTCCGACGGCAGGATCGCAATCGAGATCGAATCGTCCTTGGCGCCCGAAACCTGCAGTACGAAGGGGCTCGCCGACAGCTCGTATGTCATGGTCTTGCGGATGCCGTCGCAATCGGTGGCGCCGCTGAAGGCCTTGGGCTTGAGGAAATGGCCGTCCTGGCTGACATCGACCCAGGCGCCGGCCGACAGGCTGATGGTGTAGATTCCGGCCTTCGGCGCGTTCTTGAAGCTGGTGAAGCCGGCAAAGGTGCCGTCTTTCGGCGCGCGCTCGGGCGGTGTCGGCAGCTTGGCGTCCGCAGGCTTGACCAGGCTCAGGATCATGCCGGACGAAGGTATCGCCGTCTCCTCGCTGCCCGAAGTGAGCTTGGCGCGATCGGAGGCCGTGAGCGCGGCGCGCTCATGGTCGATATTCCATTTGAACTTGTCGCAGCCGCTCGGCTCTTCCGCGGCCTTGACCTGCGCGGCGCAGAGCAGCAGCAAGGCGAGAGCCGATGCTGCACGTATGACGACGGTGCTCTTGTGCGGGTTGCGTGCACGCATGAGGTTCTCGCAAAATGCTTCGGCCGCGCGCGAATAGTGCCACGTGAGTGCGGCCATGTGTTGAGATGAGAAACCGGGATCGGCGTCCCGCTCGGATCCGCACGCTTACGGCGTGGCGGCGGCTGATATTAGCTCATTCTGCGGCGAGGAGAATAGTCCGCGCCCGAGCACGTTATTGTGGCTTGGCGTCCGGGGCGTTCAGGATCGTTTTGCAGCCCGCGGGCATCTGCGCCAACGTGATCCCGATCGGCGGCTTGGGCGGCTCTGCCGGCGGTGGCTCGGGCTTGGGATGGAGGGTCGAATCCTTGAACCAGAAGGCGAGGTCGGAGGGCTTGCAGCCGTCGCCGCCCTCCTGGTCCTTCTGGCCGTGGCACTCGGTGGCACCCGCCGGGCAGCGCATGCGGATATGGAAGTGATAGTCGTGGCCCCACCACGGCCTGATTTTTTCCAGCCAGCTGCGGTCGCCCTTGGCCTCGCGGCACAGCGCCTTCTTGATCGCGGCGTTGACGAAGATGCGCTGCACGGCGGGCTCCATCGCGGCATCGCGGATGACCATCCAGTGCTGCGGCGTCCACGCCTTGGGATCGATATCGAGCCGGTCATCGCGCACCATCATGGTTGCCGACGTTTCCTCGCGCTCGAGCCGCGAAAACAGATGATCCGGCATCGGCGTCAGCCACACATCGGCATCGAGCCCCATCTGGTGGCTGGCGTGGCCGGACAGCGCCGGTCCCCCGCGCGGCTGGCCGATATCGCCGACGAGAATGCCGGGCCAGCCGGCATCCTTGTGCGCATCGACCGACAGGCGCTTGAGCAGCGCAATCATGTCGGGATGGCCCCAGTTGCGGTTGCGCGACAGCCGCATCACCTGCCAGGTGTCGCCGGTGATCGGCATCTGCACCGCGCCTCCGATGCAGCCCTTGGCGTATTCGCCGATCACCTTGGCCGGCTGCGCCGACGGCAATAGTTTGCGCGCGAACAGCTGCTTGGCTCCGATCTTGGGATCGCTGGGATGCTCCAGCGGCGGCAGCGGCTTGGGGTCCACCGTGCCCTTGTCCTGCGCCAGCGCCGGCCAAGAACCGGAGGAGATGCCGGAGGCAATCGCTGTCAGAAGGAGAATCAGAATCGGGCGGGCTTGCATCGGCTCACTCTATTCGCCCGCCATTGGTACAGGGAAGAGGGAGCACCGCGCCAGTCGCAAATGCTTGATGATGTCCGCACCAGCGTGGGGCGCCCTAAATGCTTGATCACTGCTGAAATTTCGGCCAACGGACGGGCGCCGAATTTGACGCACCCATTGTTCTTTGCGGGCTCGGGGCGGAGCCGTTACAATAGCGTCATGGAAGTCCGTTCTCGGCGCGAGATGATGCTATGCGACGGCGGGACTTTATCGCATTGTTTGGGGCCGTGGCTTCTCTGCCGCTGGCGGCGCGCGCCCAAGACTCCCCGAAACGCAAACGCATCGCAGTTCTCAGCGGAGTCGCGAGAAAGGTCAATCCGCCGCTGCTCGCCTTTGAGCGCGGCCTGCAAGAACTTGGCTATGTCGATGGCCAGAACGTCGAGATCGACTACCGCTATGCCGATGGCAAGGTCGAACAATTTCCCGCGCATGCCCGGGAGCTCATCGCACGCTCACCAGACGTGATCTTTGCCACGGTTACTCCAGCTGCCGTCGCGGCAAGAGCGCTGACCCGGACGATACCGATCGTCTGTCCCTTGCTCGCCTATCCAATCGGCTTTGGCCTGATCGCAAACCAGGCCCGGCCCGGAGGCAATGTCACCGGCGTAATGTTTCGCATGGAGGGCCTCGTCAGCAAGCAAGTGGAACTCGCGCTGCAACTGCTGCCTGGCCTCGCCAGACTTGGATTTGTCGTGAACGTTGCCAGTGGCATCATCATTGATCGGCAAGAACTGGAGGAGACGTGCCAGAGGCTAGGCATCAAGGCCGTGCCGGCCGAGGTCGGCGGGCCTGACGACCTCGACCGCGCATTCCATGCCATTGCCGACGAACATGTCGAGGCGATCATTGTGCTCGTCGATGCATTGTTTTTCCAGGAGCGAGATCGGGTTGCGGCGCTTGCTTCCGAGGTGCGACTGCCGGCGATCTACGGCTTCCGCAGTCATGTCGATGCGGGCGGCCTGATCAGCTATGGCGTCAACCTCGATGAAAATTTTCATCGCTGCGCTACGTATGTCAGCAAGATCCTGAAAGGGGCAAATCCCAGCGATCTGCCGGTCGAGTTTCCCACCAAGATCGAACTGATCATCAACAACGCGGCCGTCAGGGCGCTCGGATTGACGATCCCGCCATCCGTGCTTGTCCGCGCCGATGAGGTGATCGGATAGGCACGCCCAATAGGGCGTCGGCCTTTACAAAGGACGCGTCCCTGTCACATCATGGGCATATTGTTTTTAAGCGTTTTCGGGCAGTGGGCGTCATCATGAAAAATTTTTGCAAGCAACGGCTCGCGATGCCGGTCATCGCGGCTGCTTTCATCGTCGCGGCCTTTACACCGGCACGCGCCGATGTCGTGGTTCAGATCGATAAATCCGCCCAGCGCATGTCGGTCAGCGTCGACGGCGTGGCGCGCTACAACTGGCCGGTCTCGACCGGCCGCGACGGTTACGGTACGCCAAGCGGCACCTACCATCCGCAGGCGATGATGCGCTCCTACTTCTCGCGCAAATATTATAATGCGCCGATGCCGCACGCGATCTTCTTCTATTACGGCTTCGCCATCCACGGCACCAACGACATCTCGCGGCTCGGCGGGCCGGCCTCGCATGGTTGCTTGAGACTGCATCCGTCGAACGCGGCGACGCTGTTTTCGCTGGTCCAGCATAGCGGGCCGCGCAACACCGCCATCGAGATATCGAACTAGACGATTGCGATTTCCGATTCCGCGGCGGAAAACAGCGCGGATTTTAACTGCGCAATAACCTTTTCCTACGGTGATGGAATTTGATGCGCGCGCGGTACAACGCGCGCATTCGCTGGGCACTTTCCCCGCGTGTTATACAACCTTAACGACGCTTCAACGATTTGACGCTGCCAAACGCGATATCGTGCCGATCGCAGGTTGCAGTGCAGCCGTCGTAATATTGGCGGATGTAGCTTCGCCTCTCAAATGGGCAAGAGGAACAGCGTGTTGTTTCCGGCGAACCGGCGTGCTGGGGCGACGCGCCCGCATGCGGATACCATTTCTTAGAACCTTGCCTGACTAGTAGCGAGCGCGAGAATGCGATCTCGAGAGTTTTATGCCGCCAACCCGGCCAATGCGACAAAAGAAGCGGACGCCTGCGCTAACGAGCCGGATCTTCGGACGCCCCGCCAGGCCCGAACCGGCGCCCTCGCTCAAGCGTCGGACCAAGTCCGTCGATCACAGCGAGATCGAGCGCACGCGCGCCGAAGCGGAAGCGGCGCTTGGAGAGGCGCGCAAATCCCATGAGCGGCTGCGCGAGGCCATCGAGATCCTGCCGCAAGGTATCGTCTTCCTGGACGGCGAAGGCCGCTACATCCTCTGGAACAAGAAATACGCCGAGATCTATAGCGGCAGCTCCGACCTGTTCGAGCAGGGCGCGCGGCTCGCCGATACCATCCGCGTCGGTGTCGCGCGCGGCGATTATCCGGAAGCGGTCGGGCGCGAGGAAGAATGGATCGCCGAGCGGCTCGAAAAGCTCACCCAGCCCGGCGAGCGCCATGAGCAAAAACTGGCCGACGGCCGCGTCATCCTGATCGAGGAGCGCAAGACCGAGGACGGCGGCGTCGTCGGGCTTCGCGTCGATATCACCGAGTTGAAGCAGCGCGAGGCGTCGTTCCGCCTGCTGTTCGACGCCAATCCGGTGCCGATGATCGTGTGCGCCATGGACGGCGAACATGTCCTCGCCGTCAACGACGCCGCCGTTGCCCATTACGGCTATGGCCGCGTCGATTTCGAAAAGCTCACCATCCGCAACCTGCAGGCGTTCGAGAGCGCGCCGCCCTGGGCTGGCGATCCCACCAGCGATGAGCAGGCGGCGCGGACCTGGAAGCATGTCAAGGCCGACGGCGTACTGATTGATCTCGCGATCTATTCGCGCAACCTGGTCTATAACGAGCGCTCGGCCGTGCTGCTGGCGCTGATGGACATCACCGAGCGCAAGCGCGCCGAGGCACGGCTCGCCTTCCTCGCCCAGCATGACGGGCTGACGGGGCTGCCGAACCGCAATCTCCTGCGCCAGCAGATGGACGAGATCCTGCTGCATTCGCGGCGCAGCTCGGAAAAGGTCGGCCTTCTCGTACTTGGCCTCGACAATTTCAAATCGGTCAACGATACGCTCGGCCATGGCGTCGGCGACAAGCTGCTGCGCGGCGTCGCCAAGCGGTTGCGCTCGACCTTGCGCGAGGAAGACGTGCTGGCGCGGCTGAACTCCGACGAGTTCGCCATCATCCAGACCGGCATGACGCGTCCCGAGGATGCCGTGCTGCTTTCGCGCCGGCTGCTGGAGGCGATCGCCGATCCCTTTCTGCTCGACGGCCATTCGGTCGTGATCGGCGCCACCATCGGCATTGCGATGGCGCCCGGCGATGGCGACGATTCCGAGAAATTGCTCAAGAACGCAGACATGGCGCTGTCGCGCGCCAAGACCGAGAGCCGCGGCACCTTCTCCTTCTTCGAATCCGGCATGGACGCGCGCGCGCAGAGCCGGCGCAAGATCGAGCTCGACCTGCGCGACGCCATCCAGAATGACGTGCTGCGCCCCCACTACCAGCCGCTGGTCGATCTTGCGTCCGGGCGCATCACCGGCTTCGAGGCTCTGGTGCGCTGGCCACATCCCGAACGCGGCATGATCTCGCCCGGCGAGTTCATCCCGGTCGCCGAGGAGACCGGCCTGATCAATTCGCTCGGCGTCTTCATGCTGCGGCGCGCCTGCATGGATGCCGCAGTCTGGCCGGACGACGTGCGGGTCGCGGTCAACCTGTCGCCGGCGCAATTCCGCACCGCCAATCTGCTCTCGATCGTGATGGACGCGCTCAAGCAATCCGGCCTGCCGCCGAAGCGGCTGGAGGTCGAGATCACCGAGACGCTGCTACTCGAGAAGAGCAGCCAGGTGCTGGCGACGCTGCATGCGCTGCGCGCGCTCGGCGTGCGCATCTCGATGGACGATTTCGGCACCGGCTATTCGAGCTTGAGCTATCTGCGCAGCTTCCCCTTCGACAAGATCAAGATCGACCAGTCGTTCGTGCGCGATCTCGATGCCAATCGCGACGCGCAGGCGATCATCCGTTCGATCGTGAGCCTCGGCAAGGGACTTGGCGTCACCATCACGGCCGAGGGCGTCGAGACCGAAGCCGAGTTCAGCTGCCTGCGCGCCGAAGGCTGCCACGAGGGCCAGGGTTTCCTGTTCAGCCGCGCCCGGCCGAACGATGAAGTCGTCGAGCTGCTCAAGGCCCAATGCCACGCCGACGCCGCATCGGATTTGCAAACGGCGTTGGTGGCGTGACGCGCGAGTCATTCCGGACTGCGTAGGGTGGGCAAAGCGAAGCGTGCCCACCATTGCGAGCACAGCACGTGACGGTGGGCACGGCGCAAGCGCGCCTTAGCCCACCCTACGCACCGCGCATGACGGCTGGGCTACTTCGCACCCCCGCGCTTGTGCAAATGATACGTCAGCGCCAACGCCACGCAGTGGCCGAGCTCGGCTTTCGGAAGCGGCGCGCCGGCATCGAGCAGGATCGCGCGATTGCCGCTGTAGCTGAGTTGCGGATACAACTCGCGAAACGTCTCGACCAGATTGGTCTGGCAGTGGAAGTAGAGCGCGACCTGGTTGTCGGTCGATTTCACCTGGTCGATGCGGACGGTGCTGCCGCTGCCGGTTTCGCTGGTGAGATAGCTGACCTGTCCCCATTTCAGCGCTTCCTCCAGCGCGCCGACGCCATCGGTCGTGCGCGCGGTGTCGAGGATCAGCTTGCGCAATGCCTGCAGCTTGGCGCCGATCGGCTTGGGATAGCCATCAAGTACATTTGCCACCGCGGAAACGCGCGGCGCCGAACCATCCCCTGCTTTGACGGCGCGCTTTTTGGAGAGGCTCGTTTTCGAACGGCTCGGCATCGGGGCTCACGGCATTGATGTGCGCGCAGCTTAGCCGCCAGTCTCAGCTTGCGGAAGCCGCATCGCGCGTGGCGAGTCAGCGTGACGCTGTTGCCATCTGCTGACGCGCTACCTCGATGTCGGCGCCGTTTTCAGGCTGGACTTGAGGATCGCCTTGCCGGCATCCTCATAATGCGTATCGCGCGCCTGGATCTGCTGCGCGATCGCATGCATGTCGCGAAACCGCCGCTCGAACGGATTCTTGGCGAACACGGCCGTCGCCCCGGACATGTGATAGGCGGTGTCGACCACGGCAGCCGATTGATGGATTGTCCAGGTCGCGGCGATGCGAATCGCGATGCGGTGTGCTTCGGTGACCGCCTCGCCGCGCTCGAGATCGCGCCAGACCTCGGCGGCGGTGGAATAGAGATAGGCGCGCGCGGCACGCAAGGACGCCTCGGTGCGGCCGATCTGGCCCTGCACCGCATTGTTCTCGCGCATCGCTGACAGCCCCTGCGGGATCTTGGAGCGGGCGAGATCGGTCGCGGCGTCCAGGGTCGCGCGGGCGACGCCGAGCGAGGTCGCGGCAAAGCCCATGCTGAACACGGCGTTGGTGGTGAGCTTGTAGAGCGGTCCCTTTTCGATCACCGCGTTCGGGTCGTCGCGAAGTGCTGCGAATTTCTCCGGGATGAACAGGTTCTCGACCGAATAGGCATCGGTGCCGGTGCCCTTCAGCCCGATCACGTCCCAGACGTCGTACATGGTGGCCGAGGTGATCGGGAACAGGATGGTGCGGATTTCCGGCGAGCCGTCCTTTTTCCTGCGCGGCGTGCCGTCCGGCTCGATGACGCGGACATGCGAGCCGAGCCAGCTTGCCTGCCGCGAGCCCGAGGCAAATTCCCAACGCGCATTCGCAAGGTAGCCGCCGGGAACGACCTTCACCTCATGATTGATCGCGCCCCAGGCGAGGATGCCCGGCGGCATGTTGAAGATTTCGTTCGCCGCGTCCGGTTCCAGATAGGCCGCCGTCATGGCGCAGACCGCGCATTGGCCGAGGCACCAGGCGGTGGAGGCATCAGCTTTCGCGATCTCCTCCTGCATCTGCATGAAGATTTCGAGTGGAACCTCGTGCCCGCCATAAGTCCGCGGCAGCAGCGCCCGGTAGAGCTCGTTTTCGATCAGGGCGGCGGTGACGTTCGGCGTCAGCCGCCGCGACCGCTCGATCTCATCGGCTTCATCTGCGATCAGGGGTTGCAGCGCGCGGGCGCGTTCGACCAGCGTGATGCCGGGAAGCTTGCTCATGGCGTTTCCTCGCTCTTTTTATCGAGTGATCAATTAGCGCCATCGTGATCTATCTGGAGCGGAAGGGCAAGGGCGTGAGTAGAGGTCTGTCATTCCGGGGCGCGCGTGAGCGCGAGGTGCGGAATCTCGCGCCGCAACCTCGAGATTCCATCGCTATCGCGATGTCCCGGAATGACGGCGATGTCAGCGGCTACCGCAATTCCACGCCGGTCCGATCGGCGTCCAGGTCCAGCATGGGCCGAAACTGCCGCCATTGTAGCGGCCGCGATAGAAGCCGGGCTGACCGAAATAGTGCCACTCGCCATCATAGCCAAAGTATTGGGGGGAATAGTCCGGCTCGCCCGTGATGGTGCCCTTCCTGCCGAATACGGGAATAGCGTTGTTAGGCGGCTGGTGATAGCCGGGCAGGAAGCCGTAGCCATGCCAACGCGTGACACGCTGCTTGTGAGCTGGCGCGCCTGACGTTTCGACGGGTAGGAGTGAAAGGAGAACGATGGTCAATACGGATAATGTGCGTGACATTGACGCAGCATAGCCAGCGCGTGGCTGGAATGCGATTCAAATCGAGGAGAGATTCGAAGTTGTCAAGTTGACGATCGAATCCGGCATGCGCGGAAGCGAGCCAAGCGCGGTGAGCGAATCCCGCCGTTTCCGCCTGTTTTTGCCTCAGTCGGCGTGCGGTTTAGGCAGTTGCATTGTCGCAATTCGTGCATCTGTCGTGCGCTACCTACGATTGTCCTTGCACTGCATGTCCGAGCCGAGCGGTAATTTTCCCGCGCGGCTCCGTCTGAAAAGCCAGACGGGATCGTGAGGCCTTTCTTTCAGCGCGGTGGTAGTCACGAAATGTGTTGCAGAGCGGAGTGCGCAGATGAAAAGGAGAATTCAACTTAGCGAATGCGAATATCAGGGTCGTCTCAAGACTTTGCTGAAGGACGCGTTCAACACGGAACTGCAGCCGCTGAGATCAATGCAAACAGTCACAAAAAAACGGAGAGCGCTAAAAAAGAAGGAGACCGGAAATTCCGGCCTCACGAAACCAGGCACGGCGTCCTGCTGATGGTGCGCCCGACAACGCTTGCTGCGAGATGAGCCAGGAGGCGATCCCACGCGGTGGCGGTTCGCCTTCCCGGCTGCTGGAAGGCGGCCGATGCCTCAGCTATCCACCTTCAGCGCGGCAATGAAAGCTTCCTGCGGGATGTCGACCTTGCCGAACTGCCGCATCTTCTTCTTGCCTTCCTTCTGCTTCTCCAGAAGCTTGCGTTTGCGCGTGATGTCGCCGCCATAGCACTTGGCGGTGACGTCCTTGCGCAGCGCGCGGACGGTTTCGCGGGCGATCACCTTGCCGCCGATCGCCGCCTGGATCGGGATCTGGAACATGTGCGGCGGGATCAGCTCTTTCATCTTCTCGACCATGGCGCGGCCGCGGCCTTCGGCGCGGGTGCGATGCACCAGCATCGACAGCGCATCGACCGGCTCGCCATTGACCAGGATCTGCATCTTGACGAGATCGGCGGGCTTGTAGTCGGTGAGGTGATAGTCGAACGAGGCATAGCCCTTGGAGACCGATTTCAGGCGATCGTAGAAATCGAACACCACCTCGTTGAGCGGCAGGTCGTATTTCACCATCGCGCGCGAGCCGACATAGGTCAGCTCCTTCTGCGCGCCGCGCCGGTCCTGGCAGAGCTTCAGCACGCTGCCGAGATATTCGTCGGGCGTCATGATCGTGGCTTCGATCCATGGCTCCTCGATCTCGGCGATCTTGACGACATCAGGCATGTCGACGGGATTGTGGATCGAGATCTCGGTGCCGTCGGTGAGCTTCATCTTGTAGATCACGCTCGGCGCGGTCGCGATCAGGTTGAGATCGAACTCGCGCGACAAGCGCTCCTGGATGATCTCCAGATGCAAGAGGCCGAGGAAGCCGCAGCGGAAACCGAAGCCCAACGCGGCGGAGGTTTCCATCTCATAGGAGAAGCTGGCGTCGTTCAGCCGCAGCTTGCCCATCGCCCCGCGCAGCGTTTCGAAATCATTGGCGTCGGCCGGGAACAGGCCGCAGAACACCACCGGGATGGCCGGCTTGAAGCCCGGCAGCATCTCGCTCACCGGCTTCCTGTCGTCGGTGATGGTGTCGCCGACGCGGGTGTCGGCGACCTCCTTGATCGCCGCGGTGATGAAGCCGATCTCGCCGGGGCCGAGCTCGTCGACCTGCTCCATCTTGGGCGTGAAGAAGCCGACGCGCTCGACATCGTAGGCCGCGTTGGTGCCCATCATGCGGATGCGCGCGCCCTTCTTCATTGTGCCGTCGACCACGCGAATGAGCACGACCACACCGAGATAGACGTCGTACCAGCTGTCGACCAGCAAGGCCTTCAGGGTCGCGTCGCGGTCGCCCTTCGGCGGCGGCAGGCGCGTCACGATCGCCTCCAGCACATCCGGCACCCCTTCGCCGGTCTTGGCCGAAATCGGAACCGCGTCGGACGCATCGATGCCGATCACGTCCTCGATTTGCTGCTTCACCTTCTCCGGTTCGGCCGCGGGCAGGTCCACTTTGTTCAGGACCGGCACGATTTCGAGATTGTTGTCGAGCGCCTGGTAGACATTGGCGAGCGTCTGCGCCTCGACGCCCTGGCTCGCGTCGACCACGAGCAGCGCACCCTCGCAAGCGGCGAGCGAGCGCGAGACTTCGTAGGCGAAGTCGACATGGCCCGGCGTGTCCATCAGGTTGAAGATGTAATCCTTGCCGTCCTTGGCCTTGTAGCGCAGGCGGAAGGTCTGCGCCTTGATGGTGATGCCGCGCTCGCGCTCGATGTCCATGGAATCGAGCACCTGTTCCTTGCCCGCCATTTCGCGATCGGAAAGGCCTCCCGTCATCTGGATCAGGCGGTCGGCCAGCGTCGATTTTCCATGGTCGATATGGGCGACAATGGAGAAGTTGCGGATGTTCGGAATGGGGACGGTCGTCATGGGGCGCGGGATAGCATTTAAGGACTCGGTGCGGCAACCATATTGCTGGATTTTAAGGGGTTTTGTTCACGCCAAGCTGATTCCACTTCTGCCCAAAACGCGCTACGCGTGATCCCATGTCGACTGCCTCTGCTTTACGCGCAACCGCCACCCGGCGCCGCCGGCTCTCCTTCCGCAGGGTCGCCGCCTGGCTGGTTTCGCGCGCCACGCGGCCGGATACCGCTCCCTGGCTCGTGATCACCTTTGCCCTGGTGCACGGCGTGCTCTGGACCAAGATCCTGACCCTGCTGAAGGCCGCCCAGGACGTTCACATGGACGTCGCAGAAGCCTTTGCCTGGGGCCAGAAGTTCCAGCTCGGCTATGGCAAGCACCCGCCGCTCTCGGGCTGGGTCGCCGGCGCCTGGTTCACCTTCTTCCCGGTGCAGGACTGGGCGACCTATGCGCTCGCCATGACGACGCTCGGCATCGGGCTTGTCATCTGCTGGCTGATCGCGATTCGCGTGGTCGATTACCGCCGCGCATTCTTTGTCGTGGTGATGCTGGCGCTCTATCCGATCTTCAATTTCAAGGGGTTCAAATATAACCCCGACCTGTTGCAGCTCGTCACGCTGCCGCTGGTGGTACTGGCCTATCTCAACGCGTTCGAGAAGCGCACCGGGCTAAGCGGCGTCCTGCTCGGGCTCGCCGGCGCGCTAGCGCTGATGACCAAATACTGGGTGCTGACCATGATCGGCGCCATCGGCCTTGCCGCATTGATCCATCCCGACCGCTTGCGATTTCTGCTCTCGCCCGCGCCATGGGTGGCGATCGCAACGCTTGTGGTCGCGATGATCCCGCATCTGATCTGGCTGAAGCAGGTCGACTTCGTGCCGCTGACCTATGCCGGTGACGTCTATGGGCTCACGGATCGCGCGGAGAACGCAAAGCTCGTGCTCGGCTATGTCGGCCATAACCTTGCGCTGCTGGCGTTGCCGGTAGTGCTGGCTGCGGTCGCCCTTGCCTGGCCGCCGCGCTGGATCGCGCATGCATGGTCGCGCGGCCCGAACGGAAGCGTCAACCTCTCGCAGGCGCTGAACATCTGGTGGATCCAGGCCATCGTCGCGATCGGGCCGCCGCTCGGCGCGCTGGCGTTCATGGTCTACATGAAAACCGACTGGGGCATCTCGCTGTTCTTCCTGGTGCCGCTGGCGCTGGTCGCGATCCCGCGCCTGCGTATTCTGGCCGGCGCGCTGTTTCGCATCACCGTGCTCTGGTTCGTGCTCTCGCTCGCAACGCTTGCCGCAGCGCCGCGCATCGCGGTGCTGGAGCTCGAGCACAATCCCAACAGCGCCAACAGCTATGGCTCGCGCTCGCAGCTCGCCCGCGAATTGACGCAAGTCTGGCGCCAGCAATTCGGCTCGCGCTGGGCCGTGGTCGCCGGCACCACCGAGGTCGGCGAGCCCATGACGTTCTATAGCCCCGATCATCCCGCGCCCTACACGCCGGGCGAAGTCTGGTCGTCGGGACTGACGTCGCTGGAAGAAGCCAGGCGCCTCGGTTTCATCGGCATCTGCGACACGACCGACGGACGCCTGCCCACTTGCGAGAAGTGGATGAAGGAAAACGCGCCCGACGCCCCCGAGCAGATCATGACCACGCAACGCTTCTTCGAGGGCCACCCCGGTCCGTCGATCGCGTGGAAGATCTACATCCAGCCGCCGGCGAAATAGCTCCCGCGCGCGACATCGCCGACATTGTGGGTGGGCAAAGCGATAGCGTGCCCACCATCGCAGCCATCATGTTGACGCATGGTGGGTACGCCGTGCCGCGCCTTTGCCCACTCCTACAATCCCTGTATATTGCAATATTTGATATATGAAAAATTGTACTAGTTGAAATAACAAATGTATCGTTTATGCATTCTGGCAGCAGAATTGTGCGCGACCGCCGTCAGGTCCGACATTCGCAAGCCTCGGGAGCGCCACGATGGTGTCAGTCAAGAACGCCGCACTCGTTCAGAACGAGCCCTACACCCCCGGCCTTTCCAGGGAATATGTCGCGCAAAAATTCGGCATCGCGCTTGGCGAGGTCGCCAAGCTCGGCTCGGCGGAAAATCCGTTCGGGCCGTCGCCCAAGGCCGCCGCTGCCATCGAGACCGGACGCGCCAGGATCGATCTCTATCCCGAATGGACCTCGCGCGCGCTCCGCGCCGCGATCGCGAAGAAATACGGCTTCGAGGAAGATTGTGTGGTGTGCGGATCGGGCGAGACCGAGGTCATCTCGTTCATCATCCGGACCTACGCCGGGGCGGGCGATCCGATCCTGATGTACGAGCCGTGCTTTCCGATCTACCACATGTTCGCGGAGAACGAGGGGCGGGTGCCGGTCTATGTGCCGATGGGGCCCGGCTTCACTTTCATAATCGATTCCTACATCGCGAAACTAAAGGACGTCAAACCCCGGATCGCGTTTCTCACCAATCCGCACAGTCCGAGCGGAAGGCTGATGGAGGAGCGCGAGATCAGGGCGATCTGCGAGGCCGCAGATAATGAAACGCTGATCGTTCTCGACGAGGCCTATATCCATTTCACGCAAACCGCCGGGTCGATGCACCTGACCCGCGACTACCCGAACCTGATCGTGCTGCGGACGTTCTCAAAGGCTTTCGGACTTGCGGGCCTGCGCCTCGGCTTCGGCATCGCCGCCAACAAGGCGCTCATCACACCGCTGATCAACATCAAGCCGACCTGGAATCTCGGTCACATGCAGGTCGAAGGCGGCATCGCCGCGATCGGCGACGATGAGCATGTCAACAAGACCGTGGACATGATCGTCGAAATGCGCGGCTACGTAACCGAGAAGCTCGCCGGGCTGAACCGTTTCCGGATGGTGCCGGGCTCGCGCAGCAACTTCTTCCTGATCGAGATCACCGACGAAAGCCTGGACTCGACCAGCGCGTTCGAGCAGTTGCTCAAGCGTGGCGTTATCGTCAAGGATGGCTCGGTGTCGTTCCGCGGCCTCGGCAAGCGCTACATGCGCTGCGACGTCAGTCACAAGGTTCACATGGATCGGCTGGTATGGGCGCTCAAGGAGATTGAAGCGCAGAAGGCCTCCTGATCCGGGCCGGGAGGAGAAGACGACCGAGGCGCAATGGACAGGAAAGATCTTCTCATCGGCATCGACGTCGGCGGCACGTTCACCGATGCCATCGTCTTTGATGCGCTGGCGAAAAGATTTCTCGCGGCGTTCAAGATACCGTCGACCCCGGGCGATCCGGGCCAGGCGGTCGTGTCCGCGCTGCGCAAGATCGCCGAGTCCGTCGATGTAAAAGGGGCCGTCGTCTTTCATGGCAGCACGGTCGGCACCAATACGCTGATCGAACGCAAGGGCGCGAAGACCGCGCTGATGTCGACAAAAGGCTTTTCCGACGTCATCGAGTTGCGCCGCCAGGCCCGTCCCAATCTCTACAGTTTTGATGTTCGCATTTCCGAGCCGCTGGTTCCGAAATCGCTTCGCGTGGACGTGTCCGAACGGATCGCCGCCGATGGATCGGTCGTCGAGAAGCTCGACGCGTCCGCCGCCATCGCGCGATTGAAGGCGGCCGGCGTGCAATCCGTCGCCGTCAGCTTCCTGCACTGCTACGCCAATCCCGCGCATGAAGAGGAAATAGTCGCGGAGATCGAAGCCGCGCTGCCGGGCATCTACGTCACGCGGGCGAGCGACGTCTGTCCCGAGTTTCGCGAATACGAGCGGGCGAGCACCACGGTCGTCAACGCCTATATCGGCCCGACGGTCAGCCGCTACGTGTCGGCGCTCGATGGCGAGCTGACATCGCATGGCATCGATCGCTTGATGATCGTGAAGTCGAATGGCGGACTGACCTCGCCGCGCAACGCCGCGCGGTATCCGGTCCATCTCATCGAAAGCGGCCCCGCCGCGCAATTGATCGCGGCCGCTTCTTTTGCCCGCGCCACGGGACGGCTGAACCTCGTGGCCTTCGACATGGGAGGGACGACCGCCAAGGCCGGACTGATCCGTCAGGGCAAGCCGGAGGTCGCGGCGGAATTCTATGCCGATCGCCTGGTCGATGGCGTCGATGTCGGCGGTTATGCGATCCGCAGCTCCGTGCTCGATCTGGTCGAGATCGGTGCCGGCGGCGGATCGATCGCCTGGATCGACGACGCCAATGTGTTGAAGGTCGGCCCGCAAAGCGCGGGCGCCGTGCCCGGCCCGGCCTGCTACGGGCGAGGCGGCGCACTGCCCACAGTGACCGATGCCCACGCCGTGCTCGGCACGCTGACGCCTGAGCTCTTTTTCGGCTCAGGCGTCGAGCTTAAGCGTGAACGGGCGCTCGAGGCGGTCCGCAAGCATATCGCCGAGCCGTTTGGCTGGTCGGTGGCCAAGGCAGCCTATTCGATCATCGACATTGCGGTGGCCAACATGGCCGAGATGGTGCGCCTCGCGACGACCCGGCGCGGCCTCGATCCCCGCCACTTCGCGATCCTGGCCTCCGGCGGCGCCGGCCCGCTCCACGCGCCCGCGGTCGGCGAGCAGATCGGCTCGACCGAAGTGGTGATCCCGCCCTATCCGGGAATGTTCAGCGCGTTCGGCGCGACATTGGGCTCGATCCGGCACGAGGTCACGCAAACCCTGCTGCGCGGCGTGCGCGATCTCGATGTCGCCGATATCGCACGGGCATTCGGCGAGTTGGAAGCCAAGGTCAGAACCCTTCTTGCAGCCGAGCCCCAAGGCGTCGCCGCGCCGGTGCTGGAGCGCATGCTCGAGGCCCGCTTTGTCGGACAGCTCTTTGAATTGAGAATCCTGCTCGGGCGCGAC
This sequence comes from Bradyrhizobium sp., assembly GCA_035487555.1. Lineage (GTDB taxonomy): Bacteria > Pseudomonadota > Alphaproteobacteria > Rhizobiales > Xanthobacteraceae > Bradyrhizobium. The sequence goes on along the minus strand of DATHMA010000098.1, from coordinate 8,596 downwards.
GGCGATGAGCTTCCGTCGCATTCGCAGATCGAGGAGATGTTCCGCGCGCGCTACCGCGAGGAATATGGCTTCGATCTTCCCGATGCGCAGGTCCAGGTGGTCAATTTGCGGCTTGTGGCGGAAATCGATCTTGGCCATCGTGGCGACGAGATATTCACCGCAGCGGCGGGAGCCGGCACGGGCGGAAAACCTTGCCGGCAGGCGAGCGTGCTGCAACGGGACGGCTCGGAGCGGAACGTTCCGGTTTATCGGGCCGCCGACGCAGTGGGACTCATGGTCGAAGGCCCCGCCATCGTCGAGCATTCCGGCTCGACCGTGTGGATCCACGAGCATCAGTCGGCGGCGATCGGTGCGAGCGGCGAGGTCGTCGTGAAATTGTCCGGAGGGCGCTAATCTCGTGGACAACAGGCAGATGAGCATCATCGACCGCGACCCCGTGACCTTCGAGGTGGTGCGCAGCGCGCTCTATGCCATCTGTGCCGAGATGAAGTCGGTGATCATGCGGACCTCGTTCTCGCCCCTGTTGAGCCTGTCGGCGGATTTGTCTTGCGCACTTCTGGACAGCCATGGCGGCGTCGTTGGGCAGGGCAATGACATCCCGGTTCATCTCGGCGCGGTTCCCTTCACCGTGCGCGCGGTCTTTGACGTCTTTCCGATAAAGGCCTGGCGACCCGGCGACGGCGTGATCGTCAACGATCCCTATGCGGGCGGTACGCATCTTCCCGATGTCTCCCTGGTCATGCCGATCTTCCATGGGGAAGCCTTGTGCGGCTTCTCGCTCAGCCGGGTGCATTGGCCTGATGTCGGCGGCATCGCGGCCGGAAGCTCCAGCGTCTGTGACGAAATCTTCAAGGAAGGCATCCGCATTCCGCCGCTCAAGGTGATCGAGAACGGAGAGCCTCGCGCCGACATCCTCAATCTCATTCTTGCCAACGTCCGTGTGCCCGAGGATCGGCATGGCGACTTCCGGGCGCAGATCGCGGGCGCGCGCCGCACCGAGCGCCGCGTCCAGGAGCTCGCCGAGCGATACGGGCTCGATGCGCTCTCCGACGTGATGTCTGCATCGCAGACCTATTCCGAACGTATCCTGAGAAAGCGGCTGGCGAAATTGCCTGATGCCGTCGTCGAGCACGAGGAACGGCTCGACGGCGACGGCATCGAGCGGGATGCGAGGCCGCTGGTCCGCGTCCGCGTCGAGAAGAAGGGCGACAGCTTCAAGGTGGATTTCACCGGCAGCGCTGCTTGCGTGCGCGGACCGGTGAACGCGCCTTTCGCGGTGACGGCGTCGTCCGTGTACTATACGCTGATGGCGTTCGCGGGCGGGGACATCCCGCCCAACAGTGGCATCTACGACGTCGCGGAAATCATTGCGCCTGTCGGGACGGTGGTGAACGCCACCTATCCGGCCGCGGTGGTGGCCGCGAACACCGAAACGTCGAACCGCATCGTCGACATCCTGCTCGCCGCACTCGCCAAAGCCTATCCCGACCACGTTCCGGCCGGCAGCTATGGCTCGGCCTGCGTCTATACTTTCGGCGGCGCGGATCCCAGATCCGGCCGCAGGTTCGTTCATTACGAGACCATCGGCGGCGGCGCCGGCGCATCGCGCAACGGCCGAGGCGCCAGCGGCACGCGGGTTCACATGGGAAACACGATGAACCTGCCAATCGAGGCGATCGAAGCCGCGATGCCCGTGCGCTATCTCGCCTATCGCCTGGTCGAAGGGAGCGGCGGCGCGGGGGCCCATGCGGGCGGCACCGGCGTCCTCAAGAGCATCGAATTTCTCGCCGATGGCGTCGAGGCATCGGTGTTGGGCGAGCGCACGCTGACACCGGCGCATGGGGTCGCCGGCGGATCGGAGGGCAAGGCAGCCGCATTCGTCCTGCGAAAGGCGGCGGGAGATGAGATCACACTCGACGCCAAGAGCGGCCCGCACAAACTGGCCAGGGGCGACCGGCTGGACATGATGACCGCGGGCGGCGGCGGATGGGGCAAGCCACGTCAGGAACGGGAATGAGGAGAATGCAAATGAAGAGCCGCAGGAAGAAGATCGCGCTTCTGGTGCCGTCCTCCAACACGGTCATGGAGAATGATCTGCACAGCGCGCTGCCGAAAGACCGCTACACGGTGCATACCGACCGCATGTATCTGGTCGAGACGACGCGCGAGGCCGAGCAGCTCATGCTGGAGAAATATGCGCAGCCGGCCGCGAGCGATGTCGGCACGACCAATCCCGATCTTATCGTGTTCGGCTGCACCTCGGCCGGCTCGCTCTTCGGTCTGGATTATGACGCCGACTTCTGCGCCGCCCTCGGAAAGATCGCCAATTGCCCCGCGCTCGGAGTCATCAATGCGGCATCGCGTGCGCTGTCGAACGTCAAGGCCAGCAAGGTCGCCGTCATCACGCCTTACAACGACGATCTCACTGCCTCGGTCGCGCGGGCGCTGGCGGCCGATGGCCGCGAAATCGTCGCCGCCCATGGTATGGGCATCACGGTCAATGTCGAGCTGGCCGATCCCGAGCCAGCCGAGATCGTTGCGTTCGCGCGAGAGAAGCTGAAGGGCGTCTCCTTCGATACGCTGTTCGTTTCCTGCACGAATTTCCGGTCCTTCGAGGCCAAGCCCGAGCTGGAAAAGGCGTTCGGCACGCGCGTGATCACGAGCAATAGTGCTGTCATCGAGGCGATCGAGAGCATGTTCAGCGATCAGGGCTTCGCTATGGCGGGGGCGGCTTCGTAGCCCTGGGGCATCAGCAAGCTCTCTCCCCTCATCCTGAGGAGCCGCGCAAGCGGCGTCTCGAAGGATGTGGCCCCCGCCGGGGCCTCATGGTTCGAGACGCGCGTGCCGCGCTCCTCACCATGAGGGTCGATAGAGCAAGACGTCAGATGATCGTCGCGGAGAGGCGCGGGCGGCCGTGCATGACGGCGCCCAGTCTCGCGAGCTGATCCCTCAGCGCGTCGGTGTCGTCGCTGCCGCCGAGGCAGATGCGAATAAAATTGTTGTCCGCGCTCTGCGCGATGGCGAAGTGCTGGGCGGGTGAGACGCGGACGCCGACCGTCAGGAGTTCCGTGACGAAATCATCGACCCGCCACGGCGCCGGCACGCGCTGCCAGACGTGGTAGCTTGGCAGCGATGTCACCGGTTTCTCACGTACGATGTCAGCGAAAAGCTCAAGCCGCCTGGTCGCTTCCCGCCGATGCGCGTTGAGGCAGCGTTCCGCGCTGCCGTTCGCCCGCATCAGCTCAAAAACCTCGGCCCAGAACGACGGAGCCGTCCATTGCAGTGACATCAGGGCGCTATGCAGGCTCGAGATCAGTATTTCCGGGGCGACCATGACGCCCAACCGAACGCCCGGCGACAGGCATTTCGACAGGCTGTTGATGTGGATGGTCTGATTGCCGTCGATCGCGGCCAAGGCCGGCTCTTCCTCGCCCGACAGCACGCCGTAGATGTCGTCTTCGACGATCAGGGCACCCGCCTTCTTACAGATCGCGATGATTTCGCGCCGCCGCGACAGGCTCATGGTCGCGGTCGTGGGGTTCTGTACGACCGCGGTGCAGAAGACCAGCTTTGCGCCGGTCGATTTCAGCTTTTCACGCAGTCGCTGCGGGTCGAGACCCTCCGCATCCATGCCGACGCCTTCGGCGCGGACGTGACAGAGATCGGCCAGCCGACGGATGCCGGAATAGCTCCAGGCCTCGCACAGCACGGCTTCTCCGGGCTTGGTCAGCGCGTGAAAGCAGGCCGCCAGGGCGTGCTGGCCGCCATGGGTGAGCAGGATGCGGGAGGGTGGTGCGGATAGTTTCCGCTTCCGCAGCCACTTCGCCATGCTGGTCTTGTGGTGCTCGAAGCCCGCGCTCGGCTCGTAGGCGCACAGCACCTCGGACATGCGCGCGGCGCCGATCTCTTCCAGTGCCGCATCGAGGAAGGGTTTTGTCGGACCGGAAGGGACCGTGTTCAGGCTGAGATCGGGGATGGCGCGGTCAATCTCAGGCTGGCTCTCGCCGATCCGTACGAAGGTGCCGCTGCCAGTCCTTGCGGTCACGATGCCGCGCCGCGTCGCCTCGCGAAACGCCTTGGTGATGGTGGCGATGGTGGTGTCGAGCTGCTCGGCGATCTCGCGTTGCGGCGGAAGGCGATCGCCGTGACGCAGGGCTCCGCTGGCGATGTCGTTCTCCAGCGCTTCGACCACGGCGAGGTATTTTGGCCTGCTCGGATCGGCGATCTTTGGGCGCCAGTTCATCCCGTCTCCCGGTTGCGCTGCGACTTCGGCGACCTCGTGCCGCGCCCGGGATTCATTAGCAACGATGCCTTTTCCTTACAACCAACGAGCCGGCGCTCGCTTCGATCGCGCAACTGATTTGCCCGACGGGCAAATCAGTTTGATCGATTCCTCTGATCAAGTTGCCGCGAATGCCGCCTGGGCGGCTCGGAAACGCGTGCGCCAAAAAAACTGATTTCGCGAGCCGACTCAATTCGATGGTACGGCTCAGCCGCCGCGCGGCAAAAACACGTCTTCCGTTTTTCAGAAATATGTGATTGTCTGTGCATATCCCGCTTCCTCAAAGAGGGGCGCTACGCGATCGTCACGAGTGTTGGGAGCGGGATGCGATGGACGAGGGCGACGTCAACCGACGAGTGACGTTGCGTGCGGACGGCGAAAGCGTGTGGTCCTGATCTCCCGACGCTGGGATCAAGCCCCGAGGTTACGAGCCCCGGGGCGACGGTGGCTAGAAAAGCCCGGACACCGGGGAGAGCGCACCATAAGCCGTACACCATCGTGCAGGGAATGCCGGATCGTTTCGGCGTACCTGTGGTGACTTGCTTGCGTGCTTTTCTTTGTTGCACGCAAGGCTGCGGGTGCGTTGAGCGCCCGGCATTCCCTGCGCCCTCTGTTCTTCAGGAGGGACAACGATCATGCAAGGCCTGGGCGAATTCACGCCGCGGGAATGATTGGCCGTGTCTGAGTTCTTCGTTGCGGCCCATCCTTCGAGACGCGGGCTGCGCCCGCTCCTCAGGATGAGGTCGTTACATCCGGCGCCCTCTCAGACCCTCATGGTGAGGAGGCGCAACGCGGCGTCTCGAACCATGAGGCCCGGAAAGCCCGCTGTTTGAAATTCGAATCTGTTTTGTTTGACGTTGAGCGACCCAGGCCCCCTACGTCCCTTCCTCGTTGAACTTGCTCGCAACGAGCTCAGTGATCGCCGTGATCGCGGCTTCCGCGTCGGGGCCGAGCGCGGAGACGGTCACGGTGGTGCCGGGGCCGGCGGCGAGCATCATCAATCCCATGATCGAGCGGCCGCCGACGGTCTCGCTGCCGCGCGTGACCCAGACTTCGGACGTGAAGCGCTCGACCATCTGGACGAATTTGGCGGAGGCACGCGCGTGCAGGCCGCGCTTGTTGATGATGAGGAGCTCTTTGGAAACAGCCCCGGCCGGCACGCCAGGCCCCGGGATATTCTCCGCCGACGCCTCGTCGTCGTCGGTCATTTGCCGGCGAGGACCCTGCTTGCGATGGTGACGTATTTGCGGCCGGCTTCCTGCGCCATCGCGATCGCATCGGGGAGCGAACGCTCTTCTCGGACTTTGGCCAGCTTGACCAGCATGGGAAGATTGATGCCCGCGAGCACTTCCACTTTCGGACGGCTCATACAGGAGATCGCAAGGTTCGAGGGCGTGCCGCCGAACATGTCGGTGAGGATGGCAACGCCGTCGCCGGAGTCGACGCGGTTGACCGCTTCGATAATGTCGCTGCGACAGAGATCGGAGTCGTCTTCAGCGCCGATCGTCACCGCTTCGATTTGTTTTTGAGGACCCATAACATGCTCGAGCGCCGCCCTGAACTCGTCGGCGAGGCGCCCATGGGTCACCAGTACTAGCCCAATCATCGGAAACTCCTCGCGGGTGCTTTTGGTGCACCGCACGAACGCGCCACTTTGACCATCCAGAGCCCCCGCGCAAGAGGGGATGTTTCCGGTTCTCCCCGAACCTCGTGTTCGAGAAGTGGGAGCCGGTCGGTCTATTTGGTGGCGAGTGTGGGGCTGATATGGTTACCAATCCCCTTAAAACAATCGGGCCGATCGTTAAGAGTTGTTAAACCATGGGCTGTCGTTAGCGCGGCGACAACCAGGGGAAGGGGTGAAAACCCCTGTCCGACCGGAATTCGCGGTATCTTGACACCGGAAATGCTGATTTCGAGGGCTTCGGGCGGCGGCAGCCGCTCGGCATCGCCAGCGGCGAGATCGATCACAAGGCCGACGACGGCCTTCGTCACAAAGTCGCAGCGGCGGATTCCGAGCCCCCGGATCTCGATCAGACCGGCCAGTTCCTTCACCGCGCTGACCAATAATTCTCCGCCAGCTGTGTCGAGACGGACACGGTCATCGCCCACCAAAACGGCAGGCGGAAGCTGTCCGGACCGTCCAGCGAGGATCAAATCGAAGGCGAGGCGGGATTTGCCGGAGCCGGAAGGGCCTCGGATCAGGACCGCCCGTTCGCCCACCTTCACCGCGGAAGCATGGACGGTCGCCTCGCCGTTCATGGCGCCGGCAGCCTGACCACGAAGCGCGCGCCGGCCACCGTCGGCTCGCCCTCCTCGTCGGCCGGGCCCACGCGGTTCTCGGCCCAGATGCGCCCGCCATGGGCCTCGATGATCTGCTTGGAGATGGAAAGGCCGAGGCCCGAGTTCTGGCCAAAGCCCTGATGCGGCCGATCGGTATAGAAGCGCTCGAACACGCGCTCCAGCGCATCGGGGCGAATGCCGGGGCCGTCGTCGTCGACCACGATCTCGATCTGCGTGCGCAGGCGGCGGCAGAGAATGCGCACCTTGCCGCCGGCGTTGGAGAAGGACTGCGCGTTCGACAGGAGATTGGAGACCACCTGGCCGAGCCGGGAATCATGGCCGGGCACCGAGAAGCTGTCGGCCGAGCCGCGGCCCTCGAAACGGGCTTCGACGCCGACATCGTGGCCGAGCTTGGTCTCGTTGGCGACCGAGGTCAGTGTCGTCAGCAGGCGGCGCAGGTCGATCGGGGCCATGTCCTGCCGCTGCAATTCGGCGTCGAGCCGGCTGGCGTCGGAGATGTCGGAGATCAGCCGGTCGAGCCGCTTGACGTCGTGCTCGATCACGGCGAGCAGCCGCGAGCGGCTGTTCTCGTTGCGCGCGAGCGGCAGCGTCTCCACCGCCGAGCGCATCGAGGTCAGGGGATTCTTCAGCTCGTGCGCGACGTCGGCGGCGAACATCTCGATCGCCTCGATGCGGTTATAGAGCGCGTCCGTCATATCGCGCAGCGCGCGGGAGAGATGGCCGATCTCGTCGCGGCGGCGGGTGAAGTCCGGGATTTCCACGCGCATCTTGATGCGGCGGCGAACGACTTCGGCCGAATCGGCAAGCCGCCGCACCGGACCTGCAATGGTGCTCGCGAGCAAAAGCGACAGCACGATCATGACGATGGAGGCGACGCCGCCGACTTTCAAAATCGCGACCCGCTCGGCGGTGACCATCTGGTCGATGTCGTCGCCCTGGGTCGACAGCATCAGGGCGCCGTGAATGGTGCGCGAGCGCAGCACGGGAACCGCGACCGAGACGATGACCTCGCCGAGATTGTTGACGCGGACCATGCTCTTCTTCTGGCCCTTCAGCGCGTCGGAAACCTCCTCATAGCCCATGCCGGCCGCCGGACCCAATTCGCGATAGAGCGACAGGTCGCCGCGATTGATCCAGGTGCGTATGGTGGTGAGGATGCGCTCGACCACCCCGGGCGAGGACGGCGGCGGCAACGGGAAGCGCATCACGTTCTCGAGGTCGCGGCTGTCGAGCAGCAGCCCGCCGCCCGGATCGTAGATGCGGGCGCGGGTCTTGGTCGGCGAGATCAGCGTGTGCAGCACCGGCGCCACGCGTTCCGGATTGATCGGGAAATCGAGTGCCGAATCCTCCTCCGGTCCCTTGATGGTTTCGCCGGGCTTGAGTTCGACGAGCTTGTCCGGATCGATCGAGATGGCGTTGTTGGTCTGCACCGTCGCGGATGCGCCGATCGCACCCGCGATGATCTCGGCCTGGACCAGAAGGCTCTGCGCGCGGGCGTCGATCAGGCCGGCGCGGAATTGCGAGAGGTAGAGAATGCTCGCGACCAGCGCCAGGAGGCCTGCGATGTTGAGCGAGACGATGCGACGCGTCAGGCTCGAGAACGAAAGCGTGAACAGGAACTGGCCGGCGCGGCTCAGCAACCTGAGTGGCCGCCTCCATTTCCTGGCCCGCGGATGTTCGGCAGCCGCGCCCTCAAGCGCCAGCGACGCAGGGTCGTCCTGGGGATTCACACCTGGATTGGGCTGCGTCCGGTCAAGCAAGGTCGATCACTGCGTTCGATGGTTCGGCGCCGATCGCATCCTACCCCAGACCGGTGCTCAAGTCAGCGCAGGCCTGCCGCGCCAAAAAATGCCAACGCGGCGTGCCGCGTTCGAATCAAGCTTCCTTGAAGCGGTAGCCGACGCCGTAAAGCGTTTCGATCATCTCGAAATCGTCGTCCACCACCTTGAACTTCTTGCGCAGCCGCTTGATGTGGCTGTCGATGGTGCGGTCGTCGACATAGACCTGGTCGTC
>DATHMA010000097.1:0-3383 GCA_035487555.1 Bradyrhizobium sp. | reverse complement strand
CAGATATGCATTCGGGCTGCCGAAATCGAACAGGAATTCTGGATTGGTGCTCAAGGCGGCCTCCCGGACAGCTTATTTCATATGATCTTTATCATTCAACCAGCCCGGTGGCTGCCGTTCAAGCGGTCATTACGCATGGTCGCTGTACGCGAGCTTCACGACGTGGTCGCGAACATCGGCCGGCCAGGCCGCGATCAGGCTCGTGAACCGGCGACGATCGTCGGCGAACAGCGCGCGCGAGGCTTCCTCGAAATTCGGCAGGTTTCCCGCCATCGCCGACATGAAATGATAGGCGGCATCACGCGCGGTGCGGTGGCGATCCCTGTCGCCATTGGTCTTTCGCGCCTCCTCGACCAGCTTGCGCAGCGCAACCGACGCGCCGCCCGGCTGGGCGCCGAGCCATTCCCAATGCCGCGGCAGCAGTGTCACCTCGCGCGCGACCACGCCAAGCTTCGGCCGGCCGCGTCCGCGCGGCTCGCTCGGCACCGCCTCCTCTGTGATCACCGGCGACATCGCGGAAAGCCGCGCCAGCACCTCGGCATTGCTGCCGCGCAGATCGAGGTCGATCGGCCGGCCCGTGGTGTCGCTGAAGATCGCGATCGGGCTCGCGGCAGGCCGCGTGGCGCCCTTGATTGCGAGTGCAACATCGGCGATCGGGCCGGAGGCCAGCCGCCGCTGACCCTCAAAAGCGGTGAAATTCTCGGTCATTGGCCTGCTCCTACTTCAGGCCAATTATTGTCCGGGTATAATTCAGATGTCAATATTACCCGGGTAATTAAATTGAGCCGACGTTGGACCGTGTCGCAACGGCCCAAAATGCCTGTTACCTGTGCAGGCTCGCGCATGCCGGGGGGACATCCATGCTGACGGTTCATCATCTCAACAATTCGCGTTCGCAGCGCGTGCTGTGGCTGCTCGAAGAGCTCGGCGTGGCTTACGAGATCGTGCGCTACCAGCGCCAGCCGGATATGCGCGCGCCGAAGGAACTGCGCGCGATCCATCCGCTCGGCAAATCGCCTGTTATCACCGACGGCGGCAACACCGTCGCGGAGTCGGGCGCGATCGTCGAATATCTCGTCGACACATACGGCAACGGCCGTTTCATTCCGCCTGCGAATACGCCGGAGCGGCTGCGCTACACTTATTGGCTGCACTATGCCGAAGGCTCGGCGATGCCGCCGCTGCTGCTGAAGCTTCTGTTCACGCTGATGCCAAAGCGCGCGCCCGCCTTGCTGCGGCCGCTGGTGCGCAAGGTCTCGAACCAGGCGCTGGCCACGCTGGTCAATCCGCAGCTCAAGCAGCACATGGCCTATTGGGAAGAGGAGTTGTCGAAGAGCGATTGGTTCGCCGGCCACGAATTCACCGCCGCCGACATCCAGATGAGCTTTCCGCTGGAAGCGGCCGCCGCGCGCGGCGGGCTCGAGGACGGCCATCCCGAGGCGATGGCGTTTCTCGATCGCATCCACGCGCGTCCCGCATATCAACGCGCGCTGGAGAAGGGCGGGCCGTACACGGTGGGGCGCTGACTTCCTCGGTCATCGCGGTAACTCCACCAGCGGAAGCAGCCGCGAGTCGCAAAGCGCGGCGGTGCGATGTCCGATGCCGGCGAGATAGGCTTCTTGCACGGCAAAGGCCATGAACGCGCCGGTGCTCTTCTGACGGATGAGCAGCGCGCGATCCCAGCGTTCTTCTTCGGGGCCGATCAGAAATGGCCCGCCTTCACCGGCAAACAGCAGGTCGCCACCACTCTTCCTGAGCAGCGGCAAGGTGTGGGCGATGTAGCGTTCATAGGCCTCGGCGCCGGTGATCGGCTCCGCCGGTGCGAGCTCCGGACTGGCGGAGTAGTCGGCGGTTTCGCGAAAGCGCAGCAGATTGAGCATCACGAGCCCGCTGTTGATGCCGCGCCGGGCCAAGGCGCGGCCGGCCTCCCAGGTGGGTTCCAGATAGACTGATTTCATCTTCGAGCTTCCAAGCGTCCTTCGCTCTCTTTTTACCCGGGCTTAATTTGCCTTGTCAATAATACCCGGGTATAAATAAGTGAAGCCCGTTACGGAGGACTGCCGTGAAAGCCGAAGCCAGAAAGCTTGCCGTCGCCGACTACAAAAAGCGTTCAAGCGTCGCCGGCATCTATGCCGTGCGTTGCCGCGCCACCGGTGAAGTCTGGGTCGGGCAGGCGCTCGACCTCGACAAGGTCCAGAACCGGATCTGGTTTTCGTTACGGATGGCAAGCCATGGCAACCGCGACCTGCAGCGAGCCTGGTCGACACATGGCGAGACTGGGCTCTCCTTCGAGATACTCGAACGATTGGAAAAAGAAGAGCTGCCCTATGTCAGGGATGCACTGCTGAAAGAACGGCTGACGCATTGGCGCGAAACGCTGAATGCATCGGCGGCCTAGGCTGTAGCGCAGGTTAGCCCCACGATTCGACTACTGCACGGCCGCTTCCGCGCCGTGGGTGCGGGGATCGGGCGCGCCGAGCAGGCCGTTCGGCGTTACGAAGATCGAGTTGGCCGAGGAATAGCCCATCGACTCCGCCACGCTGTGGCCGCGGGCGCGCAAACCCGCAAGCACCTCGTCGGGAAAGCCGGGCTCGACCTTCACCTCGTCCGGCATCCACTGGTGATGCAGCCGCGGCGCAGCGACGGCGGCCGCGACGTCCATGTGATAGTCGAGCACGTTGACGATCACCTGCAGCACGGTCGAGATGATCCGGCTGCCGCCGGGCGAGCCCGTCACCAGTACGACCTTGCCGTTCTTCAGCACGATGGTGGGCGACATCGAGGACAGCGCCCGCTTGCCGGGGCCGGGCAGGTTGGCCTCGTAGCCGACCAGGCCGAACGCGTTCGACGCGCCGGGTGCTGCGGTGAAATCGTCGAGCTCGTTGTTGAGCAGCACGCCGGTGCCGTCGGCGACGAGGCCGACGCCATAGCTGAAGTTCAGCGTATAGGTGTTGCTGACCGCGTTGCCTTCGCTGTCGACCACCGAATAATGCGTGGTGTTGCTGCCTTCGCGTGGCGGCAGCGCCGCTGCGACCTTGTCCGCTTGTGTCGCGTGCTCGGGATCGATTTCCGCGCGCAGCTTGGTCGCGTAATCCTTGGCGAGCAGGACATTGGTCGGCGCATTGATGAAGGCGGGATCGCCGAGATAACGCGCGCGGTCGGCATAGCCGCGCTTCATGGCCTCGATCAGAAGATGCAGCGAAGCCGGCGAGCCCTGCTCGAGATCCGACAGCCGAAAGCCCTCGAGGATGTTCAGCGTCTCCAGCAGCACGATGCCGCCGGAGGAGGGCAGGGGCATCGAGACGATGTCGTAGCCGCGATAGGTGCCGCGCACAGGTGTGCGGATGACAGGCTGATAGGCCTTGAGGTCATCCGTCGTCATG
>DATHMA010000096.1:0-33230 GCA_035487555.1 Bradyrhizobium sp. | reverse complement strand
GCCACCGGCGAGGTGATCTGGTCCTACTTCCCCGAGCTCGACGAAGCATTGATCTCGCGGCAGACCCACTCGCCCTATAATCGCGGCGTCGCGATCGGCGAAGGCAAGGTCTATGTCGGCACCATGGACGGGCGTCTGATCGCGCTCGACATGAAGAGCGGCAAGGTCATGTGGGAGACCAAACTGGTCGATTCCCAGAAACTGACCGTCGGCTTCACCGGCGCGCCCATCTACGCCAAGGGCACGGTCGTGATCGGCTCGCAGGGCGGCGAATGGCCGGGCCGCGGCCCGATCTTCGGCGTCGACGCCGCGACCGGCAAGAAGAAATGGGAGTTCCTGACCGTCGCCGGCACTGACGATGCCATGAAGACCTGGGGCAATGACTCCTGGCGAACCGGAGGCGGCGGCGGCTGGATGCCGGGCACCTACGACTCCGAGACCAACACCGTGCTCTGGGGCACTGCCAATCCGGCGCCGCTCTACGACTGGTCGGGCGCCGACTACAAGACGCAAGGCGCGCGCCCCGGCGACAATCTCTACACCAGCTCGGTCATCGCGCTCGATCTGGATACCGGCAAGCTGAAATCCTACCATCAGGAGCTGCCGCACGACGCCTGGGACTTCGACAGCGCGGTTGGCGAGTTCGTGATGCTCGAACGCGACGGCCAGAAGTACGTGGTGCATCCGAACAAGAGCGGTTTCGTCTTCGTCTATGACCGCAATCTTGCGGTGAAGAACGTCTGGCGGCTCGTCGAGAACATTAACTTCGTCAAGGATATCAACCCCAAGACCGGCGAGTTGATCGGTCGCCGGGACTTCACGGCAGGCAAAGTCGAAGCGCCCCCGCTGTGCCCGCACATTTCCGGCGGCATCAGCTGGAACGCCGGCTCCTACAACCCCAAGACCGGCCTCTACTACAAGCTCGGGCAGGAATGGTGCATGACGCTCGAGGTCACGAAGACGACGCCGATCGTTGCTCCCCAGGCCCAGCTCAACATCGGCGCGGACTTCAAGATCACGGCGCCCCCGAGCGGCGAGATCTATGGCCATCTCGACGCGCGTGATCCGATCACGGGCGCCAAGAAGTGGGAAGTCCGCTTCCCCGAGCCGCCGCTCGCCAGCGTGCTGTCGACCGGAGGCGGACTTGTCTTCGTGCCGGATTCGCGCGGCACGGTTCACGCCTATGACGCCGACTCCGGAACCGAGTTGTGGAACCATGGCGACGGCACCGGCCACCAGGGCGGTATCATCAGCTATGCCGTCAATGGCAAGCAGTACATCGCGGTCGTGGCCGGCTTCGGCGGCATGGCCTCGGATGACTACGCGCCGACCTTCGGCGGCGTCTACAAGAGCATGCCGCGAGACGACGGCGCGCTCGTGGTCTACAGCCTGAAATAGGCCCTCACTACGATCGATCTGGAGAGCGGTGGAACGCCGCTCTCCAGATCAAAATCGCTGATCGAATTCCTGACAGGTGGCGTGACCGGCATGCAATTGAATTGGAATTGGAAGAAGATCCTTGCGTTGTTATCGCTGATACTCGCTACCCCGCTCGCGGTTTCGATCGTACCTGCTCGAGCGCAGCAGCCTGCAGCCCCCGCAGAACAGATCAATGTCCCACAGCTGTTCGCAACCACCTGCGGCTGGTGTCACTCCGACGGCGGTCGCGCCGCCGGCAAGGGCCCCCAACTGATGGACACCAAACGCGACGACGACTTCATCCGCAACCGCATCAAGAGCGGCAAGGAAGGCGCGATGCCGGCCTTCAGCACCACCTTCAATGATGCGCAGATCGACGAGATCATCAAATACATCCGGGCGCTGAAGCCGCATGAAGGCTGAACCAGGATCGACCTATACTGGAAATGCCATGAAGATCATTCTCCCCCTCATGATCGGCGCCCTGTTCGGGCTGAGCGATGCGGCGCAGGCCCGATCCCTCGATGCGATCCGCGAATCCGGCACGCTCGGCCTCTGTGCCCATCCCAACTCGCTGCCATTCGCCAGTAAGGCCGGCGATCCGCCCGGGTTTCAGATCGAGCTGGGGCAAGCCATCGCCCACGAGCTCGGCGTCTCCTTGAGGCCCGACTGGATCATCACGCAGTACCAGATGCGCAGCGCAGGCTGCGACATCGTCCTGGACGTCATCGCCGACCGAGAAGCGCAGGGCGAAACCAATTTGCGGATATCAAAGCCGTATTATCGCACGGGCGTCGCGCTCGCCGTGCTTCCGGCGAGCCAGCTCACATCGTTCAAGAGCCTGGACGAGCGGACCAAGGTCGGCGTCCTCGTTGGATCGATCGCGGCCATGACCCTTGGTCAGCGTCATGTGCCGACATCGACCTTCGGATTCGAGATCGACAGCCTGGAGGCTTTGGCCAATCACGAGATCGACGCGGCGGCGGTCACGCCGACAATGGCGAGCTATTACAATCTGACCCATCCGGACAAGGCCGTGCGGATTCTCGATCCCGATGACAGCGTGCCCAACCTTATCTGGAATGTCGCGGTCGGCATGGTCCGCCCCGACGACAGCCTCAAGGATGCGGTCGACCAGGCCATGCAACGGCTCAGTGCCGACGGCACGGTGGCGCGCATCTACCAGCGCTACGGGGTGACGTTGCAGATACCGAAATAGGCGAGCGGACGCCACGTGTTTCGATCCGCTCAGAAGCGAACGACCGATTTAAGCGAGCTCCATGTGGAGTGCCTCATCGCGGCACCCGCTACCTGCGGCATCGGGGGCAGTCTCGTCCCCGATGCCGGCTTTGTCACCGCGCAGCCGAGCTCCAGTTCCTGCTTCGGAACAGGTGCAGCGCACGATAACAATAACGGTGCACGGCGATTGCGTCTCGTTGAGCACGACAGAATCCAGACTACGATCATGCATCGATTCCAAGGCGGTGAACCGCCTGGATGATGACCGCAACGACGGTCAATCCTAAAGAGGGGACGATGCATCACGCGGTTTGCGTTCGGGGGTTGTTGCTTGCGGCTGGCATTGTGGCATCTGGGGCGTTGTGGCCTTCCGCCAGCCGGGCATTCACGCAAGAAGATCAGCGGCGGCTTTGCACGCCCGACGTCCTGCGGCTCTGTTCTTCGGAAATACCCGATGTCGAGCGGATTACGGCCTGCATGCGCCGGCAGCGCGCCAATTTGAGCGAAGGATGCCGCAGCGTGTTCGGTAAGCCTGCGCAATCCGCGTCGGCCGATAGGTAGAGGACGCAGCTTCGTACCAGGAGCACGGATTCATAGAGTGGGCGAAGGCGCGCTTGCGCCGTGCCAAAGCGTTGGAGTCGAAGATTTTGAGTCAAGGCTTTGAAGTCGGAGCCGGGAGGCCAAAACGTCAAGCGGCCGATGCTTTGATCGGCCGTTTGCGTTCTCAAGTTGTCATCAGCGGAGTGCCGGGCCAAGGGGCAATCAAGCGGCGATCACGCCAATTGGCCCGAGCTTTTCAGGCCTCTGCTTATTGACAAACGTAGTAGATGCCGTCGCCGCCCTTGACGGCCGAGCCGGGCGTGCAGCCGATGCCGTTTTGCGCGGCGTAGTCGCTCCAGCCGTTCCAGTGGTAGTAAGGACCACTCCAGGGTCCGCCCATATAGTAGGTCCTCACGGCGTACCAGGGGAGATCAGGGGAGAAGTGGTAAACGGCACTAGCCGCGAAGTGCGGGCCGACATAGAGCCGACGCGCTTCAACCTTGCTCGTCGACAGCGAAACCAGTGCTCCGACAGCCACCGCGGCGATCGCCGCCATCCTCAAAGTCATCTTCATGTCTGCTATCTCCATCAGCTATTTCCTTGGACCAAGGGACGCCCGATCTCAAAGCTGCTTGAGTTTTGAGCACACCGGACGAGGGGCAACAGCCGGCAGATCAATTCGCCGATTAGCCGCCTGCTCACCAATAGTAGCTAGCATCAGAAGTTGGTGACGTCGGATAACTCGGTCGCCTCAACCGGGCAGCTACATACGCCTTGCAATAATAAGCGCACTTTTGCTCCCTCGATCCTCTTTTACCCCAACGCTTGAAGGTTAGGGAGGGTGTGCTTCATTTCGGTGACGAATTTTTTTGAATTCGATGAACCACCCCAGATGTTTTTCGTACATACCAAAAGGTGTATCGCGCCGCACCAAAGCCAAGCCCCTTTGTCAGCCGCGCCGCAAGGCGCGACGCTATCAAGTTGAAGCAACATTGCGCTTTGGTTTGCTAAAATTCGCTGCCGACGGCGCGCTGACGCGGTTCATCAAGCCCGGATGAGCCCCTATCGCTCTCCCGGGGCGGTGAAGAATTTCTCCCCATAAGCGAAACGATTGGGCTTGAGGAAGAAGCCAAGCAGTACCGCGCCATCGGGCGCGACCGCCTCGTGCTGGTTGCCGGCCGGGCGCCAGACGAACTGGCCGGGCCCGCATTTGCCTTCATGGTCCTCGAGCGAGCCTTCGAGCACGTAAGTCTGCTCCAGCGCCGTATGCTCGTGCAGCGGCACGACCGCGCCGGGATCGAGCTTGAACAGCGCGGTGGTGACGCCGCTATCGTCCGTGTAGAGCACCTTGATCTTGATGCCGGGAAACTTCGTCGGCTCCCAGGGCATGTTGGGAACGTCGAGATAATGCGCGGCGCGCTCCGGCGGATTTTCCGGCTTGATGTCGGAATGCACGAGTTTGCGTTCTGGCCTGGACATGACGCTCCTCCCTGTAATTTTGCTTCCCTCGTCTTTCGGCGAAGGCTGCCTCGAGCATATCGCAGCCGCGGCCATGCTTAAAGGCAGGTTTCCCCTCCCCGTCGCTTTGAACCGCCTCGCCGCTCGGTGCCACCAAGCAGGGCCAGGTCAGATTCCGGCGCCCGGATCACGCATCGAGGGTCCATCACTTCGCATGAGCAGAGAACATTTCGTCGACGAAGCGCTGCAGGTTCTGGCGGCGATGAGCGTACCAGCCGCGCAGCGCAATGAACGTTCGGCACTCACGCTGCTCGCACTCATCGATCTTCCGCCTGATGGCACTTGGTCGGAGGCGAAGTCACCCTTGATCGGCGTTGCTCGCATCATGGACTGGATCGCCACGCATTACGGCAAGCACTACGCGCCCAATACAAGGCAGAACATCCGCCGCCAGACCTTGCATGGATTCATCGACGCAGGACTTGTCCTGCACAATCCCGACAAGCCGCACCGCCGCACCAACAGTCCCGAGACGGTCTATCAGATCTCGCCCTCCTGCCTTACGCTGCTGCGGGCCCGCGGCACGACGCTGTGGGACACGCAACTGCTGTCCTACCTGGAGCAATGGCGCAACGGCGGCGTCTAAAGCGCGATAGATTTGGTTGAATCATCATCGCGCTTTAGCTCTTTGATTGAGCATGATCTTTTCGGAAAACCGCTGCACACTTTTCCGGATCATACTCTAGGCGCCGCGCCGTTGCGACGATAGGCCGGCCTAGCGGCTCAGCGTGTTCGGCACATATTTCCGCGCTTTCCAGTCGAACTCGAAATAATCGAGAAGCTGGTTGCCCTTGCTGAACGGCTCCTGCGGCCGCGGCACCTGGTAGAATCGTCCGGTCACCAATTGATCGGTGACCTCGAGCCGCACAAAGCCCCAGTGGTCGTCGCAATATTTCTCGAGCGTGACCGGATCGTTGTCCTTGTCGTCGAACACGACGGGCGCGATCATCTTCTCGCCGTCGACCTTCATGATGCCGTGCAGATTGTGATAGCCGCCATTGCCGGCGATGAGATACGGCACCTGGGTGCCGTCTGTCTGCTGCTTGGTCAGCCTCTGATAGTCATGGACGTGGCCGGACAGGATCATTTCCGGGTGACGCCCGGATTGCTCGATCGCCGTCTCGATCAGCTCTTTCATCCGCGTGCTGCCGGAATGGAATTCGTCGGCCGAGTAGATCGGATGATGCAGCGCCAGGAACACCGGCACGTCTGATGGCAGGGACTTCAGCTCGCTCACCAGCCAGTCGGTTTGCGGCGGCTTGATTTCGCCGCCCTCGGGTACGTTGCTGTAGAGGCCGATGATGTTCACGAGCGGCGTCAGCAGCGTCCAGTAGACATTGGGCTGCGTCATCGCGGTCCGCCCCGACTCCCCGGATTCGGGCAGCTTGACCGGTGACGGCGCGCAGAAATTGCGGACAAACCCATCGAGCGAAGAGCCGGTCGAGAGGTTCTCGCCGTCGTGGTTGCCGGGCACGGCGAAGATCGGCCGCGGATAGTGCTCATAGGGTTCGTAGAACTGCGAATAATATTGCGAGGTCTCGCCATTGAAATAGACGCAGTCACCGGTGATGTAGAGGAACGCCGGATTCTCGCTGGCGTCCCCCGTGATCGAAATATCGCCCTCCATGCCCCGCGCCACGAGCTCCTGCGGCACGCCATATTTGATGCCGCCCATGTCGCCATTGAGATGAAAGGTGAGCTTCTTCTTCTGCACGATGGCTTGATAATCGGCGGGGCTGATGATCGATTTCAGATCGAGCCGATACGGCGCCCTGCCGCTCGGTGGCGGCAGCGGACGAAAAGAGGTGTTGCGCTCGGCGTCAAGATGCAGCGCAAAAGCGCCGTCCGCACCGGGCCGCGGCCTGCCGAATGAATGGCCGCCGGCAGCTGCCGCGCTGGGACTTGAACCATTGGAGTGTTCCTTCGCTTTCGCGGTCTTTGCCTTCGATGCTTTCTTTGATTTCGCTTTGGCCGATTTCGCTTTCGCCATGAAAACCCCGCCCTTTTAAAAATGCCCGGATCGCATGTGTGAGCTGCCCTCCAACAAGGGTCAATGCACCGGGCGCCATTCAACAAAGGGTTGAATGGTAGCGAATTAAAACCTGAAGGAAAAGCCGTTATCGCAACGAGATCACAGCCCAGCGCGCCCCGATCGAGAGCGCCTGCGCTGCGGGCGCGGGCGGCTATACCGGCGGAAACTGGCTGGCGGGCAACGCAGCACAGTGGTCGTAGATCGCGGACGGCCGGGTGAACCAGACCTTGTCCCTCTCGGGGTGGCTCACGATGTGCTGCAATGCCTCGCGGAGCATGCGCAGCCGGTAGGGCTGGCCGACAATCATCGTGTGCAAGGCGATGCCGCAGACCAGCGGCTGCTTGGCCGACTGGCGCAACAGCTCCTCGAACTGGCCGATGATGAAATCGCGGAATTGCTCCGGCGAATGATGCCGGACCAGGATCTGCGGGCTGTCGTTGATCTCGATCGGGTACGGCACGCTCATGATCGGACCCGCGCGGGTCTTCATCCAGAGCGGCTGATCATCTGCCGGCCAGTCCATCAGGAAATCGAACCCGACTTCCTTCAAGAGATCAGGCGTGTGGTGCGTGGACGCCATCCATGGCGCCATCCAGCCCCGCGGCGGCTTGCCGGAGGCGCGCGTGATCGTATCGTGGATCTCCTGCAGGAAACGCTTCTCATCGGCCTCCCACATGTGGCTGTGCCGCTCGGCGTTGGTGCGGCCATGGCCGATGAACTCATCGCCGCGCGCCTTCAAGGCATCGACGATGCGGGGCGCATAGTCGAAGACGGAGGTGTTGATGAGATGCGCCGCCGGCAGGTTCAGCTCGTCGAACAGTTCGAGGCAGCGCCAGACGCCGACCCTGTTGCCGTAATCCCGCCAGGCGAATGTCCTCGGATCGGGGTTGGCTCCCGCGACCGTCAGGAGATGGCCCTCACCCGCCCCGAACGCGAAATGCTCGATGTTGAGGCCGAGATAGACCGCAAGCCGCTTGCCGTCCGGCCAGGAATAGTCGGGACGGTCGACGATCGGCGAATAGGCATAGCGATGATGATAGGGAAGCTGCATTCAGTTCGAACCTGTCGTGTTGGCGGACGCGCGCAGGATGGTGACCCGCGTTTCGTCGACGAAATTCTTATCGTCCTGTCCGGCCTTGCGAAACAGGCTTCGCTCGATCGTAAGCGCCCGGCCCTGCGTCGTCTTGGTACATTTCTCCTTGACATGAACGCCGCCGACGGACTCCTCGCCGGCCGCGAGGTCTGCCTGGGTGCAGGCCCAGCCATCGGATCCGTAGCGGGCCTTCACCTGCGGGCCGAACAGGAAGGCCTTCTTGCGCAGATAAAGCCGGGTCTTGGGATCGGTATCGATTTTGAGGCCCGCGACGATGCCGTCTTTATCGACCAACGCCGTCAGCACGACCGGATGGCCGGCCACGATGGTCCCGTCCCGGCTCGTCGCCGGATCAAAGCCGAAGCGAAGCGCGTGCAGCCCGTCGGGGCCGGCGGGACAGTCGCGCCAGGCCGACCAGTCGGCAGGCTTGTTATTGGCAGAAGGCTTGGCGTTGGCGTCCGTCGGGCAGGAGAAATCGACATAGCCCTCGGCCGGAAGGTCGGCGACCTTGCCGCCGATCTTGATGTCGCGTACGTCATCGCCTGCGTATTGTTGCTGTGCGTGCGCTTGTTGCAGGGTCGCCAGCAGAAACGCCGCCGGCAACACGCCTCTCATCCAGATTCTCATTTCGGCTGTCCTGTGCTGGTCGCCTGGGTGCCTGACGGCGGCTCGGTCTTGTAGATGTCGCAGACATGCGAGGTGCTACCGAAGAAGTCGGTGCATTCGGCGTAGGTCGGCTCACCCCTGCCCTTGATATGGGTCAGCACATAGTCCGCCACCGTTTCCACATCCTCACGACGGAGGAAGACGTTGGCTTCCGGCGGGATCTGCGCGCCGACCTCCTCGCGGTTCATGCCGTGGCATTTCGTGGCGTCGTAGGCGCCGCGCATGAAGAACGGCATGCCGGTTCCGGGCCGGCCGCATTCCACGGTTTCGACGATCTGGTCCTTTGTCAGTTCGGTCTTGCGCAGCGACAGGGCATCGCCGCCATAACCGCCGCCGCCATTGCCATGCCATTTGTGGCAGCCGAAGCAATTGGCGCGTTTGAACACGGCTTTGCCGGCGTCGGTCGGATCGGCGGACTGAGCGTGAACGCCTGTCGGTATCGCGACAAAAGCGATCACGGCAAGCGCAAGCGTCGCCCCCAAAGGAGTCTTGTTGTTTCGTTTCATCTGGCTGGCCTGAATGGGAAGGGTGAGCGGGCGAATGGCATGCGTTTCCATTCGCCCGCTCGCGATGCGTCAGAGTGCGAAGACGTAGAGCATCGATCCCGGCTGCATTCGCTTCAGCTCGGGCGTGGCGTCGATAAACCACTTGTCCCAGGCGCCGCCGAGGCCGACGAGGATGGCGATATATTGCTTGCCGTCGACGGAGAACGTCATCGGAGGCGCATTCACGCCGCCACCGGTGTTGAACTCCCACAGCTTCTGCATCGTCTTGGCATCGACCGCCTGCACTTCACCGGAAGGCTGGCCGGAGAACACGAGATCAGGGGTAGCGAGAATGCCGCCCAGATTCGGGAACTCGGTCTCGTACTTGCCTGCGATCTTGCCGGTCGTCACGTCGATCGCGGTAATGCTGCCCGTGATCTTGACCGGCTGGCTCGGTCCGCCACCGGTCCAGAACTCGCGCGGCTTCAGCTTCTCTTTCTGCGATTCCTCGACCGTGATCCGGTTGCAGCTCTCAATCACAGGGATGTACCAGAGCTTCAATTGCGGATTATAGGCCGTAGGCGGCCAGTTCTTGCCACCCATGTTGCCGGGGCAGATATCGGTCACCTTGTTGGTCCGGCTCGGTGTGACCGCGGCGTTGTAGACCTGCACCTGCTTGTTCGGATCATATTCGGCCGGTTTGCCGGTCTCGGGATCGAGACCCTTGGTCCATGTCACCTTCTTCACGAAGGGCAGGCCCCAGAGGAACTTGCCGGTGGTGCGGTCGATCGCATAGGCAAAGCCGTTGCGGTCAGCCTCGAGTGCGATCTTGGTCGTCGAGCCGTTGGCACCGGGCACATCGGCCAGCACGTTCTCCGCCACGCTATCGTAATCGTAGGGATCGTTGGGCGTGTGCTGATAGTGCCACTGGATCTTGCCGGTATCGGCATCGAGCGCCAGCGAGCTGTCGGTATAGAGGTTGTCGCCGGGCCGATAGGCGTTGTCCCAGTCCGGGCCGGGGTTGCCGACACCCCAGATCAAGGTGTTGGTCGCGGGATCATAGCTGCCGGTCACCCAGGTCGAACCGCCGCCTGTCGCCGAAGCGTTCTGGGAATCCTTCCAGGTGTCGCTGCCGGGCTCGCCCTTGTCGGGAATGGTGTAGGTGCGCCAGACTTCCTTCTGGGAGTTGAGATCGGTCGCCGCGATCCAGCCGCGGATGCCGTATTCGGCGCCGGCCACGCCGCTGATGGCCATATTCTTCACGATCAGCGGTGCGCCGGTGATCACCTCGCCCTTGTTGGGATCGGCGACCTGACGTTGCCAAGCGACCTGACCGGTGTCCTTGTTGGTCGCGATCAAGCGGCCGTCCAGCGTGTGCGAGACGACGAGATTACCCCACAGCGCCACGCCGCGATTGTCAACGCCGCAGCAGGCCACCGCGCCCGCCCAGTCATGATCCGTCTTCGGATCCATCTTCCAGAGCAGCAGGCCTTTGCCACCGTGGGCGTCGATCTTGTAGACCGAGCCCCATCCGTCGGTGACATACATCATGCCGTTTTCGACGATCGGCGTGCCTTCAAGGCCGCCATGCGTCCAGATGCCGCCACCCTCGACGCCGCCGAGTTGCATGGTCCACGCGACCTTGAGGTTCTTCACATTGCCCTTGTTGATGTCAGACAGCGTGGAGAAACGGGTCGCGGAGTAATTCTGGTGGTGCAGAAGCCAGTTGCCCGGTTCTTTGGCCGAATCGAGCAGCCGCTCGGGAGTAACGTCGTCCGCCTTCGCCGGCGCCGACGCAAGCATGGCGGCGGCGGTGAAAGAGGCAAGCATTGCGACGTGCAGCGATAATCTACTTCTCGCGAATGTCTTCATGTTGTTTCCACCTATGGGTTGGCTTTGTTCATTGATCGCTCGCCGACTTCTTTGACCGGTCGGCGATCGCATTTTTTCAGGGAAGGCTTCTTACATTCACCTCCGTTTCGATGGTTCCCGCCTTCTGGAAATCAATGGCGCATGTGAACTTGTCGCCGGCCGCGAGCGGCTGACGGGTTTGCAGCAGCATGATGTGAAAGCCGTCAGCCTTCAGCACCGTGGCGCCGGAAGCGGCAACCGGGATTGAGCGAACGGATCGCATCGCCGGCGCGCCTTCGCCGCGATCGACGGTGTGTCTCTCGGAGAAATTCGCGACCGGACATCGCACGCGCAACAGCGTGTCCTCAGCTCCGGATTCATTTTGAATGGTCAGTGATAGAGGAACGTCCGCGCCGACCTTTTCGGTCGTTGACACCCAGGCGTCGGCGACCTTCAGCGCCGCTTCGCCGCCATGCGCCATCGAGCCGGTCGCCATCGCGATTACGGCAACGATGACCCCGCAGGTTTTCCCCCGCATCGGGACTTCCTTCCGACTTCACCTTATGGGAATCGAGTTGAAGCCGCAATTGCGGCGGCACGTCGGCGACGCGACATAGCGCGCGAAGCGGCGAGAAAAATCCTGCTGCGCTCTCACTCAACGCGCGGATGATCATCCGTAGCTAGTAAACGCAATGCCGCAGTCCGGAATATTGCGTTTGGCTCCGATGGAGGTGCGAATTATCCGTGCGCGTTCGCCACGCACGTTTCACTTGCGTGAAATCCACGAAAGTCGGCAAGATGTATGTTCCGGGAAGGTGCAACGCTTCTACCAACCAATAATAAAATGACAACGCCGGCCGGAGACGCGTCAACTTGAGTGTCCAAAACGGCTACCACTAGGGAGGATACCGATGAACCGCTTCGCATTAGCGGCGTGCGCAACCTTGCTCACACCGCTCGGCGCCCATGCACAATCCGCTGATCAATTGATCAAGGGCGCGACCGACACGTCCAACGTTCTCAACTACGGCATGGGGTACAATCTCCAGCGTTTCAGTCCGCTGACCCAGATCAACCGCGATAACGCCAAGGACCTGGTCCCGCTGTGGAACTACAGCTTCGCCGATGATCGCAGCGAGGAATCCCAACCGCTGGTGTACCAGGGCGTGGTCTACGTCACCACGCACAATGCCACCATGGCGATCGACGCCAAGACCGGCAAGCAGATCTGGAAGAGCAAGATCGAATATCCGGCGGAGACCCCACGCATTGTGTGCTGCGGCATCATCAACCGCGGTGCGGCGATCCAGGACGGCAAGCTGTTCCGCACCACGCTCGACGCCAATGTTATCGCGATCGACATGAAGACGGGCAAGGAGCTGTGGCGGCAGAAGGCAGCCGACATCAAGGAAGGCTATTCGATGACGGTCGCCCCGCTCATTGCCGATGGCGTCGTGCTGACTGGCATCTCGGGCGCCGAGTTCGGTACCCGCGGCTTCATCGACGGCTGGGATCCTGAAACCGGCAAGCATCTCTGGCGCACTCACAGCATTCCGACCCCGGATGAGCCAGGCGGCGACACCTGGAAGGGCGACACCTGGAAGCTTGGCGGCGGATCGACCTGGATCACGGGCTCTTATGATCCCGAGCTGAACACGGTCTATTGGGGCATCGGCAACCCCGGCCCGTTCAATTCGGCGGTGCGCCCAGGCGACAATCTCTTCACCTGCTCGGTGCTCGCACTGGAACCGAAGACCGGCAAGATCAAATGGCACTACCAGTTCTCGCCGAACAACCCGTTCGACTATGACTCGGTCGCCGAGATGGTGCTCGCCGACATGAACGTCGAGGGCAAGCCAACCAAGGTGTTGATGGATGCGAACCGCAACGGCTTCTTCTACGTGCTGGATCGCACCAACGGAAAGCTGCTCTCGGCCAATCCCTATGTGAAGGTGAACTGGGCCACCGGCGTCGACCTGAAGACTGGCCGTCCGATCGAGACCGACGTCACCAAGGACGCTCGCGAGGGCAAGAAGGTCACGGTCTATCCGTCGATCCTCGGCGGCAAGAACTGGGAGCCGATGTCGTTCAACCCGCAGACCGGTCTTGCCTATGCCAACACGCTGTTGTTTGGCGGCCATTACAAGACCGAGCCCGCCACCTACAAGGCCGGCGAATGGTATCTCGGCATGGACCTGACCGATCTCTGGGACTGGGGTGATGGCCCGCGTGGCGCGCTCCGGGCGATCGATCCCATGACGGGCAAAGCCAAGTGGGAAGCACCGAGCGACATTCCGCGCTTCTCGGGCGTGCTGTCGACCGCAGGCGGCGTCGTGTTCTCCGGGCAATTAACCGGCGAGTTCGAAGCGTTTGATGCCGACAGCGGCAAGAAGCTCTGGCAGTTCCAGACCGGCTCGGGCATCGAGGGACAGCCGGTGACCTGGCAGCAAGACGGCGTGCAATATGTCGCCGTGGCTAGCGGCTATGGCGGCGTCTACTCGCTGTTCTCCGGCGACGAGCGGCTGGCGAAAGTGCCCGCCGGCGGATCGCTGTGGGTGTTCGCGGTGAAGTCCAAGTAAGGTAGTTCATACGTGATACGACGAAGTTTCGGCTGGGCGGCGGCTTTCGCCGCCCTTGCCATCCCGGCGATGGCGTTTTCGACTGCGCAACCGGCGACAGCACAGCAGGCTGCTTCCGAGCCAACCAAGACCGAGCCGGCGAACGCCGACTTGGCAAAGGTCGACTTGGCAAAGGTCGATTTGGGCAAGGCGGTCTTTGCCGAGAAATGCTCGCACTGCCACGGCCCCAACATGGTCAATTCCGGCACGGTCACGCCTGACCTGCGCCGGTTTCCCGATGATAATTCGCGTTTCGTTACGACCGTGAAGCAGGGCAAGAACAACAAGATGCCGCCCTGGGGCGACATTTTGAACGACGACGATATCGCTAACCTTTGGGCCTATGTGTCGAGCCGGAGAAGCCAGTGATGAATGCGGTGAAAGCGATCGGTGCGGCTGCGCTGCTGGCAACGGCGTTCGCAGCCGTTCCGGCGATATCGCCTGCCTCCGCCGACGAAACGCTGAAGGTTTGCCTCGACGAAGACCTGCCGCCGCTATCGGTACATCACCGCGGCAAGCCCGGTGCGGGCTTCGACGTCGCGCTGGCGGAAGCGGTGGCGAAACAGCTCGACAGGCCGCTTCAGATCCAATGGTTCGAAAGCAAGCTCGACGAGGATTCCAGCCCTGCGCTGGAGGCCAATGCCCTCCTCTCGGACGGCCGCTGCGCGCTGATCGGCAGCTATGCCCTGACCAGGGATTCGCTGGTCGTGCCCGGCATCAAGACGGCCAAGCTGCCTGATTTCGACGGCGCAACCCGGGATGACCGCAGGCGGCGCGTCGAGCTCGGTGTGCTGACGCCGAGCCAGCCTTATGTGTATTCCGCGCTCACCATCGTGCTCGGCGCCAAGGGGCACGACCGCCAAATCGGCGCTATCGGCGACCTCGACGGGCTTAGCCTCGGTATCGAGAGCGGCACGCTGGCGGATGCCATCCTGATGAACTTCCACGGCGGCCAGTTGATCAACCAGATCACGCATGTGGTTCCGGGGCGACAGGACCTGCTCGGCGCGCTCGAACGCGGCGAATTCGACGCCACGCTGCTGGACCTGCGCCGCTTCGACGCCTATCGCGCCACGCATCCGGATACCAAGCTTGTGGCCTCCGGCTATTACTATCCGATCGGTGCCAACCGCGGCTATGTCGCGTTGTCGAGCGACGCAGCGCTTCTCGCCGCGGTCAACAAGGCGCTTGCTGACCTGCAGGCCAAGGGCACCATCGCCGAACTCGCCCGCAACGCCGGGCTGACATATCTCCCGCCGCGTGAGCCGATGATACTTGGCGACGTGTTGCAGCAAATATTGCAGAAGTGAGGCGCCGCAAGCCTTGCTCGGGTCGCTCGAGCTGGCTAATGCCCCTCGAAACTCATCAACGTGCGCACGGGCACGTCCATCGCGCGCAATTTTGCAGCACCGCCGAGATCCGGCAGGTCGATGATGAAACAGGCGGCTACTACATTGGCGCCGATCTGGCGTAAGAGCTTCACCGCGCCTTCGGCGGTGCCGCCGGTGGCGATGAGGTCGTCGACCAGGATCACGCGCTCGCCCGGATGCACGGCATCGGCATGCATCTCCATCTCGTCGATGCCGTATTCCAGCGAATAGGCGATGCGCACGGTGGTGTGCGGCAATTTTCCTTTCTTGCGGATCGGCACGAAGCCGGCCGAAACCTGGTGTGCTACGGCGCCGCCGAGGATGAAGCCCCGCGCCTCGATGCCGGCGACCTTGTCGATCTTCGATCCGGCCCAGGGATGCACCAGCTCGTCGACCGCGCGGCGGAAGGCGCGCGCATCCGCCAGCAGCGTGGTGATGTCGCGAAACAGGATGCCCTTCTTCGGATAATCCGGGATGGTGCGGACGGTGCCCTTCAGATCGAGATCAAAAGTCATTGGCTCTCTCTTTTTAACTGTCGTTCCGGGGCGCACGAAGTGCGAACCCGGAATCTCGAGATTCCGGGTCTGGTGCTTGCGCACCATCCCGGAATGACGAGTGTGTAAAACGATTGCATCAATTCATTCCTGCATCCAGCCGGAACGCATTCTCGACAATGCGCAGGCCCACTTCGCCGCCGAGCGACATCAGCGATTCCGGGTGAAACTGCACGCCGCCGACCGGCAAGGTCTTGTGCTCGATTGCCATCGCAACACCGTCCTCGGTCGAAGCGGTAACGTTTAGCACCTCGGGCATGCTATCGCGTTCGACAAAGAGCGAATGGTAGCGGCCGATCACGATCTCGTTCGGCAGGCTCCGCATCAACCGCCCGCCCCTCACCTGCACGCGCGAGGGCCGGCCATGCGCGGGATTGCCAAGCTGACCGAGCTTGCCGCCGAAATATTCGCCGATCGCCTGCACGCCGAGGCAGACGCCGAAGATTGGAAGTTTTTTCGCGATCGCCGTGTCGATGGTCGAGGCGATCTTGAAATCCTCGGGGCGGCCTGGACCCGGCGACAGCACGAGCAGATCCCACTGCCTCTGCTTCAGCATGTCCTGGGCGTGCACATAGCGCACCACGGTGACGCTGGCGCCGACCTGGCGGAAGTAATCCGCCAGCATGTGCACGAAGCTGTCGTCGTGATCGATCAACAGCACCCGCTTGCCCGAGCCGGTGGCATCGGGCGCGAACGCCGACAGCGGCTTTGGTGGATCGCCGCGCAGCGCCTGGAACAGCGCCGCCGCCTTGACCTGGCATTCGCGATCTTCCGCCGCGGGATCGGAGTCGAACAGACACGTCGCGCCGACGCGCACCTCGGCCAATCCATCCTTCATGCGGATGGTGCGGATGGTGAGGCCGGTGTTGATGCTGCCGTCAAAATTGACACAGCCGATTGCGCCGGCATACCAGCGCCGCGGCGAGCGCTCGTGGTCCTCGACGAACTGCATCGCCCATAATTTCGGCGCGCCGGTCACCGTCACCGCCCAGCAGTGCGTCAGGAAGGCGTCGATCGCGTCGAAACCTGGCCGCAGCATGCCCTCGACATGATCGACGGTGTGAAACAGTTTCGAATATGTCTCGATCTGTCGCCGCGCCAGCACCTTGATGGTGCCGGGCACGCAGACGCGTGCCTTGTCGTTGCGGTCGACGTCGGTGCACATGTTCAATTCGAACTCGTCCTTCTCCGAGTTCAGGAGCTGACGGATCTGTTCGGCGTCGCCGATCGCATCCGTGCCGCGCGCGATGGTGCCCGAGATCGGACAGGTTTCGACGCGGCGGCCGTCGGAGCGCACGAACATCTCGGGCGAAGCCGATACCAGGAATTCGCCATCGCCGAGATTCATCAGCGCGCCATAGGGCGACGGATTGATGCGGCACAGCCGTTGAAATACTTCCGCCGGCGAGCGCTCGCAGGGCTCGCCGAACAGCTGCCCCGGCACCGCTTCAAAGAGATCGCCGCGGGCAAAGGCCGCGCGCGCGGTCTCGACCGTCGCCTGATATTCGCCGGGCGCGTGATCGGCAAAGCCCTGCCGCGGCGTTTTCGCGTAGATGCTTTCCGCGGTCTCGTGCGAGGTGCCTGCCGTCGACTTGCCCTTCCAGGCAAACTCATAGCTCAGCATCGCGCCGCGCGAGGTGGCACGGTCATAAGCTAGCAAGCGATCGGGCACGTAAAGCACGATGTCGCGCTGGTCCTGCTCGCGCGCGCGCTTCTGCAGGAGGTCCTCGATCTGGAACACGAGGTCATAGGCGAAAGCGCCGAACAGGCCGAGCATCGCGTCGTCATTCGCCGAAAACGCCGCGATCATGTCACGCACCAGGCTCATCACGCTGGCGCGGCGGGTGCGCTGGTCTTCTTCCACCGGCGCGGCCCCGCGCAGGATGTGGCCGGCGAGCCGCGTGGCGCTCTTTTCTGAGATGACGACACAGGGCTCGCGCAAGGTATCGCCGAGGAAGGCGATCAGGACCTCGCCGCGCGCATTCAGCGCCTTGAGCGCGAAATTGACGCCGGAGGTCTCCAGCACCAGCGGCGGATCGGAGAAGCCGAGGTCAAAACTCTCATAGCGGCCGGGCACGGTGGTCCCCGAGGACAGCACCACGCCGCGACGGCGATCGAGCAGGTCGATCAGCGCGTCGAGCCGGTTGGCGCCGCCGGAAAAATGCTCCACCACGCGCTGCACGGCGAGCCCGCCGCGGGTCACATATTCGCTGCGCCCGGGAAGGGAGAAGACTGTCCTGTTCATGTGTTCCTCTTACGAGACTTGCCGAGGGAACGCCACACAGGACACATCAAGACCGCCTGCGATGGCGGCCCCAGAACGATGAAAGTTTGAACAAATCGCACCGGCCACCTTTTTAGGAGGTGGGCCACCAACGACGAGAGGGGCGGACGACGGTGCTCATGGCACTGGTAAACACCACCGCCATGGGGGCCGTCAAGGAGCCCGTATGGTGGACGTGCTCAAAAAAGGGCGTAGCATGCCGTCCTAAGGCCGCCCGGGGTTAACATCGGATATTGCAGGAGACGCGCCATGATCACGGGATTGGGATATGCCGGGTTCGGATCATCGGCGCTGGAGGACTGGCGGCAGTTCGGCACCAATCTGGTGGGATTCCAGGCCATTGAGCGCGGCAATTCGCTGCTCGCTTTCCGCATGGACGACCGCAAGCAGCGCGTCGTGATCGACCGCGCGCTTGGTGACGGCGCGCGCTTCTTCGGCTGGGAGGTGGCGGACGGCCCGGCGCTCGATGCGCTGGCAGCGCGGCTGGAAGGCGCCAGCGTTACCGTCACCGCCGAACCGCAGACGCTGGCCGACGCCCGGCGCGTGCGCACGCTGATCTCGTTCGGCGATCCCGCGGGCAACCGGCTCGAGGCCTTTCACGGCGCCGAGATTGACAACACCCCGTTCTCACCGGGCCGCTCGATCTCGGGCTTCCGCACCGGGCCGCTCGGCCTCGGGCATGCCGTGCTGACGGTCGAGAATATCGAGCCGGTGATGGCGTTCTACACCAAGGTGCTTGGCTTCGGCCTTTCCGACTACATCGAAAAGCCGTTCCGCGCCTATTTCTTCCACGTCAATCCGCGCCATCACTCGCTGGCGCTGATCGAGACCGGAAAGCATGGCATGCACCATCTGATGGTGGAACTGTTCTCGCTCGACGATGTCGGGCAGGCCTATGACGTCGCGCTGAGCGAGCCCGACCGGATCGGGGTGACGCTCGGCCGTCATACCAATGATTTCATGACCTCGTTCTACGCCAAGACGCCGTCATCCTTCATGATCGAATGCGGCTGGGGCGGCCGCGAAATCGATCCCCAAAACTGGCAGCCGGTCGAGATGCACCATGGTCCGAGCATCTGGGGCCATGAGCGCGTCTGGCTCAAGGAGAAAGACCGCAACATCGCCCGCGACATGCGCATGAATGCCGCCCGCGAGGGCCTGCGCGCCCCCGTGCAGGTGATGGAAGGCAATTACCAGCTGATGTCGGGCACCTGCGCGTGGTGGGATGGGGTTAAGCGCGACAGCTGAAACGCGCTTACGCTGCGTGGATGCGGCTGACAAAACCTTCCACCGCATCGGTCAGATGGGTGAATTGCTGACCCAGTGTCGATGATGCATCGCGTGCCACGCCGGCCGCAACGGTCGACTGGCGCACGGCTTCGCCGACATCGGCGATGTTGGCGGAGACCTCCTGGGTCACGGTGGCAGCCGCCTGCACGCTGCGGGCGATGTCGCGGGTCGCGGAGGTCTGCGCCTCGACCGAAGCTGCGATGTCGGCGGCAATCTTGTCGATCTGCGAGATGGTGCGGCCGATGCCTTGAATGGCAGCAACCGAGCCGCCGGTGGCGTTTTGGATCGCTGCGATCTGGACCGTGATGTCTTCCGTCGCCTTCGCGGTCTGGTTCGCCAGTTCCTTGACCTCGCTGGCGACCACCGCAAAGCCCTTGCCGGCCTCGCCGGCACGCGCCGCCTCGATGGTGGCGTTGAGCGCCAGCAGATTGGTCTGCCTGGCGATGGCCTTGATCAGCTCCAGGATGTCGTTGATGCTCTGGGCGTTGCTGGCCAATCCCTCGACCGAGCTGTTGGCCCGCTCGGCTTCCTTGACCGCCTGCATCGAGATCGCGGCGGAGCGCGCCACCTGCTCCGATATCCCTGATATCGAGGCCGATAATTCCTCGGCCGCGGTGGCTGCGGACTGCACGTTGACGGAGGCCTGATCCGACGCCTGCACGATGGTCGAGACCCGGCTGCGCACCTGCTCGGCATTGCTGGCCATCTGGGCGCCGGTACGCTCCAGCTCCCTGCCGACCGACGAGGTGGTTTGCACCACCGACTTGACGGTGCCCTCGAACACGTTCGCGAGATTGACCATCGAGGCACGGCGTTCGGTCTCGCTGCGCTGCTTGAGCTCGACCTGCTCGGCCTCGAGCCGGATCCGTTCCAGCTCGTTGTTGCGGAAGATGCCGACCGCGCCGGCCATGGCGCCGATCTCGTCGCGGCGGCCGACCGCGGGGATCTCGATGTCGGTCTGACCGTCGGACAGCTTGCTCATCGCATCGGTCATGCGGCGCAGTGGCGTCGTGATCAGGCGAAGTGCTGCTTCCATCGCGGCCATGATGATGGCAAGCGTCAGCACGACCTTGCCGAGGCCGAACAGGAATTGCGAGTAATCGGCGGCTTCGAGATTGGCGGTTGAAAGCCGCAGCACCAGGCTGCCCAACAACTGGCGCTTGCCGCCCTCGACATGGGTGATCTCGGCCTTGCGTTCGATGTATCCGCCGGCGGCCTCCACCTTGCCGTTGGCCGCGATCCGCTTGCCCTTGGGGTCGACGACTTCGGCGGACATGAAGTCCGGGTCTCGCGCCAGCGCAGCGAGCATCGCTTCGATCTGGCCGTTGGCGAGATCCCACAGCAACTGCACCAGAGCGTCGGCCTGAATTGCCACCGCAACCGCGGCGCGGGTATCCAACTGTGCCGCGCGTTCCGCCGAATTGCGCCGAAGCTCGATCTCGTCGGAAGCACCGACAATCACCACCATGATCACCGCGATCGCCAGCAGAGCCTTGGTTTTGACGCTTCGCAGCCAACCCACGCGGGCGACACTACGTTCAGACTTCACGGACCTGACCTCGATTTGATGGCAAATGTGCTGGGGCGTCTTACACCGCGATATCCGGGAGAGAGCGGCGGCGGCCGGAGCCCCCGCCGCCTGCTTTTTACATTCCGAGATTGAGCGAGGAGATGCCGGCGCTCAGCTTGGCGATGGTGGCGTCGTCGACCGACTTGCTGCACATGAAGTGCCGCTGCGCACCCTGCGGAATATCGGGGAATGCGATCTGCGCGAGGTCAGCGGCGTTGGCGCCGGACTGCTTCACCGCGATCGCGAACTCCTCGGGCGCAGCCAGCATGTAGGAGTCCCGGCCAGCGGCGACCTTGGCGACGATCTTGTCGGGCGTCACCACCGCGAGATCGACCTTGTCGCTCATGGTCTTGATTTGCACATCGATCTCGCGGCCATAGGAGAAGCCCTCGATCGCGCCGAGTTTCTGGTTGGCGTCGGCCATCAGATCCATCAGGCCCTTGTGCGCCTTGATCTCGGCTTCCTTCGCCGTGGTGCTGACGACGACGAACGGCTTGTCGCGGTAGAATGCTGCGCTGAATTTCGCGAAGGCTTCACGCTCGGGCGTCTTGTAGATACCGACCGCGCAATAGTTCGCGGTGTCCTGCGCCACCTGCTCGATCAACCGCTTTTGCGGCAGCGCCTGCCAGGTCACTTCGACGCCGGCCTTGGCGACTGCGTCGGCCGCGATCGGAAGAAACGCACCGGCCGGTTTGCCATCGACCATTTCAGCAAAGCCGGGGCGGCTGAGATAGCCGAGCGTCAGAGGTTCTGCAGCGGCGCCATGGATGGCGCCCAGCGTTGCAAACGCGGTGAGAGTGCAAAGGAGCGATTTTGATGCCGTCACGGATGATGCCTCCATTCCACGATTTTGGTTTTACGAAATCGTTCAGGTGGTATCGTTATGCGGCGCAATCGTTTAGATTTCTTTGCGGTCGCAGCGCTCGAAATCGCTCACACGCGAACTTTTTGCGCGAGAATGGCCAATGCATCTCATCCAGTGAAATACGTGGCGTGTTTTTTCCGGCGCGCTGAAAATTAGTTCGTCGCACGCAAGGCATCGTTGACGCTGATTGCGATTTGCGTAACGCGCATCATCATCTCAACCGATGAGATGCGATCCCAACCGATGAGATGAGATGCACCGCGGTTGTACGATGAATTTACGCAACCGCGCCAGCCGCGCGGACCGACATCGCGAAACGCGCGTCATGCCGTCTCCAGCAAAGTCAGCCGAGTGATCCGCCGACGCTTCACGCGCAACAAAAAAGCCCCCGATCGGGGGCTCTTCCGTTTGGCTGAAATGTCCGCGCGATCAGTGCGCGTCGGCCCAGACCTTCTTCTTCGTGAAATACATCAGGAAGGCGAAGATGATCAGGACGACGAAGACCTGCATGCCGAGGTGCTTGCGCGCTTCCATCTTCGGCTCCGCCGCCCACATCAGGAAGGTGGTGACGTCGTGCGCGTATTGCGGCAGCGTCGCCGGCGCGCCGTCGTCGAAGGTGACCTGGCCGTCAGACAGCGGCTTCGGCATCTTGATGGCGTGGCCGGGGAAGTACTTGTTGTAGTAGGAGCCGTCGGGAATGCTGACGCCGGCCGGCGGCTTGTCCTCAAAACCCTGCAGGATCGCGGACACGTAATTCGGGCCCTGCTCCTGGAACTGGGTGAAGAAGTCCCAGATGAAGTACGGGAAGCCGCGCTCATAGGAACGCGCCTTGGTGATCAGCGACAGGTCCGGCGGCAGGCCGCCGCCATTGGCTGCACGGGCCGCCTGCTCGTTCGGGAACGGCGCCGGGAAGTAGTCCGCCGGCCGGCCGGGCCGCTCGAACATCTCGCCCTGGTCGTTGGGGCCGTCCTTGATCTTGTACTCCGACGCCAGCGCCGCGACCTGCGCCTCGGAATAGCCGGGGCCGCCGGCATCGGCGAGGTTGCGGAACGCGATGTAGTTCAGCGAGTGGCAGTTGGAGCAGACTTCCTTGTAGATCTTCAGGCCGCGCTGCAGCGAGCCGCGGTCGTAGGTGCCGAGCGGACCGGAGAACGACCACTTCTGCATCGGCGGCGTGTCGTCCTCGGCGCGAGCGCTCGAGGCGCTGCCAAGGAAGAGACCGCCGGCAATCACGAACGCGACCAGCACCGCCGCGACCTTGCCGCTCTTGGCGAGCACGGCGTCCGCAATCGAGTTCGGCGTCGCCCGCGGCGTCTCGATGACGCTGAGCAGCGGCAGCACGATCAGGAAGTAGGCGAAATAGCACACGGTCAGGATGCGGCCGGCGATCACATAGATGCCTTCCGGCGGCTGCGAGCCGAGATAGCCGAGCAGGATGCAGACGATCACGAACATCCAGAAGAACTGCTTGGCCAGCGGACGGTACTTGCAGGAGCGGGTCTTGGCGGCGTCGAGCCAGGGCAGGAACACCAGGATCAGGATCGACGAGAACATCACCAGCACGCCCGCGAGCTTGTTCGGGATAGAGCGAAGCATCGCGTAGAACGGCAGGTAGTACCATTCCGGCACGATGTGCTGCGGCGTCACGCCGGGATTGGCCGGGATGTAGTTGTCGGCGTCGCCGAGATAGTTCGGCATGTAGAAGATGAAGTAGGCGAAGAGCAGCAGGAACACCGAGACGCCGAACATGTCCTTGATGGTCGCGTGCGGCGTGAATGGCACCGAGTCCTTGTCGGTCTTGATATCGAGACCGTCAGGATTGTTCTGGCCGGCAACATGCAGCGCCCAGACGTGCAGCACGACCACGCCCGCGATCAGGAACGGCAGCAGATAGTGCAGCGAGAAGAAGCGGTTCAGCGTCGGGTTGCCGACCGAATAGCCGCCCCAGAGCAGCGTCACGATGGTGTCGCCGACATAGGGAAAGGCCGAGAACAGGTTGGTGATGACGGTCGCACCCCAGAAGCTCATCTGGCCCCAGGGCAGCACGTAGCCCATGAAGCCGGTCGCCATCATCAACAGGTAGATGATGACGCCGAGGATCCAGAGCACCTCGCGCGGCTCCTTGTACGACCCGTAATAGAGGCCGCGGAACATGTGGACGTAGACGGCGAAGAAGAACATCGAGGCGCCGACGGCGTGCATGTTGCGCAGCAGCCAGCCGAAGTTCACGTCGCGCACGATCAGCTCGACCGAGCGGAAGGCGAGATCGGCGTTCGGCGTGTAGTGCATCGCCAGGATCACGCCGGTCAGGATCTGCAGCCCCAGCATGAAGGAGAGGATGGCACCGAAGGTCCACCAGTAGTTCAGGTTACGCGGCGTCGGATAGGCCACGAAGGACGAATGCATAAGGCTCAAAATCGGCAGTCGCCGTTCGAACCACTGCAACGCTGGATGGCTCGGCTTGTAGTCGGAGGGTCCGCTCATGATGCGATCCTGGAAGTAAAACGACGTGACGGCGTGGAAAGTCCCGGAAGGGCTCCGGGGCTTTAGCCGATCTGGATTTTGGTATCGGAAAGAAAAGCGTAGGGCGGGACGGGCAGGTTGAGCGGCGCCGGTCCCTGGCGGATACGACCGGAGGAGTCGTATTGCGAGCCATGGCAGGGGCAGAAGAAGCCGTCGTAATTGCCCTCGTGGGCGATCGGGATGCAGCCCAGATGGGTGCAGATGCCGATCACGACCAGCCACTGGTCGTGGCCGTCCTTGACGCGGGATTGATCGGTGGCGGGGTCCTTGAGGTCGCTAAGCGGGACCTTCTGGGCCTCCTCGATCTGCTTCTTGGTCCGGTGCATGATGTAGATCGGCTTGCCGCGCCAGAACACCTTGATGTCCTGACCGTCAGCGATCGGGGACAGATCGACCTCGATCGGCGCGCCGGCCGCGATGGTCGAGGCGTCCGGGTTCATCTGGGAAACGAAGGGCCAGAGCGCGACCACGCCGCTCACGGCCGCCAACGCCCCGGTGGCAACGAAGAGGAAATCACGGCGTGTCGGATGGTCATCCGAAGTCGCTGTCGTCACGATTCCAAACCCTTTCCTAAAGCTCGCAGCCGGTGGAACCGCCCAGGAAACGTCCAAGGCAAACGCCCAAAACGTGACCAGGTTAGGCTGCCGGCGCCCGCGACCCCCGCGGCGGCAGAAAGACTTGCTTTATCGGCCTGGCGGCCAACCAAGCAGTCCAGAATCGTTCTATTGGCACCCTTGCCGAAAGAGCGCAAGCCCACTCACCGCCTGCAAGCGTGCAATGCACTAAATCAGCGACAGACCGTTGTTTTATTCATACATTCGTGAGACGCCGCCGAGATGGAAATCGCTCTCTTCCAACCCGACATTCCCCAGAATACCGGGACGATTCTCCGTCTATGCGCGTGCCTGGACGTGGGCGCCCATATCATCGAGCCGGCAGGCTTTCCGGTCTCCGATCGGGCGTTCCGCCGGGCCGGCATGGATTATCTCGACCGAGTGCGGCTGACGCGCCACATTTCCTGGACGAAATTCGAGGAATGGCGGCGCGAGAAGGGCTTCCGGCTGGTCCTGTTCACGACCAAGGGAGCCACTTCCTATCTTGATTTCCGGTATGACGCGTCGGACATCCTGCTATTCGGGCGCGAGACCATCGGCGTGACGGACGAGGTGGTGGCCGCCGCCGATATCGGGCTCAAAATCCCGATCAAGGAGGGTTTGCGCTCGCTCAATGTCGCCATGGCGGCAGCCATGGCAGTCGGTGAAGCGCTCCGGCAGACCCGATCCGGTACGTAAAAAGGAGTTTTGGTGAGCTACGCGGTGAAGGAAATCTTTCTGACCCTGCAGGGCGAAGGCGCCCATGCCGGCCGCGCTGCCGTGTTTTGCCGCTTCGCCGGCTGCAACCTCTGGAGCGGCCGCGAGCAGGATCGCGCCGGGGCCATATGTCAATTCTGTGATACGGATTTTGTCGGAACCGACGGCACGCTCGGCGGGCGCTATGCGTCGGCGGATGAGCTCGCCGACATCATCGCGGCGCAATGGACGGGCAAGGACACCAACGAGAATGCCAACCGTTACGCGGTGCTGACCGGTGGCGAGCCCATGCTGCAGCTGGATGGCCCCCTGGTCGACGCCCTTCACGCGCGCGACTTTGCCATCGGTGTCGAGACCAACGGCACCATCCTTCCGCCCGAAGGGCTCGACTGGATCTGCGTCAGCCCCAAAGCCGGCGCCGATCTCGTCCTGCGGCAGGGCCACGAGCTGAAGCTGGTGTTTCCGCAACAGGCGGCGATGCCGGAGGCATTTGCGGGCCTTGCCTTCGAACGGTTCTCGCTACAGCCGATGGACGGCCCAGACGTGATCGAAAACACCGCACGCGCCGTCGACTATTGCCTGAAGCATCCGCAATGGCGGCTCAGCGTGCAGACGCACAAGACACTCGGTATCAGATAGAGCTTTCCTTGATCATGTGGGAATTGACCAAATCATTCCGCTTCGAAGCGGCGCACGCGTTATCAGGCACGACCCTCAATGAGGCCAGCGAGGAGATTCATGGCCATTCGTTCCGCACCGAGGTCACTGTGCGCGGCACGCCCGATCCCGAAACCGGCATGGTGCTCGACCTCGGCCTGCTCGAGCAGCGCATGGCCGAGGTGCAGAAGGCGCTCGACCACAAGCTCCTGAACAGGATCGTGGCGCTCGGCCAGCCGACGTTGGAAAACCTGTCGCGCTTCATCTTCGACCGGGTGCAGCACGCGGGGCGGGTGACACGCGTCAGCGTCCATCGCGACAGTTGCAACGAGAGCTGCACCTATTTCGGACCGCAGGGGTAGACATGCATCCGTCATTGCGAGCGAAGCGAAGCAATCCAGACAGTTTCCGCGGGAACCGTCTGGATTGCTTCGTCGCGTTGCTCCTCGCAATGACGGGAAGACGTTAGGAGCAGGAGCTCGCAATGGACCAATCCCCCGTCGAGACCCGGAAAGAACGCGCGCGCATCTGGTTCGAGGCGCTGCGCGACGACATCTGCACTGCCTTCGAGCGGCTGGAGGACGAGGCGCTCGCCTCGCTCTATCCCGGCTCGGCCGGCCGCTTCGTGCGCACGCCCTGGCAGCGCACCGATGCCAGCGGTGCGCCCGGCGGCGGCGGCGTGATGTCGATCATGCATGGCCGATTGTTCGAGAAGGTCGGCGTGCACTGCTCGACGGTCTCGGGCGAATTCGCCCCCGAATTCCGCGCGCAGGTCCAGGGCGCCTCCGATGATCCCCGCTTCTGGGCTTCGGGCATCTCGCTGATTGCGCATATGAAGAGCCCGCATGTGCCGGCCGTGCACATGAACACACGTTTCATCGTGACGACGAAGTCGTGGTTCGGCGGCGGCGCCGATTTGACGCCGGTGCTGGATCGCCGCCGCACCCAGGACGATCCGGACACGGTCGCCTTTCACGCCGCGATGAAGTCCGCCTGTGATGCCCATGCGAATGTGGCGCCCTATGAAAAGTACAAGAAATGGTGCGACGAATATTTCTACCTGCCGCACCGCAAGGAGCCGCGCGGCATCGGCGGCATCTTCTATGATCATCACGATTCCGGCGACTGGGATGCCGATTTCGGCTTCACGCAGGATGTCGGCCGCGCATTCGCGAAAATCTATCCCGAGCTTATCCGGCGGAATTTTGCGTTAAGCTGGACGGCGGCCGAGCGCGAGGAGCAATTGATCCGGCGCGGACGCTACGTCGAGTTCAACCTGCTCTACGATCGCGGCACGCTGTTCGGCCTGAAGACCGGCGGCAATATCGACGCCATCCTCTCCTCGATGCCGCCGGAAGTGAAATGGCCGTGAGCGTGACGACCGAACTTCCCCGCGCCATGCTGATCGACATGGATGACACCATCCTGTCGGCCTATGGCAGGCCCGAGATTGCGTGGAACACGATTGCGAACGAGTTCGCCGATGAGCTCGCGCCGTTAGCGCCACAGGAGGTCGCGACCACCGTCCTCGCCTATGCGCGGCAATTCTGGGCGAGCGCGGAACCGGTCTGGCGGCTGAAACTCGGCGAAGCGCGGCGGCTGACGGTCAAGGGCGGCTTCGATGCGCTCGCCGCGCGCGGCCACCGGGCGTTGCCGGATGATCTCGCCAACCGCCTCGCCGATCGTTTTACCGTCTATCGCGAGGAGGAGATGTTCGTCTTTCCCGGCGCGCATGAGGCGATCGACAGATTGAAGACGCTTGGCGTCAAGCTCGCGCTCGTCACCAATGGCGCGGCCGACACCCAGCGCGCCAAGGTCGAACGCTTCGAGCTCGCGCACCGCTTCGATCACATCCAGATCGAGGGCGAGCACGGCTTTGGCAAGCCCGACGAGCAGGCCTATCTGCATGCGATGGCCGCGCTCGGCGTCACCGCGCCGGATACCTGGATGATCGGCGACAATCTGGAATGGGAAGTCGAGGCGCCGCAGCGGCTCGGCATCTACGCGATCTGGATGGATGTGCACGGCGACGGCCTGCCCGAAGGCTCGACCGTCAAGCCCGACCGCATCATCCGCTCGCTCAGCGAATTGCTGCCGACGCGATCATGATCGCGTCATAGTACCGTCGCTGGATCGCAATCGAAGATTGCGTTAAGGTCATCGTGCTGACGGGAGCACGGCGATGGCGGCATCAAATGACGAGCATCAAGCTGGCGGTCCTCCCGGGAGCGATCCTTCGAACGGAAATTCGCGGCGCGGTTTCTGGAAAGGCTTACTGGGTTTCGATTCATGGCTGCATTCGGCTGCGAGCCTGTCCATCGTCACCCTGCTCGCCGGCTGGGTTGGAACCTACATCCAGTACCTCAACGCCTATGAGCAGAAGGTCAGCACGCAGGCGCAAGCGGACATGCAGGACGCGACCAAGGCCTTCGTCGACATCTCGGACGCCTACGCGGAAGCGCAGATGCAGCAGCAGGTGCTTTATTTCAACTTCTCGGCGACCGAGGACGATACGGCTGATGCCGGCAACAAGGCGCTGACCACGGCAGCGGCGAAGGACGCCTACCCTGCCTACGTCAAGTCCCGAGACGCACTCAGGCAAAACAGCAATATCGTTGCCCGCAAGGCGGAGCTCTACATCGATTGGGCGGCCAACCTCGAGCGCGATGCGGCGGACACCCTTGCCATCGACGGCGATCCGCTAAAGGAATCGCTGCTGGGCGATTACAACTTCAACTGCGACGCCAACGACAATTTCGCCCACTTTGAATTGCCCGTTGCAGGCGAGAAGCCGGACAAAGCGGGCGAGGCGAAAAATTACGAGGAACGCAAGAAATTCAAGGAAGACTTCTGCCTGGCCCCGAACGAAACGAAGACTGAGGCTTCCGTCGGGTCGGAGACGGTGTTCTGCGCCGCGGACGACAACAGAAAGATCGACCATTCGAAGCGCTCCCTCCAGATCAACTGGCTCAGCGCAAAGCACCATGTGATGGTGATGCATTATTGCTTCGAAGCCACCCATGGTTTGCTGCTGCCCGCGCGGATCTGGGCGTCCGGCAGTCCGGTCAGCGACACGCTGATGGCCAAATTCGTCGACTACCGGAAAAAGGGAATCTACCAGGACGGCCTCGACCACGAAGTCATCCGCCTTGACGACTTCCTCAGCCTGGTGATGTCAGAGCTTGAACGCATCCGGGTAAAATACCGGCCGTCGAGCTTCTACTGCAACCTGCCGCTGCTCAATCATCTCGTCAGCGATCCCTGTACGCCCGTCAGAATCGCGAAAGCGCGGCCGAAGGGTTAGCGCGCCTACGCCACGAGCTGCCGCACCGCCGCCGATATCATGACAACGCCGCCGATGATGACGGCGGCATCCAGGATCGCGGTGTGGATGTGGACCGGCATGCGCTCGACAAAGGCCCGGGCTAGGAACGCGCCCGGCAACGCGATGGCGCCGATCAGGAGCGCAAAGGCCAGGACCTGCGCGGTAAGGACGCCCGAGAGCCCGAACACCGAAATCTTGATCACGGAGGTAACGACCGAGATCGCCGCATCGGTGGCGATCACATGCGCGCCTTCGAGGCCTGCGGCCATCAGCAGCGACAGCAGGATCACGCCCGAGCCCGAGGTCCCGCCAACCACAACGCCATAACCGATCGCGCCCGCAGCGAGCCCGGTATCGCCGATCCGGACCTCCTTCCGGCGCAACATGCGGCGCAGCGGCACGCTCAGGATCAGCATGCTGCCGATCACGAGCGCCGCGCCGGCGTTAGTGAGTTTGGTGTAGCCGTAAGCGCCGAGCGCCGTGGTGAGCGCCGCGCAGGCGATCACGATCAGCGCGCGGCGGCCGTCGACATAGCGGAAATACGCGGTGCCGCGGCTGACATTGGAGAAGATCGCGGAGATCGCGATGATCGGCACCACCGGCTCGGCGCCGACCAGGGGCACCAGCACCATCGGCATCAAGGCGCCGGTGCCATAACCGGCAAGTCCGCCGACAAGGGAAGCAAACAGCGCCACGACTGCGACCAGCAGGAGCTGCCAAAAGGAGATGTCGGCGAAACCGGAGAGGATGCTCAATTCTTGTTTTTAGTCTCTGATTTTTGGTCGCAGGCGAGCCTTGCGACCGCCTGATCGGCGATCGAGGCGAGCACAGCGGGCTCTAACGGAAAATCCGCTACAAGCCAAGCATCTTTGGCAAGGGATCAACAAGCGAACACGCTGCATCCCTTGGCGATGCCGCGCGATCAATCGGCCGCGTTCTCAAATCCTGCGCGAGGCTATGCTGCCGCCGGCCGCCAGACGGCATAGGTCAGCCATCCGATCCCGTGAGACAACAGGTCGATGCCCAGCAGGAGTCCGAGCACCCACATGCCGGTGGCAGGAAAGCCGGTCAGAATGATCAGACCTGCCAGAATGCCGAACAGACCCGAGCATACCATGACCCAGCCAAGCTCCCGCCAATGGCCGATGCCGACGAGGATGCGGACGAATCCTGAAATCAGGAGCACGAGGCCAAGAACGTAAGTCAGGATCAAGGCGCTGGTCAGCGGCTGGCTCACCAGCATGAAGCCGAAGACGAGGTAGAGAATGCCGAGCAGCACCTGCCAGGCGAAGCCGCCCCATCCTTTGGTCCAGAAGGCGTGGATGATCTCGAACGCGCCGGTAAAAATGGCCATCCAGCCGATGAAGAGCGTGCTGATCAGGGTGAAAAAGACGACATCACCGAGCACGAGAAAGCCGGCTACGATCATGAAGATTCCAAGCAGGATGCATAGCCATAGCGGCGGCGAAGGCAGTCGTGTGAGAGGCATCGAAGTGCTGTGTTGATACGTGCTCATGTGTCACCCTCATTTTCCGGTGGTTGACGGAACGCAAACGGCCACCGCGGGCGACGGCGCCCGACGGGGCTTTCGTTGGAATCGGATTTGAAGTTGCCGACAGGCGCCCGCCTCTGCGCCATCTCATGCACGGGCAGATGTCCCGCGGAGATGTAAGGCCGTTCTGCACCCTCTGCGACCGACGGTAAGTCCATTGGACCTCCTGTCTGGCCGGCGATCCGGTTCGGCGAACCGCAGGCGGTTCAGCAACATGTGCTGAAAAGCGACCACATCAGGTCGCGCTAGACTGTTCTAGTCGGCTGGGTCGAGTTAACGCCCGAGTATTCACGGTGTCAATCATACAACCCGACCACGTCTGCGAAGGTTTTACGAAAATCCTTTGCAAGAAATACTGTCGGGTGCTTTCAGGCGCATATACCATGCACAGGGCATATCGATCGAGCGCAGCGATGGGCGAGGCTCGGTGCCGCGCGATTGTCCCGCGTCTGCACGCCCCCTATCCTGTGGCGGATGAGGCAACGGGCTTCGGGTCATGACGCAGTCGACATCGGCGGACGAAACAGGGCCGGCTCAAGGGCGGGCGTGGCTCGATCCGCGCCGTGGCGATGTCGAGGACGATGCCGCCAGCCCCAAGCAGCGCTCGCTGCTCGCCATCGCCGGCAGCCTGCTCGTCGAGATCAGTCTGCTGAAGCTCCTGTTCGCCTGGACAGTTTTGCTGCTGCTGCCCGCGGTGCTGCTCGGCCTTGCCCCGCTGGTGGCGTCGGCATGGTTCTCCACCCTTTCCGAGCACATTGTCGCACTCACGGAAATCGGCGCTGCGCTGATGCTGGTCGCGATTGCTGCGCTGGGATGGATCGGATGGCGGCCGTTGCTGCGGCTGGTGGAAATGAATTTCTGGTCGCTCAACGCGCTCGCGATCCAGCCGAGCTATGCATTCGGCCGCGAGGCGCTACAGCACCTGGCGGAGCAGGCGTGGCGGAAGGACCTTACCCCTGCCTTTCGGGCAAGACTGCGCCGCACATGTTCACTCGGCGCGGGCATCCTGCTCAGCGCCGCCGCGGTGTCGATCGCAATCCTGGTCTGGCCTTTCACGCAATGGACGGCGGTGTTGCACGAACTCCCGGTGATGCATGTTCTGATCAAGGCGACGCTTGCCAACGCCACGGTCCTGGTATGCTGCTATCTGGCCGCCGCCTCGCTGGTGTGGGGTGTTGCCGATGCCAGGATGGACCAGCCGGTCCATCTTGCCGCGTTCGACGCTCCTGCGTCCGCCTCCGGAATCTGGCGCGTTGCCCACCTGTCCGATCTGCACGTCGTCGGCGAACGATATGGTTTCCGGATCGAAAGCGGGCGCGCCGGCCCGCGCGGCAACGAACGTCTTGGCCGCGTGCTGGCGCAGCTCGCCGCCATTCATGCCGCCGATCCGCTTGATCATGTGCTGATCACCGGCGACATGACCGACGCCGGGCGGGCCAGCGAATGGGCCGAGTTCCTTGACGCGCTGTTGGCATATCCGCAGCTGGCGGCCCGCACGATCATGCTGCCGGGAAATCACGACGTGAACATCGTCGACCGTGCCAATCCTGCCCGGCTCGACCTGCCGCTCAGTCCCGGCAAACGGTTGCGGCAGATGCGCACGCTGTCGGCGATCGCGGCCGTGCAGGGCAACCGCGCGCACCCCGTCGATGCTTCGGGCAACATCACGGCCACGCTGGACGAGGCGCTGGCACCGCATCAGGCGCAGATCGCCGATTTCGCGGAGCACGGCGGCGTGCGTCGCGC
Organism: Bradyrhizobium sp.; assembly: GCA_035487555.1. Taxonomy (GTDB): domain Bacteria; phylum Pseudomonadota; class Alphaproteobacteria; order Rhizobiales; family Xanthobacteraceae; genus Bradyrhizobium. Next base: position 723 of record DATHMA010000096.1, on the reverse strand, counting down.
CGTGGCCTTACGCGGAATTTTTGACGCCCAGTTCCCGATGATCCTGCCACCCGACCGCAAGGACGGCATCGGGGTAGCCATCCTCGATTCCAATGCCGCGGCCCACTTCTCCTTCACCAATGCGCTCGGCTTCATCGCGCTCGAACAGGCGCGCCGATTCGAGGCGGCCATCAGCCGTTTTCCGGAGGCGATATGGATCATCGCGTTGCACCATCACCTCGTCGAGTATCCGATGCCGGTGAAGGCATTCTCCGAACGCGTTGGAACGGCGTTGATCAACGGCAGCTGGTTCGTGCGCAGCATCGAGAGGTTTGCCGACCGCGCGATCGTGATGCACGGTCACCGCCATATCGACTGGATCGGAGCGTGCGGCGACCTCAAGATCGTGTCGGCGCCCTCGCCGGTGATGAGCGCCGACGGTTACTTTTACGTCCACCGGCTCATGCGCGGTACGAATGGAGGCCTTTGCCTGGCCCAGCCTGAACGGGTCGAGATCGCCCGCGAGTTCTAGCAGGCTGTTGAAAAAGGTGCTCGCCGCCGATCGGCGACCGTGATTCATTGGCTCCGACGAGATTCGGAGAGGGTGCGTGCGCGGCGGCGACAATAGAACGGGCGAGCTGTTCAGCTACGTTGACCTGGAGGCGCGGGTGCGGCGAGATCATCCGCTGCGAGCGATCCAGACGATTGTGAACGAGGCGCTGTCGGCGCTGGAGCGCGAGTTTG
>DATHMA010000095.1:0-2226 GCA_035487555.1 Bradyrhizobium sp. | reverse complement strand
AGCTACAAATCCTCACTGGTCCGGGGGTTTTCAATTAAATAGCAATTTAGCCTCAGAAGTTCGTGGCAAGAGAATGCACGTTCCCGGCGTCAGCAGCCCGGCGGCGGCGATACGCCCGGCGTCGCCGCGGCGCCGGTGGCGTTGGCCGGTGTCATCGTGCTGGGCGTTGCCACATTCATCGTCGTGCTCTCGGCGCACGCGGACGTGTTCGGCGTGGGCACCACGGTCATTGTAGGATCGATGCTGGTGCCGCCAAACTCCGTGATATCAGGTTGAATCGTGCCGGGCGGCGGGCTCGCCGGAATTTGCGGCGTCGAGAGCGGCAAAGCCGCGCCATTGGTTGGCGGGCCTCCCGGCGCAGAGCTGCATACCGTGGTCGAGGCGCTGCCAAGCGGCGTCGTTGGTGAGACGTTCCCGGTCGTGGTGCGGACGATTGGTGTCGGAATGGTCCCCAACGCGGACCCCGGCGTCGTCGGCGACATCGTCGCAGCCGATGACATCGTCGTGGCTGTGGTGCCCGACACCGACGTGGAGACGCTGCTTGGAGCCGTCGACGGCGCCGATACGGGCATTGCGGTAATTGAAGGCGACGGCAGCGGTGGCACTGGGGGCGGCTGCGGCGCCGGAATAGTCGAGCCGGGAAAATCCGTCATGAATGATGTAGCCGGTTGTGCCGACAGCGTCAGGAACGGCGAGGTCGCACTTCCAGTCGTCGAATTGGAAGAGCTGGGCGGCACTGTCGGCGTGGTCGGTGCCGAAGAAACCGATGGCGTCAATGCGGTTGCGCCGCCGATTGCCGACATGGATGTCACCGGCACCGCCGAAGTTCCAGGTGCGATCTGTCCTGTCGGACTGGAGCAGGTTACGACCGTGCCCGGCGTTGTGGGATCAGAAGCCAGCGGCACCGGCGCCAGTGTGGTGACGGGAGCATCCGGCTGGGTCGTCGCCGAGAACGGGCTCGGGCCGTTGAGCGGGGAAGTCACGATCGTCCCCGGCGTCGATGAAAGCCCCATGGCCGTGGTGCCCATGGTGGAGACCTGCGCCAGGCTGGCGTTGCAGCCGAGCAGCAGGGCAGTTGCCGTGAATAGCAAGCGTCGCATTGCGACCCCCTCCTCCGCGCCGATCTAGCTTGTCTGCGGCTTGCGCGCGGCGACCTTGTTGCCTTCCGCGAGATTCACCATCGGATTAAGGATGACCTGATCGCCCGGCTGGACGCCGTCGTGCACTTCAACCTCGGTGCCGAAGTCGCGCGCGATCGTGATCTTCTGTAGATGCGCGGTGCCGTTCTTGACCACCGCGACATGCAGGCCGTTCTGATCGAACACGACCGCGTCGGCCGGGATGATCATCGATGGCGTCTTGCGCGGGATGAGCAGCTCGACGGTGCAATAGATCCCGGGGCTGAGCGCGCCGTCCGGATTTGGAACGTCGATCTCGGTCAGCAGCGTCCGGCTGCCGGGCTGCAACGCGCTTGCGATGCGCGTGACCTTGCCGGGGAAGCTCCGGTCCGGAATCTCCGGGACACGAACCACCGCATCGACGCCGGGCCCGAGCCCGAAAGCCTCGTCCTGCGGGACGAACACCTGGGTGCGGATCACGTCAGGGTGCATCAGCGTAAACATGAAGGTCGACCCTGATGTCACCAGGCTGCCGTTGTCGATGTTGCGCTGTGTGATCACGCCGTCGAACGGCGCCATCACGCGCTGGTAGGCCTTCTCCTGCGCGAGGATTCGAATCTGGGCTTCCTGGGCAGCAATATTGGATTGGGCTACGCCCACCGCAGCTTGCTGCGCCTGCAGGGTCAGGCGATCGTTGTCGCCCTGCTGAAGCGTGAGCCATCCCTGCTTGACCAGCTTGCTGTCGCGCCCGTTGGTGACCTCGGCGAGCTCACGGCTTGCCTGTGTTTGCTGCAACGTGGCCTGGTTCTGCGCCAGCGTCGCTTTGGCTTGGGTAATCTGGTGGTCGAGCTCGGGGGCGGTAATCTCCGCCAACAGGGCTCCCGCCTTGACCCGATCGCCGATGTCGACGTAGCGCTTCTCGATATAGCCGTTGGTGCGCGCGAAGATGTTCGCCGCCTCAAAGGCGGTCGTGGTCGCCGGCAAGCTGACGCTTATCTTGCCGTCGCTGGCGCGAACCGTCGCCACACGAACGTCGGGGACAAGGGTGCGGCTCTCTTGCTCGGTGGCCGCGACCTCGAGCCGGGCCTGGTAGTGGCGCCAGCCTCCT
>DATHMA010000094.1:0-32480 GCA_035487555.1 Bradyrhizobium sp. | reverse complement strand
CCGAGCGCGCCGCCCATGGCGTTTTTCCGTGCGATGATAAATTGGAAGTTTTTCAGGAACTCGTCGCCACCCGAGGCAAACGGACCGGAGAATGGATCGGTATAAGCAACCTTGATGGTTTCTTCGGCCAAAACCGGCCGGCCGGAAGACAAGACACTCAAGAAAACAAGCAGGACAGCAAACAAATAGCCGAGCAGCCGCAGACCGCGCATCACGTCCTCCCCTATGCCCTATCCTTGTTCGGATAGATGTTCTTTTCTCGTGGGCGTCAGAGTACATCGCGGCAAGGCCTAGTCAATCGCCGGACTGTGATCCGCCTGCTCAGCAAAAAGGCGATAGGGCCCCCGATCATTTCATAATTGTTTACTCCAACGAGCGCTATTCATGGCTGAATAGTGGATTGACCAATCATTTGAGGAGGTAGAGATGAAAATCATGAAACGTGCAGCATTGGCATGCGCGCTCCCGTTCTGTTTCGCCGCGGCCGCACAGGCGGCCCCCGCCACCATCTCGGGCTCACCGGCGCTGGCCTTCGCCGCGGTGGTAGCGGCGCATTCGCCGGTCCTGTCGCCGGCCCAGAAGAAAGCCGTCGCTGCGATCTTCGACGGCAAGGGCGCCGGCCCCTACAACGACAAGCTCGTCGTGACCGCCGACCAGATCGTCTGCCGCGCAGGCAATGTCGACATCACCGCGCGTTCCTGCGAACTGACCTTCGGCAAGAAGACGGAGACGTTTGCGGGCCGCGAAGCGAACGAGCTTTATGCGACCGAGGTCTATGCCGGCGTTCCCTCAGATGGCGCGGCGGGAAAGATCTTCGAGAGCGTCTCCAAGCTGAAATGCACGCTCGACCCAAAGGCGATCGCGCAGAACGACGGCAGCGGCGCGGATTGCTCGTATGAGGCGGCGAATTAGGAGGCGGCTTTCAGCTTCGACAATTCCCGCGCGGTCTCGATGATCATGTCGATGCGCCGCTGCAGCTTGTCCTGCAGTTCCGGGATATTGACCTTGTCGGTGACGCGATAAGCGTTGCCAACGCGCTCGACATAGCCGTGCTTGACCATATCCTGGAGGCGACGGATCACCGTCGTGCGCGGCAATTTCAGCGCCTGCGCGATGGTGCTGGCGTGGACCGGCGAGCACATCACCGTGCGCAGGAACACATAGATGCCGATGGTGCGCACCGTGCAGCTGTCGCTATGGGCCACAAACTCCGCGCCATAATCATCATTGATGCCGCGGATCAGGCCAAGATAGAGCCGGCTCATCAGCATGCGCTCGCGCCCCAGCTTGATCCGGGGCGACGGCTTGATGTCGTCGACGAGGACAAAGGACAGATCGTCCCATTCCTTCTCGGCGACCGCGGTATTGGTGTTGAACCGGTGAGCCATGGGACGTTCGTCCTCGCGAATGGTCAGCCTGCGTTTTGCACCATGATCCTCCTGCCAGCCCGCGCAAGCTGTCCATTCACAAGAAAGCGAGCGCCAATTTGCCGCAAAGGTTCAAGTTTGCGACGGATTTTGCTCAAGATGCGTCAAGGCGACTGTCGTTAGTCCGTGGCACGGCTCATTCGCCAATTGGCCTGATGTCAGCGGGCGGCGAAGTCAGCATGACCCGCGGAAAGGCCCGATCGAGCCGCGCTTCGCTGGCGCGCAGCATGTCGGGATCGAGCTTGTTCTGCGCGGCAGCATCCGCGGCGCAGGCGAAAATGCGGTAGAACTGCGTGCTGTCGAAGGCAACCAGCAGCAGATCGACGCCGGCATTCAGCGCCTCGACGACGGCGGTACAGATATTCCGGCCGTAGACCGCGCCCATCACGAGATCATCGGTGATGATCACGCCCTGATAGTTCCATTGCTTGCGGATGATCCCGTCGATGACGGCCTTGGAGTGTGAGGCGGGCCTGCCCGGATCGACCGCGGTGAGGCCGACATGGCCGATCATCAATTCGGCCTTCGAGCTCGCCAGCACATCCTTGAAAGGCCGCCAGTCGGAGGCTTCGAGCTCGTCGATGGGCGTATCCAGATCGGCGCTGACGAGATGGGTGTCGCCGTGCACGCGGCCAAGCCCCGGAAAATGCTTCACGGTCGCACCGACGCCTGCCGCTTCGAGGCCGCGTACATAGGCAGACGCAATCTCGGTCACGAGCGCGGGGTTATCGGAGATCGCGCGCTCGCTGATCATGGTGTTGAGATCGATGCCGGCGCGTTTTGCCTTCGGCTTGAGATCGAGCACAGGCGCAAAATCCATGGTGACGCCGAGCGACGCCAGCTCGCGGCCATGGGTCCTGCCGAACTCCTCCGCTTTCTTCACCCGCGCTTCGGGCGAGAGTGGTGTAAGGCTCGCGAGCGGCGGCAGTCGTGTCAAAGGCGGCGACAGATGCGAGACCACGCCGCCCTCCTGGTCGGCGGCCACCATCAGCGGCGGCAGGCCAACTTTCCGCCGGCGTGCCTGCAGCGCCGCGATCTCCGCTTTGATCACGGCGGGCCTGCGCTGCCCGACATTGCCCTTGCCGACATAGATGCCGGCAATCAGCCCTTTCTCGGCAAGCTGTGCCACCTCATCGAAGTCGGAATAGCCGACCACGAAATGCCGGCCCAGATTTTGCGCGACGGATGGCTCGGTCCGCAGCACGCTCCGCTTGGTGCCCTCGAACGAGGCCTGCGCCGACAGCATCGCGAGAGGCGGCAAGAACCACACTGCCAACAGCCACCGGCCGGCAAGGCCGGCGCGCTTCCAGCATCCGCATCTCACGAGCCACGCGATCACGGCAAGGCTTGTTGCGACCATCACAATGGTTCCCGGCCCGCGCAAATGTATCAGAACCGGGTGGTTCTTGTAGATGCCGATCAGCGTGAAGGCGAGGCCGGTGAGCCAGGCCAGCGCCAGCCCGAACCATTTCACAAATCTCATGAGGCACCGCAAAACGATGAAGCTGCGGTTCTGCCAACTATCAACGGGACCGGCGCGATTCCAGCGCGAAACGGTGCCTGCACAAATTCTGCATGCAAATCCTGAAACCCTGCAGAGCAGAGGTCGAGGAATTGCACGATCGCTTGTCACTCTCCGTCCCGCCAAAGTTCACGCAGGACATTTTACATGACAGACATCGCATCACCTCTGCCTGACGTCCGCTCTGAAGCCCGCAATCTCCTGCCGCTCAAGTTCGCGATCACGATTGTTCTTGCCGAACTCGCCGACTGGCTGTTCTACGCCCACCGCGTCGGCCTATCGATGGCGCTGTTTGCCGTTGTGCTGTTCGCGGCATCCTGGCTCGGCAACAGGATCAGCTTCGACCGCCGCCGCCTGCTCATTGCGACCGCCGTGCTCATCGCCGGATTGATCCCGGCGATGGACGACCTCAACACGCTTTCGCTGCTGTTCGTCGTCGCCGGCCTCGGCTTTGCCGTGTCGATCCTGACCAATCCGGAGCCTAGACGGCTGTTCCTCGATCGCCTCGGTGCATTCCGGGACCTGTTTTTGATCGGGCCATTTCGCTTGACCGGCGATGTCGTGCGCATGCTGACGGCATGGGACTTCACGGGCGGCCTTGTGATGTGGTTCGTTCCGATCGCCTTCGGCGCGACCTTCATATTCCTGTTCGCCTCGGCCAACCCGCTGATCGAAAAATGGATCGGGCTGCTCGATCCGAAGGAGGCTACGTCGCACGTCGACCTTGCGCGGACGCTGTTCTGGGCCTTCGTGCTGTCGATGATCTGGCCCTTCGTTCACGTGCGCTGGCGCCGCCGGGAGGAGCGCGCGCCGGCCGCACTGCAGCCCCTCGCCGACAACACTGAAGTACCTTCCAGCTTTCCGGGCCTCTTCAACGCGGGTGCGATCCTACGATCTCTGATCCTGTTCAATCTCCTGTTCGCGGTCCAGACCGCGCTCGACATGGTCTATCTCTGGGGCAACGCCAAACTCCCCGACGGCATCAGCTACGCCGACTATGCCCATCGTGGCGCCTATCCGCTGATCGTCACCGCGCTGCTCGCGGCTGGTTTCGTGCTTCTGGCAATGCGCCCGGGCGGCGCCGCCGCGAAGTCGGCGATCATCCGGCCGCTGGTCTATCTCTGGGTCGGGCAGAACATTTTGCTCGTCATCTCCTCGATGCTCCGGCTCTATCGCTATGTGGAAATCTACATGCTCACGGGCTGGCGTATCGCGGCGCAGGTCTGGATGCTGCTGGTGGCGATCGGGCTTGTTTTGATTGTCGCGCGTATCGTACTGGGACAGACGAACGGCTGGTTGGTCCGGATGAACCTGATCAGCCTGACGGCGACACTATATTTATGCGCGCTGATCAACTTTCCCGCCATCATGGCGGACTATAATGTCGCCCACAGCAAGGAAGCCGGGGGCAAGGGCGTGAACCTCGACGCAGGCTATCTCTACAATCTGGGGCCGCAGGCGCTGCCCGCGCTGGATCGGGCGATCCTGCTGCCCGGGGTCAATCTCGTACCCTGTGATCGTCACCGGCTGTTGGCCGCGCTGGCCGCCGACATGGCATCATGGCGGAGCTGGGGTTTTCGAAGCTGGCGGCTGCAGCGCTGGCTGGATAAACACCCTGATCAGCCTTCGAGCGCAGGCTGAGCCGGAGACGAATGTGACCCACCGCATCCTTGCCGTCGACGACGACCTGCACATCCGCGAAGTCATTCGCGTGGCGCTGCGGAAAGCCGGCATGACCGTGACCGAGGCGCGCGACGGCAAGGAGGGCCTCGCCCGCTTTGCCGCCGACAGACCGGACCTCATCATCCTCGACATCGGCATGCCCGAGCTCGACGGGCTGGAGGTCTGCCGTCAGATCCGAAAGTCCTCCGACGTGCCGATCCTGTTTCTCACCGCGCGCGACGACGAGATCGATCGCGTGCTGGGGCTGGAGATCGGCGGCGACGATTACGTCACAAAACCATTCAGCCCGCGCGAGCTGATCGCACGGGTCAACGTGATCCTGCGCCGCGTCGGCGTGCGCGAGATGAATCATGCATCGGAAACGACCGCGCTCGCGCAGGGTGCGCTCTCGATCGATCCGACCCAGCATGTCGCGGCCTTTGCCGGCACGCCGGTCCGCCTCACCGCGATCGAGTTTGGGATTTTGAAGGCGTTCCTCGGGCGGCCGACCGCAGTGTTCAGCCGTGAGCAGATCATGAGTGCGGCCTATCAGCTCAACATCCAGGTCTCCGACCGCACCATCGACAGCCATATCCGCAACATCCGCGCCAAGCTCGCAGCGGTCGATTGCGACAATGTCATCGAGACCATCCATGGCGTCGGCTTCAGGCTCGGCCGCTGCGAGAAGCCGGCATGATCAGCGCTGTCTTGCGGGAAAAATGGCGGCCCTCGCTCGGGCTGATCGTGTTCGCGGTGCTCGCCTTTGTGATGGTGCTGCCGCTGATCGGCCTGTTCTTCTTCCGCCTCTATGACAACCAGCTCATCCGCCAGACCCAGGCCGAGCTGATCGCGCAAAGCCAGGTGCTATCAGCGGTCTTTGCGCGCGAGGTCGAGGCGCGACGCGCGAGCGGGATCACGCTGGGCGCCGAAATTCCGCCGGAGGCGCGGCCAGACCCGCAGGACAGATTCACCCCGATTCACGCAGCACTTGATCTCACCGGCCACGAGCTGTTTCGCCGGAGGCCCGATGCGCAGCCAGCCAAGGCGCCAGCCGATCCCGCCTATGTCGAGATCGGCGCCGGGCTGATGCCGCTGATCACAGAGACGCAGAAGGTGACGCTGGCGGGCTTTCGCATTCTCGACCCGCACGGCGTGGTGATCGCAGGCAAGGAAGAGATGGGTCAATCGCTGGCGCATATCGCGGAGGTCGCCTCGGCGCTGCGCGGACAATATCGGGCGGTGCTGCGCACCCGCGTGCCGGATAAGCCGCCGCCGCCGATCTATTCCTTCAGCCGCGGGATCGGCGTGCATGTGTTCTCGGCCATGCCCGTGATCGTCGACAACCACGTCGCCGGCGTGATCTACACCTCAAGAACGCCGAACAACATCTTCCAGCAGTTCTACCTGGAGCGTACCAAGTTCATCCTGGCCGCGCTGGCGGTGATCCTGGCGACGCTGGTGATCGGCTTCGTGTTCTCGCGCACCATCACGCGGCCGATGTATGAGCTGATCGGCCGCGCCGCGCGGATCGCACGCGGCGACCGCGCGGCCTTCCAGCCGCTCGCCCATTACGGCACGCGCGAGTTTGCGCAACTCTCGCGCAGCTTCCTCGACATGGCCGAGCAGCTCTCGCGGCGCTCGGACTACATCGCGACCTTCTCGGCGCATCTGACCCATGAGCTGAAATCGCCGCTGACCTCGATCAAGGGCGCGGCGGAATTGCTGCTGGAATCCGCACAGAGCGACAAGGACACGCTGACGCGGATGGAGCAAAAGAACTTTCTCTCCAACATTCTTGGCGATGCCGAGCGGCTCGAGATCATGACACAGCGGCTGCGCGAGCTGGCGCGCGCCGAAGCCGTGCCGCAAAACGAGCAGGCCGAGCTCGGCTTTGTCGTCGGCGGCCTGAAGAGCCGGTTTCCGACCCGCAGCATTTTGGCGAGCGGCTGCCTCGACCGCGCGATCGGCATGTCGGCGGAGAAGGCGCTGATCGTGCTGTCGCATCTCACCGACAACGCCATGCGCCATAATGCGAAGAATGTGCGGCTGGAAGCCTCCGGCGAAGCCGAGACGATCCGCCTCACCGTCTCCAATGACGGCGATCCGATCTCCGAGCCCAACCGCGAAAAGATTTTTGACGCCTTCTTCACCACCCGCCGCGACACCGGCGGCACCGGCATGGGCCTTGCGATCGTCAAAGCCGTGATGACAAGTCATGGCGGATCGATCAAGCTCCTGCCAGCAGATCGGGGAGCAGCATTCGAGCTGGAGTTTCCGGCGGCGTAAAACAACACGGGGACAACGATGTTTGATGTGATCTTCGCCGAAATCAAACGACTGCTTTTCCGCATCGTCCTGCTGGCGCTGGCTATGTCGAACGTGCTGCTCATGGTCAGCCCGGCGGACGCTCAAGGCGCGTTCTACAAAGCCAACGAGGCCGAGATCGCGGCCGGACCGCCCGGCTCCATCATCCGCGAGGAATCGATGGGCAATTCGCCGCCGGGCGGCATCGCTCATCGCGTGCTCTATCGTTCGACCTCGCCGGAAGGCAAACCGGTCGCGGTTTCCGGCGTCATCGTCATTCCGCCCGGCACCGCGCCCGAGGGCGGCTGGCCGGTCGTGGCCTGGGCGCATCCGACCACGGGCATCGTGCCGCACTGCGCGCCGTCGCTCGCGCTCCTGATCTTCCAGCAGATCGCCGGCAGCCGACCGCTGACCGAGCAGGAATATGCGATCGCCGCCACCGATTATCCCGGGCTCGGCACGCCGGGGCCGCATCCTTATCTGGTCGGCGTCAGCGAAGCGCGTGCGGTGATCGATTCCGTGCGTGCGGCACGGACATTTTCAGGCGGCAACCGCTACGCGGTATGGGGACATTCGCAAGGAGGCCAGGCGGCGCTCTTCACCGGTATCATCTCGGAAAGTTACGCACCGGAGCTGAAACTCCTTGGCGTCGCGGCCGCGGCGCCTGCGACCGATCTCGCGACCTTGATGACCGACGATCTCAACTCGACCGGCGGGCGCAACCTCACCGCCATGACGGTGTGGTCATGGTCGCGCATCTATGACGCGCCGGCCGATAGCGTGGTGGCGCCAGCTGTCATGCCGGTGGTCGACCGCCTCGCGGAGGAATGCATCGAATCGCCGTTCGATATTCTGGAGCGCGCCCGCACCGCAGCGCCGCTGGCACAGGAATTTCTGGTCGTGAAGAACCCGGCCGAGATCGAGCCCTGGCATTCGCTGATGGTGCGCAACACGCCCGGCCTGTTGCCGCGCACGCTGCCGGTATTCCTCGCGCAGGGCACAGCGGACGGTCTGGTGCGGCCGCAAGTCACGATGGACTACATGAAGCGGCTCTGTGCCGCAGGCAGCGCGGTGCGCATGCTGGAGCTGCAAGGCGTCAGCCACGGCTTTGCCGGCGCCAAGAGCGCCGACGCGGCGGTGGCCTGGATCGCCGACCGCTTCGCGGGAAAACCCGCACCGAGTGATTGTGGCGGCTGAAAACCACTCGCTTTTCAGGCACTTTTCGTCATTTCCACATATGTGGAATTTTTCCGCGCGCCTTGGCGCGCACTCCGCTCCCGCCGTAACCTCGCCTGCAACAGCTCCCGATCACGGGACAGCGAGAGGATACCAGGGAAGAACGCGATGAAGGTTTTTATCTTTGACCTGCTCGCCTATGGCGAACAGCTCGAGCATCTCAAGGTCGGCAGCGAGCTCCCCTATCCGCTTCCCAACCGCTACTTCAAACCCGACGTCGCAGTGCGCACCTATGCCGAGCACCTCGAAGCCTGGGAGGAGATGGACAGACTCGGCTATGACGGCGTCGGCTTCAACGAGCATCATTGCTCGCCCTATGGCCTGATGAACTCGCCGAACCTGATGGCGGCGGCCGCGGCGCAGCGGACCAAGAAGCTGAAACTCCTGATCTACGGCAACCTGTTGCCGCTGCACGAGCCGCTGCGGCTCGCCGAAGAGCTCGCCATGATCGACTGCCTGTCGAACGGCCGGCTGATCTCAGGCTTTGCCCGCGGCATACCGCGTGAATATCAGGTGCACAATGTGCCGCTGAAGGATTCACGGGCGCGGTTCGAGGAAGCCTACGAGATCGTCACCCGCGCCTGGACCGAGGAGATATTCTCCTTTCAGGGCAAGTTCTGGTCCTACAAGGACGTCGCGCTCTGGCCGCGGCCGGTGCAGAAGCCGGGCCCCGAAATCTGGATTCCCATCGTCGGCAGCAAGGAATCGATCGAGTTCGCGGCGAAGAAGAACGCCGTCATCACGCCGGGCCTCGCCCGCGGCGGCTTGCAGGAAGATATCATCCGCTATTTCGCCAAATGCCTCGCGAGCAACGGCCACCAGATCACGCCGCATCATCTCTCGATCGCGATGTCGGCCTATGTCGCCGACAGCAAGGCGGAGGCGGTGAAGGAGTTCGCGCCCTATCACCTCTATTTCAACCGCACCCTGTTCAGCCACGGCAATTTCACCGAGACCGCGAAGCAGCGCGATGCCGGCTACGTTTCGCAGTCCTCGACCGATTATGTGCGCCCCGAGAACCAGAAGGCGGCGCAGGGCCTGCGCGAAGACTACCGCAACATGACCATGGCCGATTTCGAGCGGCAGGCCGAGCACATGCCGCTCGGCACCGCGAAGGAAGTCACCGAGCGCATCATCTCGGCCGCGGAAGCCGCTGGTGCTAATCAAGTGCAGATCAGCCTCAACCGCGGCGCACTGCCGCATGAGATGTTCATGGATCAGATCCGCCGCTTCGCACGCGAAGTGCTGCCGGCGCTGCAGGCGCATGAAGTGCGCAAGGTGCCGCTCGGAGAAGAGGTCGCGGCCTAGCATTGGGCTCAGAAGTTGACGTAACATAACAACAAGAGTGCCGGCCCAAGGCACCCTCTTCTAATTCGCATGGGGAGGCAATGATGAGCGGGGAATTGAAGTCGCCGGTCGAAGAGGCGCTGGAGAACCAGCCGTTCGGCGCGTTGCAATTGCGGGTCGTGCTGCTCTGCGCGCTGGTGCAGGCCTTTGACGGCTTCGACCTCGGCACCATCGGCATGGCGGCGCCTTCGCTGTCGAAGGCCTGGGGCGTGGCGCCCGCGCAATTCACCATCGCCTTCGTGATGTCGAGCGTCGGCATCCTAGTGGGCGCGCTGCTGTCCGGCCCGCTTGGCGACCGCCTCGGGCGCAAGCCGCTGCTGGTCTGGAGCACCGCCTTCATCGGCCTGTTCTCGGTGCTGTCGGCCTTCGCTTGGTCGGTGCCCTCGATCACCGCGATGCGATTTTTGACCGGCATCGGCATCGGCGGCGCCATGCCCGCCACTGTCGCGCTCACCGCCGACTACTCGCCGATCAGCCGCCGCGGCACGCTGCTGATGCTGATGTTCTGCGGCAACACGATCGGCGGCTTCCTCGGCGGCCAGCTGGTCGCGCAGATCCTCCCCATTTTCGGCTGGCAAAGCATCTTCCTTTCCGGCGGCCTGCCGCCGCTGATCCTGCTCCCGTTCCTGCTGTTGTTCCTGCCGGAATCACCGCGCTTTTTGATCGCGCATCGCACCGATGCGCCGGCAACGCAGGCGATCCTGCGCCAGCTCAATGTTAGCGCGCAGGCCGCCGCGACCAAGCTCGTCGACGTCGCCAAGGGCAATCCGGTGCAACAACTCTTCACCGGCGGCCTGGCTGCGACCACCGTGCTGGTCTGGATCGTGTTCTTTGCGAACCTGCTCAACATGTATCTGTTCAGCTACTGGATGCCGACGGTGCTCAACCTGTCGGGCCTCAAGCCGGAAGTCGCCGTGTTCTACGCCAGCATGTTCCAGCTCGGGGGCATTCTCTCCTGCCTGCTGCTCGGCCCGATGATCGACCGCTTCGGCGCGCCAAAGGTGCTGGCGTGCAGCTTCGCTTCCGGCGTGATCTTCGTGCTCACCGTCGGACTCGGTAATTTTCCCGCGCCGTTCATCGCGATCCCGATCCTCGGCGCAGGTGCGGCGATGATCGGCAGCCAGCTCGGCGCCAATGCCATGGTTGCGGCGCTCTATCCGGCGCGCATCCGCTCGACCGGCGTCGGCTGGGCGCTCGGCATCGGCCGGCTCGGCGGCATCGCGGGTCCCGCGATCGGTGGCTCGCTGCTCGCCTTCGGCTTGCCGCCGAAGCAGATATTCCTTTGCGCCTGCGGGCCCGCGCTGATCGCGGCAACCTGCACGCTCATGCTGACCATGAGGGCCGCGCACAACCGCGAGGTCGTCGCGGCCACGCCGCAGGCGCGCACGGCGTGAACGGACAATGCCGGTGAGACCATGAAAGATTTCGCCGGCAAGGCCGCGTTCATCACGGGAGGTGCAGGCGGCATCGGGCTTGCCATGGCGCGCGCCTTCGGCCAGCGCGGCATGAAGGTCGCAATCGCCGATGTCGAGGCGGAGACTTGCGCCCGGGCGGTCGAGGCCTTGCGGCGCGAGGGCATCACCGCGATCGGCACCGCCTGCGACGTGTCCGACCGCGAGGCGCTGGCGGAGGCTGCCAAGCGCACCTTTGCCGAGTTCGGCAAGGTGCACGTGCTCTGCAACAATGCGGGCGTATCCCGCGCGGGCCCCATCGAGACCATCGCAGCCTCCGACTGGGACTGGGTGATCGGCGTCAATCTGAAAGGCCTCATTCACGGCTTGCAGTTGTTCCTGCCGCACATGAGGGCCCATGGCGAGGCAGGCCACATCGTCAACACCGCCTCGATCAATGGCGTCGCCGGCGCGCCGCTTGCCGGTCCTTATAGTGCAACGAAATTCGCCGTAGTTGGCCTGTCCGAAGTGCTCGCCGCGGAACTGGCGGAGACGCCGATCGGCGTCAGCGTGCTCTGCCCGAGCTGGGTCAAGACCCGCATGCTCGACAATGGCCGCAACCGCCCCACCCGCTTCGGCGGCCCGATCAAGCTCGACGCTGATAACGCCAATGCCGAACGCAATGCGCGTTACGCCAAGGCGCTCGAGAGCGGGCTTGATCCGGCACAGGTCGCGCAGCTCGTGATAGGCGCGATCGAGGCGCGGCGGTTGTTTGTGTTCACCCATGCCGAGACTCGCGCGGCGGTGGAGCGCCACCATGAGCTGATGCTCGAAGGTTTCGACGCGCTCGAACGCGTCGCGAGATAGGAGCGACCAGATGGAATTCTCCGGCAAGACGGCGTTCGTCACCGGCGCCGCCAACGGGATCGGGCTCGGGATCTGCCGGGCGCTGGCGCGAAACGGCGTCAACCTGGTGCTCGCCGATATCGAGCAATCGGCGCTGGAAAAAGCGCGCAGTGAACTTTCGACCTTCAACGTCCGCACCCGCGCCATCGAGGTCGATGTATCCGATGCGGCCGCGTTCGAACGCGCCGCCGACGAGGCCGAGCGCGAATTCGGCAACATCCATTTCCTGTTCAACAATGCAGGGATCACGATGGCCGCCAAACCGCTGTGGGAGATCACGCTCGCGCAATGGGAATGGATTTTTGGCGTCAACATTTTCGGCATTATCAATGGCATCCGCGCGTTGGTGCCGCGGATGAAGGCGCATGGCGAGGCCGGGCATGTCGTCAACACTGCGTCCATCGGCGGCCTGCAGGTCAACCCGAAGCTACGCAACGGCTCTTATGCCATGACCAAATACGCCGTGGTCGCGGCCTCCGAAGCGCTGGCGCTCGATCTTGAGGGCAGCCATCTCGGCGTCTCCGTGCTGTGCCCGGCGATTGTCGCGACCACACTCTACGCCTCGGCCCAACGTCGCCCGGAACGGCTCGGCGGCCCGTTCGGCCGGCCGAACACCGAGCACGCCAAGGCGTTTCATGCCGCCGGGATACCACCGGACGAGGTGGGCAAGCGCGCGCTCGACGCGATCGCGCGTGCCGAGTTCTTCATCTTCACCCACGAAGAGCCGCGCGAATGGATCGAGGCACGGCACCAGCGGTTAATGGCGGGGTTTGACTCGATCGAGCGGTACAATGCGCGGGAGGGCGGGGCGTAGGCGCCATTTGCACCGCTGCCTCTTCCCCTCTCCCCGTTCTTACGGGGAGAGGGTTGGGGTGAGGGGCTGCCTCAACGAGTGCGACTCGCGGAGAGTCCCCCTCACCCGCATCGCATCTTACGATGCGATGCGACCTCTCCCCGCACGCGGGGCGAGGTGAAGAAGAAGCTAATCCCCTTCCCCCGCAAATTTCTTAAGCCTTGCATTCTCGGCACGAAACGCCGCCAGGATTTTCGTCAGGTTCTTCTCGATCCGCTCCTGCGGGCCGGCGATGCCGATCGCGAGCGGGCGGTGGCCTGCCGGCGTCGGCACCACCATGCCGACCACGCCGACGCCGCGCGTGACCATGCCGTGCGACAGGCAATAGCCGTCGCGGCGCACCTGCTCGACGCCGTTTTTCAGGCGATTGAGCGAGGCGATGCCGCCATCGATCTTGTTCTGCCGCACGGTGCGCCGGTAGATTCGCGCGACCTCGTCGTCACGCATTTCGCTGAGCAGCGGCCAGCCGAGGCCGGAATGCACGAGCAGCACGCGCGAGCCGACATGGGTGACATATTGCAGCGGCTCGCGCGCGCGCAGGATGTCGACGATCTCGACATAGATGTCGGTCAATGTCCCAAGCAGGATCGTCTCGCCGAGCTTGCGGCCGATCCGCCGGAACGCCTCCTGGATCGGCCCGCCCTCGAAGCTCGCGGGCGTCACCCAGTCGCCGAGCTGCGACAGCCGCGGCGTCGGCAGATAGGCGCGCGAGGCGCTTTCGAACGAGAGATAATTCATCTGCGCCATGGTCTTCAAAAGCGCCGCGGCGCTCGAGGTCGGCATATCAAGCGCGTCGACGACGTCCTTCAGCCGCAGCGGACATTGCCGCTCGCGGAACAATTCGAGGATATCGAAGACCCGGCGCGCCGACTTGGTCAGTCCGTCCGGCATGCTGCTTACGGCGCGTGCTCGATATGCGCGCGGATCGCACGGTTCTCGTTGTCGATCCAGCCGAATTTCTGCACGGCCGCGATCATGCCAGTGAGGCCATCCTGCCACCAGCCTTCGGCTTTCAACGATGGCCAATCGCGCAAGGCCTGTTCGGAAATCCAGGCATGCTCACCGTCATGCTTCAGCGCGATGCGACCGAGGAGCTCGGCCTGCACGGAGGGCTCACGCGCGCCTTCAATGCGCACGGAAAACGCGCGAAAGTTTTTGGGATCGTCGATCTCGATCGAACGGCTTTTGGCAATGAGGCGGATGATCATGGTTCATTTCCGGATGGCTACGCCTTAAAGTGCCCGCATCGCCCCTACGGCGCAAGAACCGTTCATTCGCCTCTGGCAATGCATTGGGCCGCGAAATATCCGAGCTTGTTAGGGGCGTCGCCGCCATGGCAAATGCCGTCAAATCGCCCTACCTTGGAGCGATAGAAGGCGGTATAAGCGCGGTTCAAAAAAATGATAAAATGCCTTGCACTTATATTCCTGATGGCGATGACGGCCGCCTCCCACCTGCCCGGTGCGCGGCAGCGGCTCGATGATGCCCTGATCAGGGTCGGGCTGGACAGCGATGCTCCGGCGCCGTCCGCATCGCCGACGCCTACAACCGACAATGCTGCAACGGACAATGCCGCGCCGAACGATGCCGCCTCCTGTGACGGCGTCACCTTCACGCGAAATCTGAAATACGGCGATCACCAGCTCAACGTCCTCGACGTCGCGACCGCGCAGACGGCCGGCGCCAAACGTCCGGTCATCGTGTTTGTGGCCGGCGACAGCTTTTCGAGCGACGGCAAGACATCCGTCGCGAGCCCGCTCGTCGAACAGGCCATGTGCTTTGCCGGACATAACGGACTTGTCGCGTTCAGCATGTCTTACCGGCTCGCGCCGGCCGCGCCCTGGCCGGCGGGCGCAAGGGACGTCGCCGCAGCGATTTCCTGGGTGCATGAAAACGCCGACCTGTTCGGCGGCAACAAGGACGAAATCATCCCGGTCGGCTACGCCGCCGGCGCGTTCCACCTGGCGAGCTTCCTCGCGCACAGCGAATTCCAGGAAAGCGATTCCCGTATCGCCGGCGCCGTGCTGGTATCGGGGATCTATCGGCCCGACAGTGATCCGAGCGAGGGCGAAAAATCCTATTTCGGCAGCGACACGAGCAAATATGACGGGGAGTCCGCGCTGTCCGGCCTCACCAAGATCGACGTGCCGCTGGTGGTTGCGTGGTCATCGGCGGATGCGAAGCGCTTCATCGTCCAGGGCGAGAAGCTGAAGGACATCCTCTGCGGCGCCGGCCACTGCCCGCGCTCCGCGCTGCTCAGCAAGGCGTCGAGCCCCGCATCCGTCTTCGATCTCGACGGCACAAGCGCCGACCTGCACGACCGCCTGCGGCAGCTGATCGGACAGATCGATGCGCGCGGACTGCCCTAAAGCGCGATCGCCATCGCGCTTTAGGTTTTTGATGGTGCATGATCTCCGCGCAAACGCGTCGCGTTTGTCGCGAGGGAAAACCGCCGCACACTTTTCCGGATCATGCACTGACGACCGGCGCGCGCTACGCACGCCGGTCAGTTCGGATCACGCGGCCTTGTCGGCGCGCAGGCGGTCCAGCACCGGCAGCAACTCGGAGGGGTCAGGGCGCCTTGTGTAGTCGGGATTCACCTCGGCATAGGCGATGATGCCGTCGGTGCCGATGACGTAACGGGCCGGCATCGGCAGCACCCAGGCCGGATCGTCGTTGATAACAGGCAGGTTGTTGCCGAAGGCCTTGTAAGTCTCGGCGAGATAATCCGGCAGCGCGAAGCGGATGCCGAAGGCGTTGGCGAGCTCGCTCTTGACGTCGCTCAGGATCGGGAAGTCGAGCTTGTTGTCGCGCTGCGACTTGCGGCTGTTGGCCATGGTCTGCGGCGAGATCGCAACGAGGCTGGCGCCGCGCGCAGTGATGTCCGAGAGCGAGGCCTGCAACGCCTGCAGCTCGAGGTTACAGTAAGGGCACCAGACGCCGCGATAGAACGAGAGCACGAGCGGCCCCTTGGCGAGCAGATCGCGTGAGGAGACGGGGTTGCCCGCGGGGTCTTGCAGCGAAAACTCCGGCGCGCGATCGCCGGCCTTCTTGGCGCGCTGGGCCTGACCGGATTCGATCAGCTCCCGGGTGGCCCGCTCCATCAGCGCGAGCCGCTCCTTGGTCGGCTTGAAGGCGAGCTTGCCGGCGACGAAGTCGGCTTTGAAGGCATCGAGACGGTCTTGCAGGGCCATAAGAATCTCCTCTTGGATCAAGTTGGCCCGCGAAATCTGGTCCATTTGCCGAAAAAGGGGTATACGGCAAATATGGACAACATCTATTTGAGATGCAAATGAGTGATCGGTTGCAGGAATTGCAGGTTTTCGTCCGCGCGGCCGAAAGCGGCAGCTTCTCGCAAGCGGCCCGCGAGCTGTCGCTGTCGCAGCCTTCGGTGTCGCGCATCATCGGTGAGCTCGAGGCGCGGCTCGGCGTGACGTTGCTGCTCCGCACCACGCGCCGCATCACGGTAACCGATGCCGGCGCGCTGTTTCTCGACCGCGCCCGCGAAATCCTCGCCGAGATCGAGGATGCCGAGGACGCCGCGCGCGGGCTGGATTCGCTTCGCGGCACCATCCGCCTTGCGCTGCCCATCGTCTACGGCACACGCGAGGTCATCCCGCGGCTGCCGACGTTTCTGGCGATGCATCCGCTCTTGCGCGTGGAGATGCAGGTCGTCGATGCCCGTCAGGACCTGGTCGCGGAAGGCAGCGACATTGCGATTCGCCTCGGCGATCTCGACGATTCCTCCTTCGGCGCGCGCAAGCTTGCGACACTGCCGACCATGCTGGTCGCGACCCCCGGCTATCTCGCCGCGCGCGGCACGCCGAAGACGCCGGCCGATCTCGCACTTCATGATTGCATCGCCGGTCCCGGCAATTTCGGCCGGAGCAGCTGGTCGTTCCGTCGCAACGGCAGCGAAGTGTCGGTCGATGTTTCCGGGCGCATCTTCACCAATTCCGGTCCCGGCCTGTTCGCGAGCGTGATGGCCGGGCTCGGCATCGCGATGGCATCGAGCGTGATGGCGGGACCGGAGGTGAAGGCCGGCAGGCTGGTGCAACTCTTGCGCGGCTATCAGCTTCCCTCGGTCGACGTGCACGCGCTGTTTCCGAGCGGCCGGCGGCCGTCCGCCAAGGTGCGCGCGCTGGTGGACTATCTCGCCGGCGAATTGAAAGCCCTCCCGAAAGAGGCGCGCGACACCATATGAGGTGATCCCGCAAACCTCCTTTGCACGACGTGTGATCCGTGAGCCAGCTTGCATTATTCGATAACCAGGCCGTGGGCCCGGCGGGGCTGCGCTATGCGCCGGAGTTCATCTCGGCAGCGGATGAGCAGGAGCTGATCGCAGGCATTGCGGCGCTACCGCTGCAGCCATTCCAGTTCGGCGCCTTCGAAGGCCACCGGCGCGTGAAATCGTTCGGCCTCCGCTACGACTACACGCTGCAGAAACTGACACTGAGCGAGCCGATCCCGGATTGGCTCGAGCGAACCGCGCGCGCCGTGGAGCACTTTGGCAAACTGCCTGATGGCAGCGTGCGGCAGGTGCTGTGCACCGAATATGACGTCGGCGTCGGCATCGGCTGGCATCGCGACAGGCCGCATTTCGACAAGGTGTTCGGGATATCGCTCGGTAGCGCCTGCCGCTTCCGCTTTCGCCGCCGCCAGGGAAATAAAGAAGGCGGCAAATGGGAGCGCTTTTCACTTAACGCAGAGCCGCGCTCGATCTACCTGATGGACGGCGAGTCGCGCAGCAGTTGGGAGCACAGCATCCCGCCGGTCGAGCGGCAGCGCTATTCGATCACCTTCCGCACGATGCGGGGCGATGGAGAACTTGAGCCGCTCGCTGCGAGTTGAGCGATGGTGATCATGTCGATCCGACCGACACCGACGAATTGGTGTGGGCCTTCGCCACGCGCTGTCATCCGTTCATAGGCCACGCCAATTTCGATCATATCGATGCGGCGCCGCTGCTCGCTTACTTGCGCAAGAGCGAGAAGGTGTCAGGCTCGACGGGCAAAGTCATCTAAAATTGCCTGCCGCCGGATGAATGGGGCGAGATGCTGCCGATCCGCGCCTCATCCCGGCACGGCTATCCCGCCGCGCTCGTCGAGCGGGTCAAAAGGCGCTGGGCTGAATACGGCTTTCACTGAACGGGCCGAGGGCCTCTGCCACCGGAGATACGGAAGCAAACTGATCGGCTCGTCGCAATTTGTGGCAATTAGTGAAGGCGACGTGCCGATCACAAGGGCCGAGGGGTGCGGCGGAGCCTGATTTCGATTTAGTATAACAATTTTGGAGCGACACATGATCCGTCAATTGCATGCGGCCTGTCTCGCCGCCCTCGCGCTTGCCGCATTGCCGTCGGTCGCGCTCCCGGCGGACAAGCCGCCGTTGAGTCCGGACGCCGCGGCAGCGTTCACCACGGCTTCGCACATCTCAGCGACGGTCGAGTTCGGGCTGCCGGCGCTGGCGGCGGCGATCGAGCGGGATATTCCGAAGCGGCTTGCCACTATCGACGAGCGCGTCGACTGCGTTCATCGTCGTGTTTTCATCTTCCGCATCAACGCCAATTGCGACGTCTGGGGTTTCGTCGACCGGACCAGCCCGGTTTCGCTGTACGGCCGGGGCGACCGCGTCTTCGGAGCCATCTCCATATATGGCGCGGCCGAAGGCCAGGGAGCCAACCGTTTCACGGCGCGTATTCGCGGCGAGACCGAAGCGCGCGCGACGATCGAGGTTGAAGCGCGCCCCGAACTGCGAAGAGATGGGTCGCTCCAACTGAACATCAGCGACTCGTTCCACTGGAGCGAACAGCCGTATCTTCACGTACTCGGTCGCGAGGTTGACCTTGCGTCCTATGTCGAGCCCAGCATCCGCACCCAGCTAAGCCGCGTCCGGTCGCGCGCGCTAGCAGCGGCGCGCGGACTCGACCTGCACGGCAAGGCCGAGACGGCCTGGCGTCACGCGTTTGAACCGATCAAACTAGCGGATGACCCGCCGGTCTGGATGCAACTGACCCCGCGGAGCGTGGCTTTCGCGGGTGTCCGCGCCAACGCCAAGGTCTTGCGGGGATCGCTCGAGCTTGCCGGCTCCGCGGAAACCGTGGTCGGCCAGCAGCCGCCGGCTATCGCAGCGACGCCCCTGCCGCCGCTCAGCACCGAGGTGGCCGAGCCCGGCACCTTCGATGTCATTCTTCCCGTCCGCATCGGCTACGGGGCGCTCAAGGACAAGATAAGCCAGGCAATCGCAGCCGGGCCGATGCAGGACACCACCGTGCGCGAGGTTCAGGTCTATCCGTCATCGGGAAAGCTGGTGATCGGCCTGCGCATCGCAAAGAGCTCGGACAGCGATCCCAACGCGGGCCAGTGGATCTATCTCTCCGCCGCACCAAAAATCGACACCGACAACAAGACCGTCGGACTCGCCGAACTCGACGCAGGTGCCGCAGCGGACGACAGCCAGATCGCCCCTGGCGTGCAACAGCTAGCGGCGCAGTTGAGGAGCGCGGTGAACGTCGATTACGGCATCTCCTACCAGAACCTGCTTATCGCGGCGAACGAACGTCTCACGCGCCCCTTGAACGATGGCTTTCGCATGGAAGGGCACCTCTCCTCGGTGCAGCTGGATAAGGTGCTGCTGCTGGCTGACGGCATCACCATCGCCCTACATGCCAGCGGCGATCTGAAGATCCTTTATGGACTGTAAGTACATGGGCTCGACCATACGATACCCCGCCGTCAATTGCGTTCGCCGCCGGCGCTGCCAATGGATATCGAGAGCGCTCGTTGCCGTCACGGCTCTCCTTGGCCTGCCGGGAGTAGCGCCGGCCCAGCCAGCATTTTATGATACACCGGAATCATTGCTCGCCGACTCGGCGCGTTTGCCAAAAACCGCTTCGTCAACGCTCCGCCGATCTTCCCAAATTCATTGCCCTTCATATTCGCCGGCTTGAACGTGGCAATAGTTCTCAGCCATAGCGATCGGACGATCGAGGATGGCGGCGGAAGGAGCAGTTTCGAAACATTGAAAATGGCCGGCACGAATTCCCAGATGAGCAGGATCGCGATGCAACGGCACCGTCAGCCTCAGCGGATGTTCGCCGTGCTGGCCGTCCTGGCGCTGCTGGAAATCGTTCTCTACGTCCTCGTTCGCTTCCTTCACGTCCGTCTCGTGATCTGGGCCAAGCCGAACAATCTGCGTTCCGGGCCGAACTAAGTCTAACGCGGCGGCTCAATCGTCGCATCCTGAGGCTCCGCATCGAGGCACAAGCGACAATTTCAGCAGGTTGCTAGACGGCCTTTGTGAGCGCTCCATCGATGATGAGGTTGGTCCCCGAGATGCGGCTCGCGATTGGGCTGGCCACGAACACAACACCTGCGGCCACCTCTTCCGCGGTTCCCATCCGGCCGGTCGGATTGAGGCCCATCGCCATCTTGTAGAGATCCGGCGAGCCGCGCTCGATGTTCTGCCAGATGCCGCCCTCGAAATAGGTGTTGCCGGGCGACACCGCATTGACGCGGATGCCCTTCACGGCGAGCTGGTTGCTCAGCCCCTTGGCGTAATGGATCAGCGCCGCCTTGAAGGCGCCGTAGGAACCGGCGGCGAAATCGACCTCGAAGCCGGAGACGCTGGAGACAACGACGATCGAGGGCGTCTTCGACTTCTCCAGATAGGGCAGCGCGGACGCCACCGCATGGACCGTGTGCATCATGTCGGTGCGGAACGACTGCTCCCAGGTTTCCGCGGTGTCACCGACCGCCAGCGCGCTGACGTTGCAGACGAGGATATCGACTCCGCCGAGTTCGGCGGCCGCGCCATCGATCCATTGCTTCAGCGCCGTGGGGTCGGCAACGTCGGTCGGCTTACCCCAAACCTTGACGCCCTTGTCCTGCAGGGCCTTGACGACGCTATTGATCTGCTCCGCCTGCCGCGCGCAAATCGCGACATTGGCGCCTTCGGCGGCGAACAGATCCGCGATCGCCCGGCCGATTCCCTTGCTTCCGCCTGTGACCAGTGCGTTCTTGCCTTTCAGTCCCAGATCCATGCTTCACTCCTCGGTTGAGATGCCACAATACTCCGTTTGCTCGATTGTTATCGCCGCACCCTGAACACGCGCGTCAATCGGCAGCCTTGCTGATCAATGCACGGTAGCCATGCGGCATCCGCATCGCGACCAAATCCTTCCGGCGTACGATGTTGGTCGGATAGACCGTGTCGAGATTCGTGGTGTCCACCACCGCCGTCGCCGTGCCTTCGGTATCCGCCGCAATGGCCTCGCGGCGCGGAAACTCGAAGGTGTCGGGACCGAACACTCCGCTGAGGCCCGGATATCCGTTCGGGGGATCGAATACATTCGAGAACGCCAGGAACACGTTGTTCTCGCCGGCGCGCACCCGGAAGTGATGCCAGTGATAGGGATCGGCGCCGGTCGGGATCGGATAATTCTGCGGCACACGCGATCCCACATGCGGGGTGCTGAAACGCTGCCTGAGCGCCGCCGGGCAGGCGATGAGGTCGCAGCCCCTGAGCGCCAGGATACGGCCGGCCTCGGGAAACGACGCATCGTGTCCGATCAAGAGTCCGATGCGCCCCACCGGCGTGTCGGCGACCACCCAGGCTTCGCCGGGGATCGCCCAGGCACGCTCGGCATCCGTCAGATGGATCTTGCGATAGACCGCAACCAGCCCTTCGGGCCCGATCAGGCAGGCGCTGTTGTGGAGCGCGTCGGCGTCGCGCTCGGCAAGGCCAATGACAAGATGCATCTTGAACTCGGCTGCCAGCCGGCAGAACCGATCCGTAAGCGGTCCGGGTATCGCCTGCGCCCGCGCGCCGGGATCGGCCAGGCCGCTGACCGCAAGCTCCGGAAACACCACGAGGTCGGCCCCGTCGCGAAGTCTCGCCTGCCGCACGAGCGGCGCCATGATGAGGAAATTCTTCTCGACGTCGTCGGTGGGCCGCATCTGCGCGACCGTGATCCGCGATGTTCGTCCCATCGGCCACGGCTTGTGGCCGTACAGCCTGAAGAAGTCGCTCGGATTCCAGCTGAACGTGTCAGAAAGCAGTTCGGTATAGAGTTTGGGGCGACGCTGGGTAAACACGGCTTCGCCGCCGACGCGGCGCGCGCGCGAAGCCTCAAGATCCATCTCGGCGAGCGCAAAGCCATCGCCGCCGTCGATCACCGCGATGACGGTTCCGTCCGGCGCGATCACGCAGCTGCCGCCGCTGAACTGGACCGTGCGCTCGAGCCCCCAACGATTGCTTTCGATCAGATAGCAGCCGTTCTCGAAGGCACGGCTGATCCAGTAGGGTGCCGGCGTCCGCTCGGCCAGCCAGTTCGAGATATGGCAGATGACGTCGCAGCCCTCTAGCGCCACGAGGCGCGCGGTTTCCACGAAATGGATGTCCATGCAGATCAGAAGCGCGATGCGCCCGATTGGCGTGTCGAACACCTGATGACCGAGATCGCCCGCCGCCGCCCATTTCGGCTCCGAAATATAAGGGTGGCTCTTGCGGTGCCGGCCGATCACACCGTCCGGCCCGATCAGCACGGCGGAGTTGAAATAGATGCCGTCGCTGTCGGCCTCCGGCAGGCCGAGCACGATGTAGCAATCATGCTGGCGCGCCATCACCGCAAAACGATCCGTGGTCGGACCCGGGATCGTCTCGACGAAGGGTGCGACCTCGGCGCGGTCGAACCAGCAATAGCCCGTGGTGCCCATCTCGGGGGTGACGATGAGGCGGGCGCCGGCTTTCGCCGCCGCGCCGCAGAGTTCGAGCAATCGCGCGATATTGCGCTCCTTTTCGAACATGGTCGGTTCGAACTGAACGGTAGCGACCTTGTGCACGCGCGACATCAACGACCCCTTCAGACCAGAAACGATTTCTTGATCGAGGCGCCGAGGGTGTATTTCGGATCCACCATGTTGCCGAGCCGGACACGCCCCGCCTGCGTCAGCAGCATGTAGGCATCGATCTCCTCAAAACCGTAATCGGCCGCCATCCAGCGGCACAGCTCGCGATAGGCGATGCGCGCGGCATCCTCCATCGGCCGCGCCGAGCCGATCGTCATGATGAAGTCCTTGGTCTCGAGCCGCGGCCAGGCGATGGTCCAGCCCTTAATCAGGTCTACCTGGACGGTGGTCACGGTCGGATGCTCGATCGCGACACCGCACAGTTCGCCATCGCCTTGGGCCGCATGACAGTCGCCGAGATAGAGCAGCGCGCCCTTGGTGTTGACAGGCAGATAGACCACCGCGCCGGTGCCGACGTCGGGCAGGTCCATGTTGCCGCCGTAATAGTCCGGCACCAGCGAGGAGATCGCCTCGATTTCCGGCGAGGTGCCGATAGTGCCGATGAACGGCTCATAGGGCAGCGTGATCTTGTCGTTCCACTTGGTGCCGTTCTCGAGCGTGATCTCGAGCTTCTTGACCCGCTCCGGCAAGGGCGGATTGAGCAGCGCGGTCTGGCCGGTGCCGACCAGGCCGCCGAATTCCGGCATGATGACGGTGGTGCCGCGCGGCTGCGGCCCCCGCGGCACGATGCTCTCGATATAGACGGCGAGCGTATCGCCCTTCTCGGCGCCATTGATCCAGATCGGCCCGTTCTGGGGATTGAGGAAGGGAAAGTTGAGGATCTTCGACGGGCTGTCAGTCTCGTGCTTGATCGCACCCTCGAACGCATCGTGGGTCTCGGCCGAGACCACGCCGCCGGGATCGATCGTGAGCACCGGCTTGACGTAGGGGCCGTAGACATAGTGGTATTTGCCCTGATCGGCCTCCGTGATCACGTGACGGATGCCCGCTTTGCCCTTGGCTAAGCCCTTGCTCGCCATAATCGAATTCTCTTGCCAGGCCATCGGTGTTCTCCCTTTCGTTTGTTATCGACGTGGAACGGTTTCAGACCGCGAGATGACGGCGCATTTCCGCCTGGTCGTCGAGCGCCGCGCGGTCTAGGCTCGCGACGATACGGCCCTTGTCCATCACGTAGCAGCGCTGCGCCATGGCCCGGATCATGTCGAGGTTCTGCTCGACCAGGATGATGGTGACGCCGGTCGCACGGTTGAGCTCGACCATGTTGCGTGCGATGTCCTGGACGATATTGGGCTGGATGCCCTCGGACGGCTCATCGAGCAGAATAAGGTTGGGGTCCGATATCAGCACTCGCCCGATCGCGAGCTGCTGCTGCTGGCCGCCGGACATGGTGCCAGCGCGCTGGCCCCAGCGCTCGGCGAGGATCGGGAAGGCTTCGACGATCCGCCGCCATCCCGCCTCGGGGATGCCGCCGCCCTTGATCGCGGCGCCGACGGCGATGTTTTCGGCGACCGTCAGTCGCGGAAACACGTCGCGGCCCTGCGGCACGTAGCCCATGCCGAGCCGCGCCCGCTTGTGAGCCGGCAGCAGCTCGACCGCCTCGCCGCGGTAGACGATCGAGCCGTCCATCACCGGCACGAGGCCGATCAGGCTCTTCATCAGCGTCGATTTGCCGACGCCGTTGCGGCCGATCACGGCGACGATCTCGCCTTCCCGCACCTCGATTTCGAGACCCTGCAGCACTGGCTTGCCGCCGTAACCGGCGCGCAAGGCCAGCGTCGTGAGAATCACTTCCTTACGCATGGGCCTGCCCCAGATAGATAGCGGCGACGCGCTCGTCGGCTATGATCTGCTCGATCGAGCCCTGCGCGAACACTTGGCCGAGATGCAGCACCGTGACCCGTTGCGCGACCTGGCGCACGAACGCCATGTCATGCTCGATCGCCAGCACGGTCATGCCGTCCGCATTCAACCGCTGCACCATCTCGCCGGTCAGGTGCGTCTCTTCCTGCGACATGCCCGCGGTCGGCTCGTCGAGCAGCAACAGCCGCGGCTTCAGGCTGATCGCCATGCCGATCTCGAGCCATTGCTTCTGGCCGTGGCTCAGATTGCCGGCGGTCTGGATCTGCTCGGCTTCGAGGTTGAGGAATGTGAGCAGCCGGTCGATCTCGGCTGCGAGTTCCGTCCCCTTGTGCTGCCGCTGCAGGGCGATTTCGAGGTTCTGGCGCACCGACAGCCCCTGGAACACGCCCGGCACCTGGAACTTGACCGACAGCCCGCGATGAATCCGCGCGAAGGATTTCAGCGCGGTGATATTCTCGCCGGCGAACAGAATATCGCCGCTGCCGGGATGGTGCTCGCCGAGGATCAGGCGGAACAGCGTGCTCTTTCCCGCGCCATTGGGACCGATCAGGCAGTGGATTTCGCCGGCTTCGAGTACAAGATCGACCGAGTTGGTGACGTGCAGGCCGCCGAAATGCTTGTTGAGCCTGCGCAGTTCGAGTAGCGCCATCAGGCGTCTCCGTTGCTGCGGCGTGCGGCGAGCCAGGAGATCCAGTTCATGGCGCCGAGCACGAGCCCGTTCGGCGCGATCAGCACGGTCAGCACCAATAATACGCCCATGAACACCAACGCGTACTGGCTGCCATAGATGGTGAGCGCCTGAAACGCCGCGAGCACCACCAGCGTTCCGATCACGGTCGAGGTGAGATCGCTGCGGCCGCCGACCGCGACCCAGATCAGCGGCAGCGCTGCCGCCGTCATGCCCATGCTCGAGGGCGTGATGTATTGCCCCCACACCGTGTAGAGCACGCCGGAAAGGCCTGCGAGCGCAGCGCCGATCACGAAGGTGATGAGCTGATATTTGCGTACGTCGTAGCCCAGCATCTCCGCGCGCTCCGGATTCTCCCTGATGGCGACGATGACATTGCCGAACGAAGAGTTCATCAGGATGCGCAGGCCGAGATAGACCAGCAGCAGCAAGCCGAGCACGGCGTAGTAGAGGCCGATATCGGCGAACAGCACGATGTCGCCGCCGGGCCACGGGATCGTCAGCGGCGGCATCGCGCTCATGCCGTTGAAGCCGTTGAGGCGCGCCACGCCGACGTGCCATTCGGGCCCTGCGGTCTGCGCCATGAAGCGCTCGAGCATCAAGGTCACCGCCAGCGTGACGATACCCAGGAAGACGCCGGCGATGCGGCCGAAGAACATGAAATAGCCGAGCAGCAGCGCGAACAGCGCGGCGAAGGCGATCGCCAGCAACAACGCGATCAAGGTGAAGCCGTAGGCCGAGCCGAAATTGAGGGTGAGGATGCCGTAGCCATAGCCGGCAATGCCGAAGAACGCGGTCTGGCCGAACGAGAGCGAGCCGCCATAGCCCCAGATCAAACACAGGCTGAGCGCGATAAACACCCAGACGAAGAAATATGCGGTGTTGCCGACCGTATAGCCGTCGCTTAACAGCGGATAGGCGACAGCAGCCGCGAGCACGATCGCGAACACGGTCCAGAACGCCGGGCCGCGGCCGATCGTCTGCGGGCCTTCGAGGCGGCGGAGGAAACCAGGCAAAGCGCTCACGGCCGCGGCTCCTTCAGGTTCGTTCGCGCAGCAGGAATCCGGAGATGCCCTTGGGCAGGACCCGGACGACGATGATCACGGCCACCAAGAGACCGATCTGGCCGAACAATTGTCCCTGCCACGACGTCATCACCGATTTCACCACCGCGAGCACGCCGCCGGCCGGCGCCGTGCCGAGGAACACGTCGGCGCCGCCGATCACTACGGTGACGAAGGCTTCCATGATGAAGGTGGCGCCCATGGTCGGCACCAGCGTCATGGTGGGGGCATAGAGACCGCCGGCGAGGCCGGCGAGGCCGGCGCCGCAGGCAAAGGTCAGGCTGTAGATCAGCCGCGTGTCGACGCCGAGCGCCGCAGCCATGTGCGGCACCTGGATGGTGGCGCGCGCCAGCACGCCGAAGCGGGTCCAATTGAACAGCACATAGAGACCGCCGAGCACGCCCAGCGCGGAGGCAAACAGCACAAGACGGTAGATCGAATAAGAATACTGGCCGACCTGAAAGCTGCCGAACGGCGTGCCGACACCGGCCATGGTGGAGCCGACCATGATCAGCGTGCCTTGCGTGGCGATCAGGCTGAGCCCCCAGGTCGCCACGATGGTGTCGAGCGGCCGGTCGTAGAGATGACGGATCACGACGAGCTCGACCAACGCGCCGACCGCTGCTGCGACGATGGTACCGCATAAAATAGCGAGCGGCAGCGGCAGGCCGGCATGGGCGGTGGAGGCCGTGACATAGGCGCCGCACATGATGAACTCGCCATGGGCGAGATTGATCACGCCCATCATACCGAAGATCACCGCAAGCCCGCATGCCGACAGCACCAGGAAGGCGAAGGCGTCGCCGAATTGATAGAGCGCGGAGAAGGCAAGTGTCGCGATGTCCATGAACCGACCGGAAATGAGGAATTGCGATATGTCGCGAGCGTCAGCGGCTGAGGAACTTTCGCCCCGGCGTGCAGGAGTACACGCCGGGGCGGTGGCCACCCGCCGAAGTCAGGGTTTCGGCGGCGGGTTCGACGGAGTGTACTGCGCCATCGGGTCCTTCTTGGTCAGGTCGCAGCCGGCATCGCCCAGCCAGTAGGGCTTGATGTCTTCCCAGACCTTCGGGAACGAGATCGAGTGATCGGCGCCGACCTTGGCGAGATAGATGGTATGCGACATGTGCTGGCTCTTCGGGTCGATACAGACCTTTCCCTCCGGCGCATCCATGCAGACGTCGCCCATCGCTATCACCTTGCGAATGTCTTCGCGCTTGGTCGACTTCGCCCGCTCCACCATCTGCTTGTAGAGATAGACCGCAAGGTAGGAGTTCTCGGCCTCCTGATTCACATAGGGCTCGCTAGGGAACTTGGCCTTGAACTTGGCGTAGAACGCCTTGCTGGTCGGGGAGTCGATCTCCTCGATGTAGTTGGTGGTGACATACATGTCCTTCAGGCTCGGCGGCTTGAAGCGCTTGTGCTCGTAGCCCTGCCCGACATTGACCGAGGAGGCCATCGGCAGATTTACGTTGGCGGACGCTGCCTGCTCGTAATAGGAGGCCTGCGCGGTGCCGACCAAGAGCGTCACCACGAAATCCGGCTTGGCTTTCTGGATGTTCTGGATGCTCTGCGAGAACTGCGACACGCCGAGCGGGATGAACTCCTCGCCGGCCATCTTGCCGCCGTTCTCCTTGACGATATTGCGCACCCACTCCGCCGAGATCTGGCCGAAATTGTAATCGGCGGCGAGCGTGTAGACGTTCTTGCCGTACTTCTCCATCATGTAGGGGATCAGCGTGGAGAACTGCTGCTCCGGCACCGCACCGGTGACGATCATGTGGCCGTCGCAGACGCCGCCTTCATACTGGTTGTTGTAGAATGCAAAGCCATTGAACTGGTCGACGATCGGTCGGTAGGCCTCGCGCGAGGCGGACGAGAAGCCGGCGAACACCACGTCGACCTTGTCCCGCTGCAGTACCCGACGCATGAATTCCTGGTAGCGCGTGTTCTCGGACTGGGTGTCGTAGGTGACGAGTTCGAGCGGCCGGCCGGCGATGCCGCCGGCCTTGTTGATTTCCTCGGCGGCGAGCTGGATCGCGTGCACCTTGCCGATGGTCGCGGCCGCGAAGTCGCCGGACTGATCCTCCAGAACCCCGAGCTTGATAGACTCTGCCGCAATCGCCGAACCTGTCGCGAGGACAAGCGTCCCCGTGAGGGCAACGGCGCGCAGCCCCCGCACTACACTTCTGGTCATGTCGGTGTCTCCTACATCGCTTGCTTGTCACCGCCTCGCAGCGAGATGCTGGTCGCGCGGCCGGGAATGTCGGGCGGACTCGCCCGCCTGCTCAGAAATTCCTCGCAGTAGAGTTCCAGGTTCTGCCGCGCGCGCATGCTCTCGCGGCGGAGTTGGGAATAGGCGCTCTCTTCGTCGAGGCCGTTCTCCTGCATCAGCAGAATCACCGCGCGTATCACCGCGCGGCGGCCGCGGCGGCGGCCTTCGAGATCCTGAACGCGGGCATACATGTCGCTGCGCAGCAGGAACTGGTTGATGCCCATGAACAGCGAGGTGTAGACGGCGCCGCCGTGCACCGGCTTGCGCAGGAACGACGTGGCACCGAGATTGACCAGCGCCTTTAGTCGGCCCGGCGCCTCGACGCCGACCAGGCCGATCACCGGAACCGGCGGCAGGCGCGAGACTGGATTGACCTCGATCGTCACAGCGCCTTCGAGGTCGCCATCGACGAACAGGATGTCGCGCTCCACCTGCAGGCTGGCGATTTCGATCTGCGCGCGGCCGCCGACAATCTCGGGGTACTCGCAGGCGACGCCGAGCTTGGCGAGCGTGGTCTCAAGCGTGCTCTCGCGCCCACCTCGCGCCGTCACCACGAGGGCGCGACCGCCCTTGAAATTCTGTAACAGCCGGGATGTCATGATTGCACCACTCTGAGCACGGGGGAGCGCATTGCGCCCGCGAAACGCGGCGACGATTGGACGAGATAGGGATCGGGGGCGACGGGGCTGCGGGCTTCCAGCAGTACTTCGAATTGTCCGCTCGCAGACGAACGGCCGATGCGGGGCGTCAGCCAGCCGTGATAGGTTTGCGGGTCGATCCGCACCTCGCCTTGCGGCGCAAGCAGGCGGCGGTTGGCGACCGCGGCGCGCACGGTGCGCGCGTCGTCGGTGCCGGCCTGCTCCAGCGATGCGGCCAGAAGCTTGACCGCGATATAGGAGGCTTCCGCGTCCGCTGACGACACCGGCCCGCCGGGAAAAGCCTTGGCGTAGGCGTCGATGAAGGCCGCATTCGCCGGCGATTCCAGTGACGAGAAATAGACACTGGAACTGAGATGGCCGTCGACCGCCTCGCCGCCGATTTCCGCAAGCTCCGGTTCCGATAGCGTACAGCTCGCCACCGGAATTTCGGTCGCCTGGTCGATGCCGCGGGCACGGCAGGCGGCGCGGAACACACGGAAGAACGCGTAGGCGCTGGTGCCGATCAGATTGTTGAAGACAAAATCGGGACGCTGGTCGAGAATCGCCGCGATCACCTGATCGAATTCGGTGTCGCCGACGGAAAGATAGCGCTCCGCGATCACGGTGCCGCCGCGCGCCGTCAGCGCCTCGCGGAAGATGCGGTTGTTCTCCCACGCCCAGATGTAGTTGGACCCGACGCAGAACGCGCGGCTTCCGACCCGCGACGCTAGATAGTCGACCAGCGGAAGCACGTGCTGATTGGGTGAAGCGCCGGTGTAGATCACATTGTCCGAGCTTTCGAAGCCCTCATAATGCGACGGGTACCACAGCAACCCGTCAAACTTTTCAAAGCAAGGAATGACTTCCTTGCGGCTCGAGGAGGTGTAGCAGCCGACCACCTGGCGGATGCCGGCGCCGAGCAGTTCGAGACTGAGCGCGCGATAGCGCGCAAGGTCGCCCGACGGGTTGACCACGACCGGTGCCAGCGCAACTTCCCCGCCTGCCTCGGCAACGTCGCGGAACGCCAGCAAGGCGCCGTTCAGCATCGAGCGCGCGACGACGCTGTACGATCCTGTCGTCGAGAACATCACGCCGATACGGTAGGACTTCCGCGCCATCCACCTGATCCAAAACAAAAAAGCGCCCGCCGGCTGTGAAGCCGAGGGCGCCCTCGCCACCAACTGGACGCGCTTGAAGCTGAAAGCGCGGTGTTGGAAATGGTTTGAACTTGTCGCGTTATTAGGCAGCTTTGCCCAACGCTTGGAATTTAGGCTCCCCTAGAACGACCATGATGTCAAGCGTGTTGTTGTGGCGCACATTGCGTCAATTCATATCGAGCTGCAGCAAAACTATGCAGAGCGCTGGAAGAAACTGTCCCGGTTGCCCGAAGCACGTGGAACGCCGCGGTGATGTCGCGCTGTATCGACGTTGTCGGCCATGCAACACCAACACCTTCAGCGGAGGTTGCGTCGAATGGATCCAAGAAACGCAGCTTGATGATACGAACATTTCGTCAGCCGTCTTTTCCGCTATGGCACCTCGCTTCCGTAAATTTTCTGGCGTGTGTCCGCTTCGCGCCAAGAGCGCTCGTTCCATAAACCTTCATTCTGCGAATGAGCACTCGCCAAGTGACCAGCTCCGCCAATGCAGCGTGCTGCGATCAATCAGCGTCGAGCGACATTGTGCTCCCGAACCGGAGCTGCTTCGTACAACGTCGTAGAACATCGCGGAATATCGTAGCACTGGTGCCCAGGGAGGGAATCATACGCGCCTCGCGGCGCTGATTGTCGGCATCACTGGAGCATCGGGCGCAGCCTATGGCGTCGCCGCGTTGAAGGCTTTGCGTGCTGCCGGTGTCGAGACCCATCTTGTGATCTCCAACTGCGGATGGTGCGGGAGACGCCGTTCCATCTCAGACACCGTCGCTCCATGACGGCGGTGAATGAAATGGGTGCCATCGTGATGCCGCCGCCGCGGGCGAGACGGCGATTACCCCGACAGTTGCCATTCCTTGAAGCGCTGCGTCACCTTGACGAGGTTGTCCTTCCACCAAACGTCGTCCTTGATGAAGACCTTGTCTTTCAGTTCCGGAGCTGTCGGCAGCAGCGCGCGAGTAGCAGGCTTGGTCAATGGCAACGCGCGCATGTTTGGCACAGCGTAGTTCGTCAGATCCATGTATTCCGCATCTGCCTCGGTGGCATTGAACATATAGTTGAGGAACTGAAAGGCCTCCTTCTGGTGCGCTGATGTCCGGATCACACAATAAGGGTTGCCGCTGACCGCACTGCCGGCAGGCTGGAAGCCAAGTTCGGCGCCGGCCCGGTTGGCGAGCACGACGCGTCCGTCGAAGCAGGTCACGAGCGAAACAGCCCCGGAGGTCATCTGCTGGATCGGCTCCTGGTTGGTCGAGTGCCAGATGATGTTCTGACGGCCGAGTTTTTCGAGGCTCTTCAGCGCGCGCTCGACATCGAGCGGATAGAGCTTGTCGATGGGCACGCCATCCGCCAGCAGAGCAATCTCGAGGATACTGCCGTCAGAAGGATTCGAATACAGCGAGCGCTTGCCGGGGAAGCGCTGGGTGTCCCAGAATTCCGCCCAGCTCTTCGGTGCCTTGTCTTCCGGCAGCTTGCGCTTGTCATAGGCCATGCCGAACAGATAGAGCGCGAACTTGATACCGTGCGTGCCCTTGAACTCAGGTGGAACCTGGTTTGCATCGACGACGGAGTAATCGTAGGGGACGATGATGTTTTCATCGATCGCAGTCAGGTATTCGGCGCCGGTCAGGTTGACGAGATCCCATTGCGCGGCGGTGCCGGATGTCGTCTGCAGCTTTGCAAGCGCTAGCGAGGCGTTGCTGCCGAAATTCACCCTGATGCCTGTCTCCTTCTCGAACGGCACCGCAAACAGTTTGGTCAAGTAGTCGTTGATGACGCCTCCATAGTTGGCGAAGTTCAGCACGACGCCATCGGCCCTGGCACGACCGATCAGGGCCGGCGCCGCAACTGCTGCAAGAGCCGATGCGGCGGTGCCACGCAGGAAGTCACGCCGCCCAGAAGACCGTCGCTCGTTCAGATCGTCGTGCCAACCCATAACCAAGCTCCTTATCAGAGGCAGTTCGTCGATTGGGCAGTGCCAGTGTCTTCTGCTTGAGGGGACCATCGACCTGCGCATGCAAGCGCGCCTGCCGCGGCCGGATACGCCGCAAAGTCTCCGGTATGCGGTAGCAAAAACCGTTCCATGTGAGCGGCCGTCTGGAAATCAAAACAGAACTTGAATACGATCACAAGAATGCCTGTCCCACACAAACAATTTGCATGATGGAAGCCGTTTCGCGCGTGCGCGGTGATGCGGGGTCGACCAGGCCTTCCGCCTGGCTGATTGCGCCGCTGGCCGTCCTCTACGGCATGTTTGCCCTGCTGCCTCTCGGCATGGTCCTTAGGTTTAGCCTAACCAATGGTTTTGAAAATTTTCGGTCGGTTCTCGGCAACCCGCTGCTCCTTC
>DATHMA010000093.1:0-12108 GCA_035487555.1 Bradyrhizobium sp. | reverse complement strand
ACGTCCGAAGAAATGCGGCTTCAGGCAGGCCTCGGCTATTCGCTGACGTTTACCCAGGGAGGTACCGATGCAGCGCGCACCGCGCTGGAGCGAAGCCTCGTCATCGCCGAAGAGCACGGCGACATGCTCTATAAAATGTGGCTGCTGGTTTCACTGAACATCCTTCACTCGCGAAACGGCAATTTCGAGACTGCGCTTCAATACGCACGTCGCGCCTCGGCCACCGCCACAATCATGGGCGACGCGGCGGCGATCGCGCTGGTTCAATTCGGACTCGGAAATTCACTCCACTTCATCGGCGATCTCAGCGGCGCGCGCACCGAGCTGGAGGCCGCGCTCATGCATCGGCCGCGTCCGCAGGAGAGCGGAAGGACCTATCTCGGCTACGACTACGAGATTCTGGCTGCCATCACCCTGGCAAGCACGCTGTGCCTGCAGGGCCATCCGGATCAGGCCGCCGAGCGCGCACGCAGGACCGTCAAGGAGGCCGAGCGCATCGACAATCCGATCGTGCTGTCCATGGTGTTGCGGCACGCCGTCGTACTGTTCCTCTGGATCGGCGACCTGACCTACGTCGACGACCTCGTCGACTGGTACACCTCGAATGCCCGTTCGTATTCGCTGTCGCCGCACATCGCGGCCGGGCGCGGCCTCAAGGGAGAGCTCGCCATCCGCCGCGGCGACGCTCAGCGCGGGGTAGAAATCCTGCAGGGCTGTCTCGGCGAGCTTCGCAGCGCGCATTACGGGCTGATGATCTCGGCCTTCCACATATCGCTCGCGGAAGGACTGGCCGCAACCGGACGATTCGCCGAGAGTATCCGACTGGTTGATGACGGTATCCGTCTGGTCGAGACGAACGGGGACATGATCAACTTGCCCGAGCTATTGCGGGTGAAGGGCGTCGTTCTCGCTTCAATGCCGGAGCCACGTGTTGACGAGGCGGAAGCCAGTCTCATTCGTTCGCTCGAGCTGAGCCGCCGGCAAGGCGGGCGTGCCGGTGAGCTGCGCACCGCGATCGATCTGGCAAGGCTGATGGCGACACAAGGCCGGCGCGAGGATGCTCGCGCACTGCTGCAATTGGTGTACAGCCAGTTCGACGAGGGCTTTGACACCGCAGATCTGAGGTCTGCGGCAAACCTGTTGGCGACCCTGCGCCCACGGGAATGATTTGATGTAACGCAGCACGGATCGGCCGCCCATGTTGCAGCTGTAACCATTCCGCTCGTCTCCGTCACCATCGAGAAACGCCGGCATCCTAACTTCGGCAGCTCGGCGTCGCCATTCACCTGGAGAAGCATCGATGGTCACCACTAATGTCCAAATTGCACGCAAAGGCGCAGACGCGCCGATGAGGCAGCAGCCTGTTGCGGGCGCAGCCGCGCAGCTGCTTGCTGCGATCAATGAGCTGGCACCGCGGCTTGCCGCTCGCGCCATGGAGATCGAGGGTGCGCGCCGGATTCCGGCCGACATCATCGACAGGCTGCGGCAGATGGGCTTGTTCCGAAGCCTGCTGCCGCGCAGCCATGGCGGGCTGGAGCTGAGCGTGCCCGAGGTGCTGCCGCTGATCGAGGCCCTGTCTGCGGCCGACGGTTCGGTTGGATGGGTGGCCATGATCGGCACGGCGTCGCAAATGTTCTACACGCGGGCGCCGCGGGCGGTGTTCGATGAGGTCTTCGCGGACGGCGCCGATGTATTTGTGGTCGGGGTCGGTACGCCGGCCGGACGGGCCGAGCCGGTCCATGGCGGCTATCGCGTCTCCGGGCGTTGGCCGTTCGCCAGCGGTTGCCAGAATGCGCAATGGATCGCCGGCCATTTCGTCGTCCACAAGGACGGCGCGCCGGTCATGTCGGAGGGCAGGCCATTGATGCGAGCCATAGCACTTCCATCGAAGCGCTGGGACATCGACGAGACATGGCAGGCCTCCGGACTGGCCGGCACCGGCAGCCATCACGTCATCCTCGACGATGTCATCGTCGCCGAGGCCGAAAGTTTCGATCTGCTTCACGGACCGTCATGCGTGCCGGGGCTTTTCGAATGCCCCACCACGCCATTCCTCGGCAGCTTTCATGCCGCTGCCGCCACCGGCATCGCGACCGGGGCGATCGCCGACCTAGCGGCCCTCGCCGGCAGCGGCCGCCGCCAGCTCTTTGCTACCACGGATCTCCGGGACTCACCTGTGTTCCAGCATGAATTCGGCCGGCTCCATGCTGCGCTCCGCGCAGCGCGCGCGTTCATGCAGGTTCAGGCCGAAAGCCAATGGCAGCACGCGATGGCTGGCACGCTCGATCACAAGGCGGATTTTGCGCAAAGCCTGCAGGGC
The DNA here is from genome assembly GCA_035487555.1 of Bradyrhizobium sp. Lineage (GTDB taxonomy): Bacteria > Pseudomonadota > Alphaproteobacteria > Rhizobiales > Xanthobacteraceae > Bradyrhizobium. The sequence continues at coordinate 9,788 of DATHMA010000093.1, read as the reverse complement.
AGCGCGTGGATCCATGCGGCCTGCACCGACATCGTCAGCGGCTGCTATACGCTTGGTGGATCCAGCTCCGTGCACAACGCTTCGCCACTGCAGCGCCGATTGCGCGACATTCACGCTGCGCGGCAGCATATCTTCGCGCAGGAGCGATTCTACGCGCGCGCCGGCGCCCACGCGCTCGGCTTTCCCGCGGTCGATCCCATTTCAGGACAATAGTGCCGCGGGAAAAAGCGCCCGGTCGACCGGTGACAAAACGCGAAAGAGGCGCCCGAAGGCGCCTCTCGAAATCGATGATCGCGGAACGCTCAGTAGCAATAGCGGGGGTCGACCCGCATCCACCCGCCGTCACCGCGCTGGATGTAGCAGCCATCGTGATACCAGTAGTAGCCATCGCGGCGCCGGTCGCCTTCGCTGGCAATGGCGGCTCCCGTGCCGGCGCCGATGACCGCGCCGATCGCAGCACCTCGGCCGCCTCCGACCGCGCCGCCGACAATGGCGCCGGCTGCGCCGCCGAACAGCGCACCGCCAAGGGTGTTGTTCTGGGCCGCCGCCTCGTGGGTCGGCATCACAACGGCGAGTGCTAGCAACGCCGCAATTCCCGCATTTCGAACCATTTCCACGATTCTCCTTATGTAGAAGCAGTGTTCGGGCTTGTTCGCATTGGGACCGACCGAGGTCAATGACCTCGCCTTTCGGCGGCGCCGACGGATGAGGCTCGCACCTGCGACAAATTATCTCTGATTTGCCTTATTTTTGGCGGCCTCCGCGCGGCGCTCGAGCATGTCGCGCTCGCGCGTGTTCGCCGTAAGTTGCGCAGCCGCCTCGAATGCCGCCTGAGCCTCTTCATAGCGGCCCAATCTTTCCAGGAAGTCGCCGCGGACCGTCGGCAGCAAATGGTAATTTCTGAGCGCAGGCGCGCCCGCAAGCTCGTCGGTGATCGCAAGCCCCGCCGCGGGGCCCTCGGCCATGCCGACGGCGACCGCGCGGTTGAGCTCGATCACGGGCGAACGTATCAAGGCCGCCAGCCTCGCATAGAGCGAGGCGATGGCGTGCCAATTGGTTTCGTCAGGTTTGCTCGCGCGCGCGTGGCAGGCGACGATCGCAGCCTGCAATGCATAGAAGCCGCCGGCGCCGCCGAGTGCTTCGGCTCTCACCAGCGACCGCAGGCCGCGGCCGATCTGCAGCAGATCCCACCGCGCGCGGTTCTGCTCCATCAGCAGCACGATATCGCCTTGCGCATCGGTCCGCGCCGCACTGCGCGAGGCGTTCAGCTCCATCAGCGCCAGCAGCCCATGCGTCTCCGGTTCCTGCGGCGCGATCGCGGTGAGCATGCGCCCGAGCCGCAGCGCCTCGTCGCAGAGCTGCGGCCGCAACCACTCCTCGCCCCCTGCGGCGGTGTAGCCTTCGTTGAAGACGAGATAGACGACTTCGAGCACCGAAGCGAGCCGCTCGGACAGCTCCTCTCCGCGCGGTATCTCGTAGGCAAGACCGGATTCCGACAGCGTCCGTTTGGCGCGAACGATGCGTTGCGCGACGGTCGCCTCCGAGATCAGGAAAGCGCGCGCGATCTCCTCCGTCGTCAGCCCGCACACCATGCGCAGCGCCAGCGCGGCGCGGGCCTCGCGCGACAGCAGCGGGTGGCAGGCCGTGAACAACAGCCGCAGCAGCTCGTCGCCGAATTCATCGTCCAGCGCCGTGTCGGGATCAGGCATGATCTGTTGCTCCCGCTCCAGGTCGCTTTGGATGACGTCGTGTTTGCGCGCCAGCATTTGGCCGCGACGCAAATGATCGAGCGCCCGACGCTTCGCGGCTGTCATCAGCCATGCACCCGGATTTTCCGGCACACCGGTCGCGGGCCAATGCTCCAGCGCCGCGAGCAGCGTATCCTGGGTCAAATCCTCGGCGAGCGGCACATCGCGCAGCATGCGGGAGAGGCTGGTGATCAGCCTCGGCTGCTCGATGCGCCACACTGCGAGGATCGTGCGGTGAAGGTCGGCGGCGCTCATCGCCACCGACCTTCGCACGTCATGCATGTGGCGGACGCGGCATAAAGGCGCGGACCTCGCAAGTGCCCTCCCATTCCGGCATGTGGTCGGCGTGCAGTTGCATGAACTCCTTTGCCATCGCGACCGCTTCTTCCTTGTCGCGCAATTCGAAGATCGCGTAGCCGCCGATGACTTCCTTGGCCTCCACGAACGGTCCGTCGATCACGCTGAGCTTGTTGTCCGATATCTTCACCCGCGCACCGGTCGCGACCGGCATCAGCCCGCCATCGTCGATCATGCGACCGGCCTTGATTTCGCGGTCACGGATCTTGAGGATCGCATCCATCAGCCCCTGATTTGGCATCATATGACCTTTGGGGGACGTCACGATGTACATGAAGCGCATGTCTCAAGCTCTCCTGTTGCAGCGAGCAGCGGCCAGGCTGGCGGCAAAACGTCTCGCTCATCCGGGACGACGTTTGAAGCACGCCCCAATCGACAGCGGGAGCCAAAAAAATGCTTTCAGACGTCAGGCGGCAGGCCGGGCCCGGCGCGGCGGGCCCAGCGGTGGCACCGTACTGGCGTAGCTCGCGCGCGTCGCATGGGTGTCGAGATAGCGGCCGAGCGGGGTTCGGGGCGCCAGCATCTGGCCGGATTCCGGCAGGAGCTTCAGGTAATGCAGGATCGGCAGGATGAACATGTCGGCCAGCGTCAGCCGGTCGCCGGCGAGATAGCTTTCCGCGGCAACCGCCCGATCGACCATCCCCAGCTGCTCCCGCACCTTCGGCAGGACGGCATCGATGATCGCGCGGTCCGGCGCGCCGTCGGCGGTCTTGGGGAAGGCGTAGGCGAACAGATAGGTCCGCACCAATGTCGGATCCATCACCGTGTTGATCAGCGACACCCATTGCTCCATGCGCGCGGCCAGCATGGGATCCTCCGGCGTCAACACCGGTCCCGGAAAGGCGCGGTCGAGATAGGTCGCGATTGCCTTGGATTCGCACAGCGTGAAATCGCCGTGGCGCAACACTGGCATCTTGCCAAAGGGATGGATCGCGCGGACTTCGGGCGAGCCGAGCTGCGTCTCGGTCAGCCTATAGTCGATGCCCTTCTCCTCGCAGACCATGCGCACCACGCGTGTGTAGCTCGATCGCAAGGAGCCGATGATCTCCGGTTTGGTCACGAGGTTGCTCCTCATCTTCCGACGATCGCGCCGATGCGGTCGAAGCTCGCCGCCCAGCCGCGGTTGTGGTTGTTGCGGGCCTGCCCGTTCTCGAAACTCTGCTGCACCAGAACGAGCCGCGTGCCGCCGGGCGCCGGCTCGAAGCTGACGGATACCTCGGTCTCATGGCCGCGCGCGCCGGAGGGGCCCTCCCAGGCCCAGGTGAAGGCGAGACGGCGCGGGGGCTCGACGATGCGGTAGACGCCGCTTGCCGCGAGGCCGCTGCCGTCGGGCCGGCGCAGCACCGTGCGCCAGCGACCATCAGGACGCACATCGAGCGTATCGACCTCGGCGACAAGGCCGGCGGGCGCCCACCATTTCACGAGTTCGGCCGGCTCGATCCAGAGCGCAAACAGAATGTCGGGAGGGGCCGCGATCAGACGCTCCATCCGCAGGATGACGTCTTCAGCGTCGCTCATGATTTTCTCCGTTTCGGCGTTTGCGCCGCCGCCAGCGCTTCCAGCCGATCCAGCGCGCCGGTCCAATAGCGCCGCTGCCGCGACAGCCAGCTCTCGACGCGCTCCAGCGCATCGGTGCGCACCCGCACGTAACGCCACTGTCGCTCGATGCGACGCTCGATCAGGCCGGCCCGCTCCAGCACCTGGAGGTGGCGCGTGATCGCCGGGGCGCTGATCTCGAATGGCGCGGCCACGTCGCTGACGGAAAGTTCGCCGGAGGCAAGCAGCCGCTCGACAATCGCCCGCCGCGTCGGATCGGCGAGGGCTGCGAACACATGATCGAGCTGGGGCGCGCTCATGACTACCGGCAATTGTTAGTTAACACATACGTTAATTAACATATCTGTTATATAAAGCAACTGGCGTTTAGCGTCAGGGCGCGATCCAGCGCTGCACGGCGCAGGCTCGCGCCGATCAAACCGCAGTCGAAATCTCCGGATTGAAACGCACGCGTGGTGACGGCTTCCGCAGTCCGAGCTGGCGCGATGCGGTTCCGAACGGCCTACTGCTGCCGCACCATGATCAGGGGGTCGGCGCTGTCAGGGACGAGGCGCCATTGGGCGTTGTCGTCGGCCTCGAAGCGCCAGATCTCACCGCTGCCCGACATCAGCATGATCTGGCCGTGCTCCAGCCGCCACTGCGTCGGCGCAAAGGTCTCGACGGCGGAATCGCATTTCGGTTTCAGGAACACCTGGAAATTGTCGTTGCCGGCGTCGGTATTGGTGAGCGTCAGCCCGCAGATGGCGTTGCCGCTGTTGCCGCGTACCATCGACCAGTCGCCGATCATCTGGTCCATCGATTTGGCGAGCGAGCGGGCGGCGGCGAGATTTTGCAGGATGTAGACGCCCTCGCCCGAGCGCGTGCCCTCCAGAATGCCGGCCTCGACCTGGGTGAAATCGACCACCGCCTCACCGGTGGCATCCTGCAGGCGGACGATGTCGAGTCCCTTGACGTTCCAGCCGGTGATGGCCTTGGTGAAGGGCAAGGCGGCCGCGCAGCCCGGCTCGAGCTCGAGCTTCAATCCTTGCGGTGTCGAATCCGGCTTCAGCATCACCACGCAGGTCTTGCTGCGGTCGGTGGTAGAGAGCTCCCACTGCCCGACCATGTCCTTTTTCAGATCCGCCGCGTCTTGCGCATGCGCGCTTGAGGCCACAATGGCACATGCGGACAGCATAGCGAACGCAAGCGAGAGGCGGAACTTCATGAGCTGGCTCTTGTTGGCGGGCCTTATGTCGCTGGCCTTGATTTTTTAGCTCGCCTTGATCGGCGTCTCCGCAACCGGGGTCAGCGGCGGCTTGCCGGCGAACCAGTTCTTGAGATTGTCGACCACGAGCTGGTCCATCGCGTTGCGTGTTACCACGGAAGCCGAACCAATGTGTGGCAGCAAGACGACATTCTGCATGGACTTCAGTTCGTCCGGCACGTTCGGCTCCTTCTCGAACACGTCGAGGCCGGCGGCGAGGATCGTGCCCGATTTCAGCGCGGCGACCAGCGCCTGCTCGTCGATCACGCTGCCGCGCGCGACATTGATGATGACGCCGCGGGGGCCCAGCGCCTTCATGACCTCGGCATTGATCATCTTGTTGGTCGAGGCGCCGCCCGGCACGATCACCATCAAGGTGTCGACCGCCTTCGCCATCTCGATCAAGTCGGGATAGTGCTTGTAGGACACGCCGGAAGCGGGCTTGCGCGAATGGTAGAAGACCGGCACGTGCGAGGCTTCAATCCGGCGCGCAATCGCCTGTCCGATCCGCCCCATGCCGACAATGCCGACCTTGCGGTCGCGCAGCGAGCCCACGCTGAGCGGATAGTTCTGGGTCTGCCACAGGCCGGAGCGCACATAGCGGTCGGCCTTGACGAATTCGCGCAGCGTCGAGATCAGAAGTCCCATCGCGACGTCGGCGACCTCCTCGGTCAGCACGTCCGGCGTATTGGTGACCATGATGTTGTTGTCGCGGGCATAGGCCGCGTCGACATGATCGTAGCCGACGCCGAAGCTCGCGACGATCTCGAGCTTGGGAAAGCGCGCCAGCGATTCCTTGTTGGCGGCGACCGTATGGTAGGTCACGGCCATGCCGCGCAGTTTCGCCACCGTATCCGGCGTCAGCCGCTCGAGGTCGGCGCGGGTTTCGGCGGAATGCACCACGAACTGGTCGGAAAAGCCATTTTCCAGGATTGGCCGCATCGGCCCATAGATCAGAAGATCGATCTTTTCGGAGGAGACGGCCGTCATCAGTTTTCCTTTCCAAGCGCACTTTCGTGCCAACGCCTGAGCAACAGATGGGAAATTAGCGCCAGCACGGCATAGATGACAATCCCGGCAAGCGACAGCAAAAGCAGCGCTGCGAACATGCGGGGTATGTTGAGACGATAGCCGGATTCGGCGATTCTATAGGCAAGTCCGGAGCCGGCGCCGGCGGAGCCCGCCGCAATTTCGGCCACCACCGCGCCGATCAGCGATAGCCCACCTGCGATGCGCAGGCCGCCGAGAATATAGGGCAGCGCGGTCGGCAGCTTCAGGAACAGCAGCGTCTGCCAGCGCGAGGCGCGATAAAGCTGAAATAACCCGGAAAGGTTGCGGTCCACAGAATTAAGGCCGAGCGTCGTGTTGGACAGCACGGGGAAAAATCCCACGATCCAGGCGCAGACCACGACCGCGGTCTGCTGCGGCAGATAGATCAGAAGCAGCGGCGCGATCGCGATGACGGGCGTCACTTGCAGGATCACCGCGTAAGGAAACAACGAAAATTCGACGAGCTTCGAGAGATTGAACAGCAGCGCGAGCAGGATGCCGCCGATGCTGGCGGCGATGAAGCCTTCCAGCGTCGTCAGCAATGTCGTGAGCAGGGATTGCCACAGCACCTCCCAATCGCTGAAGAGGGTAGAGAATATCGCCGATGGGGCCGGCAACACATAGGGCGGGATATTGTTGGCGCGCACCACCAATTCCCAGGCTGCCGTGCCCACGGCTGCGACAATGACCGGCAGCACGAGGCGCCATATGCGGACGGCGCCGTCGCTTACCGCAGCGGTGGGAGCACGCCCATTTTGCGGAGCGCTCATAGCAACGCCTGTCCGGAATAAGAGGGCGCCAGCGCCGCCGACACGTTCCGGCAATATTCGCCGTAGGCGGCCGACGTCCGAAACTCCTCATTGCGCGGCTCGGGCGCGTCGATCTTGATCTCGGCGCTGATCCGGCCGGGCCGTTGCGTCATCACGATCACGCGCTGGGAGAGATAGACGGATTCGAACACCGAATGCGTCACGAACACGACGGTCTTCTTCAGGTTGCGCCACAGCGCCAACAGATCGTTGTTGAGGCGGAAGCGCGTGATCTCGTCGAGGGCTGCGAACGGCTCATCCATCAGCAGGATATCGGGATCGGTCACGAGCGCACGCGCCAGCGACACCCGCATCTTCATGCCGCCCGATAATTCCCGCGGAAAACTGCCGGCAAATTCGGCAAGCCCGACCCGCGTCAAGGCTTCCATGACGCGCTGCCCGGATTCCGCTGCCGGCACGCGCGCCAGTTTCAGCGGCAGCCGCACATTCTCCCGCACCGAGGTCCAGGGCATCAAGGTCGGCTCCTGGAACACGAAGCCGATGCTCTGCCCCGGCAACGCGCCATCATGATGAGCCACCTGAACCCGCCCGGCGCTCGGGGCGGCAAGCCCCGCCATGATCCGCAGCGCCGTCGACTTGCCGCAGCCGGACGGGCCGAGCAACGAGACGAACTCGCCCTTGCGAACGGCAAGATCGAACGGCCCCAGCGCCATGACACCGTTGTCATAGACCTTGGTGACCTCGCGCAGGCTGACCGCCAGCCGCGCGGCATTCACCTCGACATCCGGCAGGGCAGCTTGTGCCATTTACTGCTTCGACCGTAGCTCGACGCCGACAGCCTTGTTGACGAAGCGCAGCGTATAGGATTTGCGATAATCGAGATCGGACTTGACCACGCCGGCCTTTACCATCTTCTGGAAGAAGCTGGTGACGCGCTCGTCGCTCATGGCGCCGATGCCGTTCTTCATGCTGTCGCCGGAATCGACGATGCCGTATTCCTTCATCTTGGCGACGGAATAGGCGAGCAGATCGTCGGTCATCTCGGGGTTGAGCTTCTTGATCATCGCATTGCCGGCGGAGTTGTCGCCGTAGATGTAATTGTACCAGCCGATGATGGAGGCATCGACGAAGCGCTGCACCAGGTCTGGCTTCTTCTCGATCACGTCCTGGCGCGTCTCGATCAGGGTCGAATAGGTGTTGAAGCCGTAATCGGCCAGCAGCAGCACGCCCGGCTTGAAGCCCGCCGCCTTCTCGACCGCGAACGGCTCTGATGTGACATAGCCCTGCATCGCGCTTTGCGGGGAAGCGATGAAAGGCTGCGCGTTGAACGTATAGGGCCGGACGTTCTTCTCGCTGAAGCCGTATTCCGATTTCAGCCACTGGAAATAGCTGGTGATGCCGTCCTTGGAGATGAACAGCGTCAGCGGCTTTAATTCCTCGAGCTTGGTGATCTTGGCCTCGGGATGTGTCAGGAAGACCTGCGGATCCTTCTGGAAGATCGAGGCGACCGAAACCACCGGCACCTTGTTGGAGACCGCATCGAACGCCATCAGCGTGTTCGCGGTCATGAAGAAATCGATCTTGCCCGCGATCAGCAGCATGCGGTTGTTCTCATTGGGCCCGCCCGGCACGATGGTGACGTCGAGGCCGTATTTCTTGTAGGTGCCGTCGGCAACTGCCTGGAAGAAGCCGCCATGCTCGGCCTCGGCCACCCAGTTGGTTCCGAACGAGACCTTGTCGAGCTTGTCCTGTATCGGCGCGCCGCCCTTGTCAGGCGCCTTGTCCTGGGCCAAGGCCGGCGCGAAGGCCGGCATCCCAGCCAAAACCACGGCAAAAAAGCCCGCCGTTAACGCTCGCAGCCGAAGCGCCGTTTTCATGATTGGACTCCGTCGTTCGTTCTGGCCCATGATGGGAGGAGGCACCTTAACTACCCTGCAAATCCGGCGAAAGAAACACCTCGCGCGATGCGTTCCGACCCTCCTCCCCGCGACTGGTCCGACATCGACTGGACCAAAACGGACGACGCCACCGCGGCGCGGTGGATCGCCGTCATGCCGCTGGGGGCGACCGAGCAGCATGGCCCGCATCTGCCGCTGGAAACCGACGTGATGATCGGAGAGGCTTATCTGGCGCGGGTGCGCGAGCTTTTACCTCGCACCAGCCCAGTGACGTTTCTTCCCATCCAGAGGATCGGGATCTCGACCGAGCACATCGATTTCGCGGGAACACTGACGCTGTCGACCGAGACCGCGCTGAAAGAGTGGATGGCGCTCGGCGAGAGCGTCGCAGGGGCCGGCGTCAAGAAGCTCGTCATGGTCACGAGCCATGGCGGCAATGCTGCTGCGATGATGCTGGTGGCGCAGGACCTGCGTGCCTATCACGGACTGCTCGCCGTCACCACGTCATGGTCGCGCTTCGGCGTGCCGCAGGGATTGTTTCCGGAAGAAGAGCTGCGTCACGGCATTCACGGCGGCGCGGTCGAGACCTCGATCATGCTGGCAAAATACAAGGAGCATGTGCGCGTCGGCGCAATCGCGGATTTTCCCTCGAGCAGCATCGCGATGGAGCAGGAATATCGCTGGCTTTCGACCCAGCGCCCTGCGCCCTTTGCCTGGCAGGCGCAGGATCTCAACGAAAGCGGCGCGGTCGGCAACGCGACGCTGGCGACGGCGGAGAAGGGCCAGCAACTGCTCGATTACGGCGCGCAGAGGTTCATCGAATTGCTCGATGATGTCGATAAATTCGATGTGAGCGCTTTTTTGCAAAGCAAGCCGCAACGGCCCGCGCGACGCCCCTAATCCATTGTTTCAGCAGTGATAAATCCGGCTTACCAAAATTTCACGCCGGAGTTCCGAACCGATTTCGCCCTGCTTCCGTCCAATCGGCACATGCGGACCACAACGGCCCGCCCGCAACCGGACGGAGTTAAATCATGTCGATCAAGACCAAGATTGCCGCTCTCTCTGTCGCCGCCCTTGCCGCGACCGGCAGCATCGCTTCCACCACCACTTCCGCCGAAGCCCATGGCCTGGGCTGGGGCATTGGCGCGGGCCTCGTCGGCGC
>DATHMA010000092.1:0-29886 GCA_035487555.1 Bradyrhizobium sp. | reverse complement strand
CGGCCTCGATGTGGCGCAGGGCCTGATCATCACCACCGGTTTCTATTGGGACGATAACGACGCGACCCGCGCCTTTGCCGCGCGTTTCGAGAAACTGCACGGCGGCAAGCCGACCCGCGAGCAGGCTGGCGTCTACACGTCGGTCACGCATTATCTGAAAGCGGTCAAAGCGAGCCATAGCGATGACGCCGCGACCGTGAATGCGGCCATGCGCCAGCTTACCGTCGATCGCTTCGGCAAGGAAGCGCGCCTTCAGGCCAATGGCCGCGTCACCTATGATCTCAGTGTCTACCGCGTAAAGACGCCGGCAGAGAGCCGTTACCCCTGGGACTATTATGAGAAGCTCGCGACGGTTCCAGCCGCCACCGCCTTCCGCAGCGCGGCCGACTCCGGCTGTGCCGCCGCAGTACAGAGCGAAGCGAAAGCGCGTTGAAAGTAAATCGAGGCGTGACGAATATTGCGACGATGGAAGCAAACCGGCTCTCGGCGCGAAACGCGCTGGGAGCCATCAGGCATGGCGCGCTCAGCTCGCTCGACCTCGTCCAGGCCTGCCTGGCGAGGATCGCCGAACGCGAAAGCACGATCGGCGCCTGGTGTCATCTCGACCGCGAAGCCGCCATCCACTGCGCCCGCGAGGCCGATGAGCGGCAGCAATCGGGAGTGCCGCTCGGGCCGCTGCATGGACTGCCGATCGGCGTCAAGGATGTCTTCGACACCGCCGATATGCCCAGTGAATACGGCAGCCCGAGCCTGCGCGGCCGCCGCCCGCCACACGATGCGGATGCCGTCGCGCGCTTGCGTGCGGCGGGCGCCGTCATCATCGGCAAGACCGTGACCTCCGAGTTCGGCATGTATGCGGCCACCTCTTGCCGCAACCCGCATGATGGCGAACGGTCGGCCGGCGTCTCGTCCGCGGGCTCCGCTGCCGCGGTCGCGGACGAGATGGTGCCGCTGGCGCTCGGCACGCAGCATACTGCGTCGACACTCCTGCCGGCCTCGTTCTGTGGCGCGTTCGGCTTCAAGCCGAGCTTTGGCTTCACCAGCATGCGCGGCTCCAATATTCTGGTGCCGCGGCTTGCGAATGTGGGATTTCTGGCGCGCTCGGTGGACGACCTCGCATTATTCGCCTCGGTATTCTCGCCAGAACTGGAAACGTGCATGCCGCGTCCGCCGCAACGGCTAGCGTTCGTTCGCGGGCCGGCCTGGACGGACGTCGCGCCCGATGCCGCCGCCGCGCTCGAGGCACTGTGCCGGCAGTTTCCTTTTGCGATCGAGGACGTCGAACTGCCCGCCGAATTCGATGCCGCTGAGCGCATCACGCTCGGGATTCTCGCGGCACATATGGCCGATCGTTTCGGCGGAATGTCGGCGGAAACCCAGCGGGGATACAACAATGCGCTTCGCGATCTGATTGCGGCTGGTCACGAGATGGATGCGGCGACATATATCGGCTTCGACAGGAGTGCGAATGAACTTGCCGCTGTCGCGGACGGCTTGTTTTCGCATGTCGATGCGCTGATCACGCTCTCCGCACCGGGCGAAGCGACAGCGGCCTTGGAGCCCGGTTCGGGCGCGCTCTGCATGCCCTGGAGCCTTGCCGGCCTGCCGGCCGTCTCGCTGCCTCTGTTGCAGGGATCAAGCGGCCTGCCGATCGGCGTTCAACTCGTCGGACGGCGGGGAGGGGATGCCGGGCTGCTGTCGATCGCCGCATGGTTGACGGACGCGGTTGCAGCAAGGGCTCCCGAACCGATATGAAATCTCTTCATTCCATCGAGGCCTGCTGATGCGCCGTGCTGTCGTTGTCACCGTCGATGGGCTGAGGCGGGACATGATCTCGCCCGAGCTCACGCCGCATCTCCATCGCTTTGCCGAACAGGCCGAGCGGCTTGAAAACTATCGGACCGTGTTTCCTTCCTGCACCCGGGTGGTGTCCGCGAGCCTGGCGACGGGATGCTTTCCCGCGCGCCATGGCCTGCAGGGAAATTCAGTGGCGCTGTTGGAGGATGGAAAGCTCGTGCTGCGCGACGCCGGCCATCCGGACTTTCTCCAGCACAAAAGGCGCGTCACCGGCCGCTCGCTGGCGATGCCCACCCTTGCCGAGCGGGTCAGGGATCATGGCGGCGCCATCATCTTCAGCAATGTCTCGCCCGGGGCGGCCTATGCGCACGATCCCGATGGCTACGGCCATGTCTATCACCGCGCCGGCTCGTTCGGTCCCGGCCGGCAGCGCATCGATGACGACGATCATCTCGATGTGACGCTTGACGTGGCGGGGGACCGTCGCATGACCGAGCGGTTCGTCGGCGACGTGCTGGAACGGTGGCGGCCGGCCGTTGCCGTGCTCTGGATGGGCGAACCCGATCATATCCAGCATGAGGTCGCGCTTGGTTCCCCCGAGCACCACGCCGTGCTCGCGCAAGCCGACGCGCATGTCGCGCTTGTCGTCGATGCCGTGTCGCGGCTGCGTACGGCCGGCGACGATGTGCTGCTCCTGGTCGGTTCCGACCACGGCCATCAGACCGTCGAAGGCGTGATCGACGTCGATGCCGAGCTGATCGCTGCAGGCTTCAAGGTAAGCGCGACATCGGGCGATGTGGTTGCGGTGTCGAACGGCACGTCTGCGCTGATCTATGTGCGTCCTGACCAGACCGCGAAGCTACCGGAGCTGCGCTCATTTCTGCAAAGCCGCGTATGGGCCGGCGAGGTGTTCGATCCCGACGGGCTTGCTTCCATAGGGCAGGCACCCGACGCCTGTCTCGCCTTCGCCGTCTCGATGCGCGCAACGGACGCGCCGAACGCCTTCGGCATTCCCGGTTCGAGCTTCGCTGCGAAGCCCGCCTTCGGCAAGCCCGACCGCATGGGATGCGGGCAACATGGTGGGCTCGGGAGATACGAGCAATCGCCCTTCATGATGATCTCCGGCCAGGGCTTCATCGCCGGCGCGGTGCGCGAAGAGCTGGCCCGTGTCGTCGATGTCGCGCCGACGATATTGGCGCATCTTGGCCTGCCGTGGGCCGGTGTCGATGGAGGGCCGCTGCAGAGATAAAGTTCGGCGCGCTTGTAGGTTAAGTGGAAGCCACATTGAAGGTGCACCTCTCCCCTTGTGGGAGAGGTCGGATCGCGCAGCGATCCGGGTGAGGGGTCTGTCTCCACAAACTCAGTCCCAGTTCGCGGATAGAAACCCCTCATCCGGCGCGCGCGTTGCGCGCGCCACCTTCTCCCACAAGGGGAGAAGGAAGGCAGCCTGGGACGCGACTCAGTTTAATGATACGTCGCGACGATATCTGTCACCGCGCGCTCCAGCTGCTGGGCGGTGGCGCATTGGCGTACGACGTTGCAGAAGGTGGCGTAGCGCGGCATCTCGGAGTCGCCAAAACCCCAGGTCAGGCGGCCCTCGGGATTGAGCCACACCACGCGCTTCGACCGTTCGGAAATCCGCCGCAGGATATCGGCGCGGGGATCGAGATTGTTCGAGCGCGCATCGCCGAGCACGATCACCGTGGTCTGCGGCGTTACGCTTGCCATCCACTGCCGTTCGAAATCCGCAAGGGAAGAGCCGTAGTCGGAGGAACCGAAACCAACCTTGCCCATGATATCGTGCATCGCTTCTTCCGCGCTCTTGGATTCGAGGATGTCGCTGACCTCGATCAGGTGTCCGGAAAAGGCAAACGAGCGCACGTCCGAGACCACCTCGTGCAGGCTGTGGATCAATAGCAGGAAGAAGTCCGAGACCCGCGCCACCGAGCCCGATACGTCGCAGAGCGCGACGATCTTCGGCTTGTCGCGGTGCTTGCGTTTCCAGGCGGTGAGGAAGGGAACACTGCCCCAGGCGGCGTTCCGGCGTAGTGTTCTGCGGACATCGAGATGGCCGCGGCGCTGGCGCTTGCGCGGCTTGGAGAAACGCTCGCGCAGCCGCCGCGCCATCTGGCGGATCAGCGAGCGCATCTGCTCGATCTGCCGCGGCTCGATCCGCGCCAGCGGCGCGTTGCGCAGGATTTCATTGCGCAGGTTTTCCGCTTCCTCCCGGCCATAGAGCAGCAACGCCTGTGCCACGCGGTCGCGAACGGTTTCGCGCAGTGCGTCGGTCGCCGTGGTGAGGCGCTCCGCCAGTGCGGGATTGGTCGCGGTCAATCCGTCGAGATCATCGTTGAGGCGCTGGATGCCCATCTGGTCCAGCAGGCGGCTCTGGAAGATACCGCGCTGGGTGAAATAGCGGATGTCGGAGAGCGAGGCGGCGCTGGCGGCATTGGCAATCGCGGCGGCGATGGCGGATGGATCCTGTGCCAGCAGCATTTGCGCGAGCGGACCCAGATTTTGCGGCTGCCCGCCGCCTGCGCTTTGGGCTGATTGATTTGGTGAGGCCGGCGCGCGCTCGTCTGCCGACTGTTTCGCATCGCTCGGCTGCACCGGCTCGCCTTGCGAGAAGAACAGGTCGAAGCAGGAACCCAGGGACTTCTTCTCGTCCTCGCTTTTCGCGAGCGTCAGCAGCAGCGTGTCGCGCAGGATGCTGCGCTCCTCGAAGCCGACCTTGGCCACCGCCCGCATCGCGTCGATGCTCTCGGCCGGCGAGACATGCACTCCGGCTCCCCGCGCGGCGCGAAAGAAGCGATGGAGGTTGTCTCTCATCTGGCGCTAGCCGAACGCGTTGTGCCGCGAGGCATTGGCGACGAAAGTCGTCACATGCGGCAGCGCCGCCTCGACATCGCTTTCGTATTTCAGGAGCACGTTGAGCGTGTCCTTGACCATCTCGTGGCCGAGCTCGGAAGCCTGCAGCAGCACCAGCACCCGTGCCCAGTCGATGGTCTCGCTCACCGAAGGCTGCTTCTTCAGATCGAGCGTTCGGATCGAATGAATGAAGCTCACAAGCTGCTTGCGCAGCGTCTGTGAAATGCCGGGCACGCGGCTCTCGACAATGCGCTCTTCGAGTTTCTGCTCGGGAAAGCCGATATGCAGATGCAGGCAGCGGCGCTTGAGCGCGTCGCCGAGATTGCGCTCGCTGTTGGAGGTCAGGATCACCGTCGGCGGCACCACAGCGGCGATGGTGCCGAGCTCGGGGATCGAGACCTGGAAATCCGAGAGGATTTCCAGCAGTAGCGACTCGAACTCGGCATCGGACTTGTCGATCTCGTCGATCAGCAGCACGCAGCCCTTCGGCTGCTCCAGCGCCTGCAACAGCGGCCGCGGCTCGACGAATTCCTTGGAGAAGAACACGTCGCCGAAATCATGCAGCTGGTCGAGCGCCGCATGCAGCGTCTCGGCGCCGCCCAGCACTTCGCCAAGCTTGTCCTTCAGGATTTGCGTGTAGAGAAGCTGCTTTGCGTATTTCCATTCATAGAGCGCCTTGGCCTCGTCCAGCCCCTCATAGCATTGCAGGCGGATCATCTTCAGGCCGCGCCAGGCCGCGATCGCCTTGGCCAACTCGGTCTTGCCGACGCCGGCCGGTCCCTCGACCAGGATGGGCTTGGCGATCTGCTCCGACAGGTAGACCGCGGTCGCGATCTGGCGGCTCGCAATATAGCCCTGGGAAGCAAGGCCGCTCTCGACGGCTTCGATGGAGGCCAAAGGAGAGGACAAGGGCTGCGGGTCGGGCACGGTTTCTGAGCTCCCGGTATCTTATTGTTTGCGTTGGGGCTCTTCCGAAATCGGAAGATCATTGTTTGGGTAGGGACATTGCCCCGGAAAGTCCATAGCGCGAGATGCCGGCGTGGACGGTAACAGGCGCCGTCTGCTCGGTGTCGCCGACCGGGAAAAGCCTGGTCCGGCCGCTATTTTAGATAGAACGTTGCGGTTCCGTCACAGCCCTCAAATGGGGGCGCTGATAAGGTTCCACCAATTAAGTGCATGGGGCGTTGCACAATGAAAAAGATTTTCTCGATTGCTGCGGTTTTGATGGGCGTTACGACCACGGCCTCCGCGGCGGATTTTCCGGTTGTGCCGGCCAAGGCGCCGCTGCCGGTGCCTGCGATCTTCTCCTGGACCGGCTGCTATATCGGCGTTGAGGGCGGCGGCAACTGGGGTGGCAGCAGCCAGATCGCGCGTTCGGGTGCGAATGCCAATCAGCCTATTACCGGCAACTACGACCTGAGCGGCGGCATCGCGGGCGGCACAGTGGGCTGCAACGTGCAAGTCAGCAACTTCGTGCTCGGCATCGAGAACGACTATTCCTGGACCAACAAGCGCGGCAGCGCGCTTGATCAGCCCCC
Organism: Bradyrhizobium sp.; assembly: GCA_035487555.1. Taxonomy (GTDB): domain Bacteria; phylum Pseudomonadota; class Alphaproteobacteria; order Rhizobiales; family Xanthobacteraceae; genus Bradyrhizobium. Next base: position 23,683 of record DATHMA010000092.1, on the reverse strand, counting down.
GTTCGTGGCCGGGACAACGAGCTCCACCCGCGAAAAGTGGATCGATACGCTGCGCGGCCGCTTCGGCTACGCCATCGATCGTTTCATGGTGTACGGCACCGCCGGTGTCGCTTTCGCCGGTACGGAGGTCGCGGTTTCCAATCCGCTGTTCGGCACCGTTGTCGACTCGAAGGATCGCACCGGCTGGGTGCTCGGTGCCGGCGGTGAGTACGCGGTCTGGGCCGATGCCTTTGCCGACGTGACGCTCAAGCTCGAATATCTGCACGCCGGGTTCGAATCGAAGCAATATTTCGTTCCGCCGCTGGCTATTGCGGGCGGCACGATCGCGACTCGTGACACCAAGCTGAGCGATGACATGGTGCGCGCCGGCGTGAATGTGAAATTCAATTGGGGCCCTCCGCCAAGCGGCTCGGTGGTCGCGAGGTATTGATCGCGCTGTCGGTCAGCCGATCTCTCGCAACGCGAGGGCCCCGAAATGGGGCCCTTTTATTGGCTTTTGCACCACTTGCCGGGCCTTAGCGAAGTTGCGACATTTTTCTTACATGTGACGCCGCTAACACTCAGCTCTGCGACGAGCGCATGGAGGCCCGCGATGAAGCAATACATAGCTGTCGGAGTAGCTGTCGTTGCAGGCGCTGCCCTGATCGAGGCGGCGCTGATCCCGGGGCTGGTGATCGGTGGTGCCGCCGTGCTGGCGCCGCGGCTGTTGCCGAAGGCGTTGCCGATGCTGCGGCGGCGCATGGCGCGGGCGGCTAGCCCGCGCCGGTCGAACACGCCGGCGACCGGTCAGGCTTTGGCGAAATCGCAGAACTCCCTGTTGCCGCGGTTTGCGATGGGACAGGCGATTGCCAAAACCATCACCTACCGCCTCATCGTCACGACGCTCGACTTCACCACGAATTACATCGTGATCGGTGAGCTTGCGACCGCAGCCGGCCTCTCCACCTTCAACCTCGTCGCGGGTCCGCTGTTCTATTTCGCGCATGAAGCGGGATGGAACTATCTCGCTCATCCCGAATCCGGCGTCGCGCTGCCGCTCCTCACGCCGACGGAAGGGGATCCCGAGCGGGTCGCCGTTGGAATCGGCGGCCTCACGGTCAGCCGCGCGCTCGCCAAGACCGTCACCTTCCGCACGCTCGCGACCATCATGGACTTCACGACCAACTATGTCGTGGTGGGCAATGTCGGACAGGCGGTCATCCTGTCGGCGACCGGCTTTGTGCTCGGCCCCTTCGTCTATTATGGCCACGAAAAGGCCTGGGACTATTTTGGCGAGCGCAGCGCGCAGGCGGATGGCGGTGCTGATGACACCAGGCTGCTGCCGGCACCGGCGTAGCGCGCGTCAAAACTCCAGCGGCGCGTTGTCGACTACTTCCTTCATCACGAAGAAGGTGCGGGTCTGGCGCACGCCGGGAAGGCGGATCAGCTGCTCGCCATGGATGCGGTTGAAATCCTCCATGTCGCCGACGCGGATTTTCAGGAAATAATCGAAGTCGCCGGCGACCAGATGGCAGTCGAGCACGAATTTCAGCTTGGCGGCGGCCTGCTCGAAGGCGGCAAAGCTCTCCGGCGTTGAGCGGTCGAGCACCACGCCGACCATGACAAGCGCCCCCTTGCCGACCCTGCGCGGCGCCACCATCGCCCGAATTTGCTTGATGAAGCCTTCCTCGAACAGGCGCTGGGTGCGGCGATGGCAGGTCGCGGCGCTGACGCCGACCTTGTCGGCCAACTCGGCATTGGTGAGGCGGCCGTTGGTCTGCAACAGCCGCAACAGCTTGATGTCGATGCGATCAAGCTCATCGGTCATGGAAGAATCTTCCGGAAATATGGATATAGATGGAAGTAACCTAACACATAAGACAAGTAGTGCAATTAAATCGACAGATGGGCTGCCAAATTAGAAAGCACCTTTTGGATCAATAATGCTACGGATATTCGCCATCGAAGCAATTTTCGGGATCAGATCATGCTGGAGAAATTCGAGCGCTATCCGCTCACCTTCGGGCCCACCCATATCGAGAAGCTGTCGCGGCTCTCCGGCCATCTCGGCGGCAAGGTCGAGATCTATGCCAAGCGCGAGGACTGCAATTCGGGGCTGGCTTTCGGCGGCAACAAGCTGCGCAAGCTCGAATACATCATTCCCGACGCGCTCGCCTCCAACGCCGACACGCTGGTGTCGATCGGTGGTGTGCAGTCCAACCACACCCGCATGGTCGCGGCCGTCGCGGCCAAGGTCGGCATGAAGTGCCGCCTGGTGCAGGAAAGCTGGGTGCCGCATGAGGACGCCGTCTACGACCGCGTCGGCAACATCCTGCTCAGCCGCGTGATGGGCGCCGATGTGCGCCTGGTCGACGACGGCTTCGACATCGGCATCCGCAAGAGCTGGGAGCAGGCGATCGAGGAAGTGAAGGCAGCGGGCGGCAAGCCCTATGCGATCCCGGCCGGCGCTTCCGTGCACAAATATGGCGGGCTCGGCTATGTCGGCTTTGCCGAGGAAGTGCGCGCGCAGGAGCAGGAGCTTGGCTTTGCCTTCGATTACATCGTCGTCTGCACCGTCACCGGCTCGACCCATGCCGGCATGCTGGTCGGCTTTGCGAAAGACGGCCGCGCGCGCAAGGTGATCGGCATCGATGGGTCCTTCACGCCTGATCAGACCAAGGCGCAGGTGCTCTCGATCGCGCAGAATACGGCGAAGCTGGTTGAGCTCGGCCAGGACATTGTCGCCGATGATGTCGTGCTGATCGAGGATTACGCCTATCCAGCCTACGGCGTCCCTTCCGAGGAGACCAAGGAAGCGATCCGCCTCAGCGCGCGGCTCGAGGGCATGATCACCGATCCCGTCTATGAAGGGAAATCGATGCAGGGGATGATCGACCTCGTGCAGAAGGGCTATTTCCCCGCGGGTTCGAAGATCCTCTACGCCCATCTCGGCGGCGCCCCGGCGCTCAATGGATATGCGTATGCGTTCCGGAATGGGTGAGTGAAGGCAGCTGTGGACGCAAATTCCGCTGTCGTCCTGGGCAAGCGCAGCGCGACCCAGGACCCATACCGCGGAATCTCTCGATTGGCCCCGATCGCAATCCCGAACGACGAATCTTCGCCCAACTGCTCCCTGGGGTAATGGGTCCCGGATCGGCGCTCGGCTTCGCCTCGCTTGTCCGGGACGACGGCGGGATTTAATCTCGCCGCTCCCTCACCAGCCGCAACAGCTCGTCGCCGTAATGCTCCAGCTTCTTGTCACCGATGCCCGGCACGCCCCGCAGCTCGTCGAGCGTCGTCGGCCAGGCGCGCACGATGCCGTCGATGGTCGCATCATGCAGCACCACATAGGCCGGCACGCCGCGCTCGCGGGCGATGTTGGAGCGCCAGGTGCGCAGCCGCGTGCGCAATTCCGGATCGACATCGCCCTGCGGAGCGTTCGCTGCCGGCGCAAGATCGCCGCGGCGTGATTTCGTCCTGGTGGCGCGGATGCGCGTGCCGGGCGCCTGCTCGCGCAGCATCACTTCGGTCTCGCCCTTCAGTACGCCGCGCGCGGTGTCGGTGAGCTTCAGCGCGCCATAGGCCTCGCTGTCGGCGCGAAGATGGCCCATCGCGACGAGCTGGCGCAGCACGGCGCGCCATTGCTTTTCGTTGAGTTCGCGGCCGACGCCGAACACCGACAGCTTGTCGTGCTCGAATTGTTGGACGCGTTCGGTCAGGCGGCCGACCAGCACATCGATCAGGTGCATGGCGCCGAAACGTTGCCCGGTGCGATAGGCGCAGGACAATAATTTCTGCGCGACAACCTTGCCGTCTGAGAGGCGCGGCGGCGACAGGCAGTTGTCGCAATTGCCGCAACTCACCGTACCGGCGGTTTCGCCGAAATAGCCGAGCAGGCGGCTGCGCCGGCAGTGCACGGTTTCCGCCAGCGCCACCAGCGCATCGAGCTTGCCAATCGAGACCCGCTTGAACGCGTCAGAGCCGGTCGACTCGTCGATCATCCGCCGCTGCTGCACGATGTCTTGCAAACCAAAGGTCATCCACGCCGCGGACGGCTTGCCGTCGCGCCCGGCGCGGCCGGTCTCCTGGTAATAGGATTCGATGCTTTTCGGCAGATCGAGATGCGCGACAAAGCGCACGTCCGGCTTGTCGATGCCCATGCCGAACGCGACGGTCGCGACCATCACGATGCCGTCCTCGTTGAGGAAGCGATCCTGATTGCGCGCGCGAACACTGGCGTCGAGGCCGGCGTGATAGGGCAGCGCCGGAATGCCGGCTTCGCTCAGGGAAGCCGCCATGTCCTCGACCTTGGCGCGCGACAGGCAATAGACGATCCCGGCATCGCCGGCATGGCGCTCGGCAATGAAGGCCTTCAATTGCGCAGGCCCGTTCTGCTTGTCGACAATCTCATAACGGATATTGGGACGGTCGAAGCTCGCGACGAATTGCGGCGCGCCTGTGAGCTGAAGCCGCTCGACGATCTCCTTGCGCGTCAGCGCGTCCGCAGTTGCCGTGAGTGCGATGCGCGGCACGTTGGGGAAACGCTCTGCCAGCACCGACAGGCCGACATATTCCGGGCGGAAATCATGCCCCCACTGCGATACGCAATGCGCCTCGTCGATCGCAAACAGCGCGATGTTGGCTTGTGCGAGCAGCGATAGGCAGCGCGGCGTGAGCAGGCGCTCGGGCGCGACATAGAGCAGGTCGAGATCACCGGCAATCAGCCGCCGCTCGACTTCGGAAGCCTCCTCGAACGACAGCGTCGAGTTCAGCACCGCGGCGTTGACGCCGGCCTCCAGCAGCGCCGCGACCTGGTCGCGCATCAGCGCGATCAGCGGCGAGACCACGATGCCGCAGCCGTCGCGGAGCAGCGAAGGCAACTGATAGCACAGCGACTTGCCGCCGCCGGTCGGCATCAAGACCAGGCAGTTGCCGCCATCCGTCACATGGCGGATGATTTCTTCCTGCGCGCCGCGAAAGGCGGTGAGGCCGAACACCGAATTGAGCAGGCTGAGCGCGTCACGGGCGAGGGCATCGCTGCGGGCCGGGACGTTGGCGGGAACGGACATCTCAAATCTGGTTGGTTCGGGCGAGGCCGGGACAGTAGAGGTGCCGTTGTCACAAGTCCATTGCAGATTGCGCGGTTCACAACTTCGCCTGCTTGGCGCCGGATTCCCGCGCTGCCTCGCGCCGTGATTTGGATCACATTCGCCGTCAGGAATGATATGATCGAATGCGTCAGGCACGCCCGCACGATCGGCGGGCTTTTTAGGGCGCGATACCATGAAACAGATGTGGGTTGAGCGACGCTGGCTTCTGCAAGGCGGCCTCGGCGTGATCGCGGGCTTGATGAGCCACGCTTCGCTGGCGGATGTGCTGGTCACCGATGACGCGGCCGCGACCGCCGGCGACGATGGTGTATTGGGCGCGCAACTTCGCCTCGGCGAGCAGTTGATGCGCTATCTCGCCTCCCACAAGCCGCTTGGAGCCAGGGATGGCGCGGAAGCCACCGGCCATGTGGTGGTCTCGCCGGCGAGTCTCGCCGCGATCCTCTCCCTGGTTGATCTCGGCGGTAGTCCGGTGATGCATTCGGCGATCCATCGCGCCCTCGGCTTCAAGCACGCCGTGCGCCGCAAGGAACTTGGCGATCTCGCCAGTTTGCGCAACAGCGTTTCCGCCATCATCCGCCAGAGCGGCAAGGACGGGCCGATGGTGATGGCCAACCTCGTCGCCTTCGATCGCGTGACCAAGCCGAAGCAGCTCGGCATGTATGCCCTGTCCGGCGCCGGCGCAGACGTGCTGGTCGACACGCTCAGCGATGCCAAGGTGATCGACCGCATCAATGCATGGGTCAAGGAGAAGACTCATGATCTGATCCCGCAGATCCTCGACGAGGCGCCGGAGACGCTCGGCCTCGTGGCGCTGAACGCGCTTTATTTCAAGGATAAATGGCAGGTGCCGTTCGAGCCGTCGCGCACGGTGGCGGCGCCGTTCCAGACGACATCCGGCAAGCCGGTGGACGTTCAGATGATGCATTCGAAGGTAACGGAGTTCCGTTTCCGGCAGGACGATCGCTTCATTGCGGCCGAGCTCGGCTATGCCAACGAGAATTTCAAGCTCGTCGTCGCCACGACCAAGTCAGCGCCGGCCCAGCCGCTGGAGTTCGCCGCGGTATCAAGCTGGCTGGACGGCAGGGGCTTTGATGCGGAGAGCGGCGAGATTGCGATCCCGAAGCTGAAACTCTCGGCCTCGGGCGAATTGCTGCAGCCGCTGGACACGATGGGGCTGTTCCTGGCGCGTCACTCGCCGCGCGCTTTGCAGGGATTTTCAGATGCGCCGCTCGAGATCGCGCGCATCTTCCAGAAGATCGAGCTGCGCGTGAATGAAGAGGGCACCGAGGGTGCCGCAGCGACGGCGGTGATGACGACACGCGGCATCAAGATCGCGACCGATCACATCAAGATGGTCGTGGACAAGCCATTCGTCTTCGCGCTGCGCGACGACAAGACTGGCCTCATCCTGTTCATGGGATATGTCGGCGCGCCGGCGAAGATTTCGTGAGGTTAGATTGAGCTGATGCGGCACTGACGGTGCACCTCTCCACTTGTGGGAGAGGTCGGATCGCGTAGCGATCCGGGTGAGGGGTCTCTCTCCGCGAGCGAAGCTCTCTCAGTAGCATTCGCGGAGAGAACCCCTCATCCGTCGCGGACTTCGTCCGCGCCACCTTCTCCCACAAGGGGAGAAGGAAGATTCCTATGCTTCGGCGCGGCGCAGGGCTTCCGCGACTGTCACAATCGGCAACTTGCGCTTCGCCGCCGCCTCCAGCGCATGGCGGAGCAGTTGCGGCGTGCAGCCATAGGGGCTTGGCTTGGCCGCGATGTCGTGGCCGTAGAAAATCAGCCAGCCGCCGGTCTCTACCGCCTCGTCGAAGGCGCGATCGATGTCGTCTGCGTCGATATGCTGGTTCACCAGCGGCGTCGCGCGCAGGAAGTGCAGGTCGATGCTGCCGCTGTTGACGCCGGGCAGTATGCTCCGCGCCGAGCGGAATGTTCCGGCGAGCTGGCTCTTGCGCGAGACCGAAACAGAACCGTAAGGGTGCGCGAAATTATCGAGCCGGATCGAGGAGTCCAGTCCCTCCAGGAAGCGGCGGTTCAGCTCGATCTCCTCCGCCATGGTGTCGGCGTCGAGATCGGTCGTGCGACGATGCGTGAAGGTGTGGCAGGCGATTTCATGGCCCTTGCCGTGCAGGCCGATGATGTCATCGGCGTCGGCGCCGTTCCAGTGACCGGACCATTGGTTGAGCAGGCCGCCGGCGACGTAGAAGGTAGCGCGCCCGCCATATTCCTCGATCATTGGTGCTGCGATCTTCGCCGCGGTGTCCGGAATATCGTCGAAGGTGAAGCTCACCATCGGATCATGGCCGGACAAGACGAGCGGCGTCGCATAGAGATGGCGGGCGAGGCGGTTGGAGACGCGCGCCTTGATCGCGGACCAATCGGCTTGCATGCGCGGTTACTTTCGAACGGATTCGGGCGGCTGGACGCGTGCGTCCTGCCCGAGAAAATCGAGCCAGTTGCGGAAAATGGTGGTGGCTGCGCCACCTGCCGGCACGCCCTGACGCAGCGTCAGACCGGGAAGCTCGGCGGCCATCTCGACCTTGCGGTGGGCGTGCGCACGCTGTTCGAAATCGGCGAGCACTTCTTCGGTCTCACTATCGAAATAGGAAGCCGGGATAGCCGGATAATCCTTCCGCTCGCCCGCAAGGAAGCGCGCGATGTCCCGCATATATTCCCGCTGCAGCGACAGCGCGTCATATTCCGGATGGCCCTGGAAGAAGATGAAGCGGCTGTCGAAGTCGCGCGCAAAGATGTCGACGCCGGCCTGTTCGGAGCGGGTCAAGATCTGATAGCCGCTCTCGACGAGATCGCCTTCGCGCACCTCGTTGAGGCGCGAATGCGAAACCTTGATCGAGGCCGGCAGGTCGTTCGTCAGCCAGTCATTGGCCGTCCTGGCGCAATCATAGACGCCGGAGCATTTTTGCGGCAGGCGCTTGCGTTCGATGCCGTCCAGATGCAGCAGGGCCGCATGCGCGGCGAGGCACGACAAGATCGCCGAGCGCGTGTTGGCCCGCGCCCAGTCGATGAGGTCGGTGAACTCGCGCCAGTAGGGCTCTTCCGGCAGTGTCGCGGCGAGCGGCTCGGCGCCGGTGACGATCAGCCCGTCGATATGCAGGCGATGAAGCTCGGCGATATCGACATAGTCCTTTTCGATATGGTCCTTGGCCTGCTTGGAGCGGGCTACTGTGGGCAGCGCGAAGCAATGGAAGCGGACGCGGGTCTTGCCGGCGGCCGATTGCACCAGCCGCATGAATTGCCGCTCGGTCGCCTTCAGCGCGCTGTCGGGCATGTTGTTGACGAGCGCGATCGTGAGCTCGCCCTGGCCGGCGCGCTCGGGTTCGCTCGAGGCCGGCGCCAGCGCGGGACTTGCAATCGGCTTGTCGAACGGGAGCGCCATGTTCGCTTCTCGTTAAGTCTATTCCGCCGCCTGCAGCGAGGGCCGCGCGCTCGCTTTCGCCAGCGCCTGGTCGATGTCCTCGATGATGTCAGAGATGTGCTCGATACCGATCGAGAGGCGGATGGTCTCCGGCAGCACGCCGGCCATGCGCTGCTGCTCGGCCGACATCTGCCGGTGCGTGGTCGATGCCGGATGGCAGGCGAGCGACTTGGCGTCGCCGATATTGACCAGCCGCGTGATCAGCTTCAGCTGATCGTAGAAGGTCTTGCCGGCTTCCATGCCGCCCTTGATGCCGAAGGTGAACAGCGACGACGAGTTGCCGCCAAAATACTTCTGCGCCAGCGCGTAATAGGGGCTGTCGGGGAAGCCGGCGTAATTGACCCAGGCGACGCGCGGGTCCTTGCCGAGGTATTCCGCGACCTTGCGGGCGTTCTCGACATGGCGCTCGACGCGCAGCGCTACCGTCTCGATGCCCTGCAGCAGCAGGAAGGCGTTGAACGGCGACAGCACCGAGCCCATGGTGCGCTGATAGATGCTGCGCGCGCGCTCGATATAGGCCGTCGGCCCGAAGCGGTCGGCATAGACCATGCCGTGATAGGACGCATCGGGGTTGTTGAAGGCGGGGAAGCGGTCGGGGTGATTCTTCCAGGGGAAGCGGCCGCTATCGACGATGGCGCCGCCGAGCGTGGTACCGTGGCCGCCGAGGAACTTCGTCAACGAATGGACCGAGATGTCGGCGCCGTATTCGAACGGCTTCAGCAGGATCGGCGTGGCGACCGTATTGTCGACGATCAGCGGCACGCCATAGCGATGCGCGACCTTCGCCAGCGCTTCGATGTCGCAGATATTGCCGGCCGGGTTGCCGATGGTCTCGGCGAACACCGCCTTGGTGTTCTCGTCGATCAGCTTCTCGATCGCGTCGGGCTGGTCGCTGTCGGCGAAACGCCCGGTGATGCCCTGCCGCGGCAGCACATGGCCGAGCAGCGTGTGCGTCGTGCCATAGAGCTGCGGCACGGAGACGATGTTGCCGCCAGTGTCGGCGACATTGACGAAAGCGAAATGCAGCGCGGCCTGGCCGGTTGCGACCGCGAGCGCGCCGACGCCACCCTCGAGCTCGGCCACGCGCTTCTCGAGCACCGCGGTGGTGGGATTGGCGATGCGGCTGTAACGGAAGCCGTCGGCTTCGAGATTGAACAGCGCGGCGCCGTGATCGGCGCTATCGAACGCATAGGCGACGGTCTGATAGATCGGAACGGCGACGGATTTCGTGGTCGGATCGGGCTCGTAGCCGGCGTGAATGGCGATCGTCTCGTTGCGCATCGTCGACCTCTGCAAATCAAGCGCAATCGCATCCTCAAGAGATGCGTTTTGTGCGCTTCGTTGATTAGAGGTGAGGCGTAAAACGAGCAATAATTCGCGCCAACATTGATGAGATAACCCTAACGAATTCGACCTGATTAATTAAAATTTGAATCAAACGATAATCACTTGGCGATCACTTGGCGACGGCGCGTCGGACCTGCTCGCCGATCTGCGACAGCACCAGCCGCGCCTGCGGCAAAACGGCGCCCATGGCATGGAAGTTATGGATCATGCCGTTGTGGCAGACATGCTCGACATTCACTCCGGCCGCGAGCAGCTTGCGCGCATAGGCGTTGCCTTCGTCGCGCAAGGGATCGAACTCGGCGGTGTGGATGATCGCGGTCGGTAAGCCCTTCAGGTTCATCGCGCGCAGCGGCGAGATCCTGACATCCGCGGTATCCGTGCCTTCAAGCAAATAGTCGGTGAGATCGGCTTCCAGCGTCGTGCGATGGATCAGATTGTCCTCGGCGAACTCCTCGCGCGAGGGCGAGATTTCTTCGAAATCGAGCACCGGGCAGATCAGGCATTGCGCCGCAATCGCAAGCCCCGCCTGTCGCTGGGCGTATTGGCAGACCACGGCGGCAAGCGTGGCACCGGCGGAGTCGCCGCCCACGACAAGCCTGGTCGCGTCGATGCCGAGCGAAGCTGCGTTGCGGGCGATAAACTCGGTGGCGGCAATCGCGTCGTCCACCGCGGCGGGGAATTTATGCTCCGGCGCGAGGCGATAATCGACCGAGACTAGGCGGCAGCCGGTCGTGTCCGCCAGTGCCGCCGCCACGCGGTCATGGGTTTCGATGCTGCCGGCCACCATGCCGCCGCCATGGAAGAAGACGAAGCCGGGTAGCCGCGCGTCGTCCTCGCTGATCGGCGCGTAGAGGCGATAGCGGATGTCGCCGGCGGGGCCCGGCAAGGTGCCGTCGGTCGCCGTGACATTGGCAGCTTCCGCACGGGCGAACTGCATCAGCTTGGCCAGCGACAGGCGCCGTTCGACCGCGGTCGGCCGCGTACGTGCGGCGGGCGAGGCCGCGGCCATCATGGTCAGAAATCGCTTGGCGATCGGGTCGAGCGGCATGGCGGTTCCGGTTAACCAAGGAACCTTACCATGGCCGGCGATGCCAGGTGAACCGCTTGCGGCCCGGGCCTAGAGTGAAATCGATTAAGGAATTGGGACAATCATGCGGCGCACACTTGCCGCAGGGATAAACGACATGACGGGAATCGTAAAACCCATCACTTATTCGCAGACCTGGACCTTTTTCGAAGGCAATTGGCACGAGGGCAACGCGCCGATCATGGGGCCGCGCACGCATGCGGCCTGGCTCGCCTCCACCGTGTTTGATGGCGGGCGTGCCTTCGAGGGCGTGGCGCCCGATCTCGATCGCCACTGCGCGCGGGTCAATTGGTCGGCGGCTAATTTCCGCCTGCAGCCGCTGGTCGATACCGAGACCTGGATTGGCCTCGCCCGCGAAGGCATCGCGCGCTTTGCACCGGGCGCCGAGCTCTACATTCGCCCGATGTATTGGGCGCAGCATGGCCAAGGCGGCGGCGTGTTGTTCGACCCCGAGACCACCAATTGGTGCCTGTGCATCTATGAGGCGCCGATGCCGCAACCGACGGGGAATGCGATCACGCTGTCGCCGTTCCGCCGTCCGACCGCCGAATCCGCGCCGGTCGACGCCAAGGCGGCCTGCCTCTATCCGAACAATTCGCGGGCACTGATCGAGGCGGCTTCGCGCGGTTTCAACAATTGCCTGATGCTGGACATGCTGGGCAATGTCGCCGAATTCGGCAATGCCAATGTGTTCATGGCGAAAGATGGCGTGGTCTACACGCCGGCGCCGAACGGCACCTTCCTCAACGGCATCACGCGGCAACGGGTGATCGATCTTCTGCGCGGCGACGGTGTCACCGTGATCGAGAAGACGCTGCGCTATGAGGATTTCGAGAAGGCCGACGAGGTTTTCTCGACCGGCAATTTTGCCAAGGTCGCCCCGGTGATCCGGATCGATGATCGGCAGCTTGCGCCGGGCCGGTTCTATACGCGGGCGAGGAAGCTGTATTGGGATTTCGCGCATGCCAAGCGGTTGGCGGCGTAGGTCTATCAGTCGTCATTGCGAGCGAAGCGAAGCAATCCAGACTGTCGCCGCGGTGACGGTCTGGATTGCTTCGTCGCTACGCTCCTCGCAATGACGATGTGGAGAGAGCCTACGGCCCGTACAGCACCAGCTCGGTATCGCTGAGATCCGCCAGCCTCGGCCGGTGCGGGCCCTTGCAATATTTACGGCCGCGCTTCTCCGTGTAGAAGCCGGCGACGCCTTCAATCGGCCCATTGGCGTCGAAGAATACGGAAATCTTGCCCTGCCGCAGCAGCGCCTTGCCGATCGCGCCCGCGCAGGCGACGTAGTCGGCGACATCGCGGCAATAGATCAGCTGCATCGCGGGCGGTGAAATCCAGCCGCGGCGGATGCGCATCGGAAGCAGCACGAAAGGTTTGACGTCGGTTGCGGTACGGCAGACCAGGCTGAGGCAGCCATAGGCGGCATGCCGCGCCAGAAGCTCGACGTCGGACGCCGGAAGGCCTTCGATCTCGGTCGCATTGGATGAGACGATCTCGACCGTCATGCCCGGCGCAGGCCGGGACAGCAGCGGGAACGAGAAGAAAAGCCCCTTGCAATAGGCGCGGAAACCCTGGGCTTCGATGATCGGCCAGGTCCAGGTCGCGGGACTGATGTTGAAATAGGTGACTTCGTTGTGGCGCTGCGCGATCTTGGTCAGCATCGGCGCATAGTTGCGGAACGCCGGCTCGACATACCAGCTCGACAGATTGCAGTGGATGGCAAGCTCGCCGTCGCAGGGGCGCAGCGTGTAAAGCAAGAGCAGCACGCCGACCGGCGCGCCTTCGTGGTCCAGCATGTAGCCGAAGCGCGGATAGCCCTGCGGCACATCACGCCGCGCCGCCTGGCGCTTCAGTCCCTGCATCCAATAGTCGCGCGAACGCCCGGCGAAGCCGCGCGTCAGGAGATCAGCGACGCGATCGAGATCGGCCTCGCTGATTTCACGGCACCGGATTTGCGGCCTCGGGGCGTTCACGGACGTAACCTGCAAGCTTTACCGCCAGCCTTCGCCATGGGCGGTCGCATGCGTCGCCATGCCGAGCATTTCGCGCACATGTGTCGGCCACGCGGCGAGATCGGTGCCGTGGGTGTGGAACATCGCAACCGCGAGGCGATCCATGCCGAAGGCGACGCAGCCGGTGTGTGCCGGCTCGCCGCCCGCGTCCTGGATGCCCCAGGTCGTGCCGAAATGCGCCTGGTGATAGTTGAAGCTCATGCAGGCGGTCGGCTGCTCTTCCGAGCGCAGCGGCACCAAGAGCTCGAACTTCAGCGATTGCTGCTTCTGGCTCACCGCCTTCATCTGGCCGACGCGGCCGAAGAAGGGGTCGCTGGCATAGTCGACGCGGAAAGCAAGGCCGAGGTCGCGCGCGATCGCCTGTGCCTTCACCATCCAGCGCTCGCGGAAATCGGAGACGTCATCGGGCGTACCGATGCAGACATATTCCCGCATCCGGAACGATTGCAGGCGATCCAGATGGCGCGACGGCTCGCGGCGGAAGCAATCAGCCGCGACGTCGAAACGAAGGCCGCCCTTGGGCAACTGGCCGCGGGCGGCCGCGATCGGATAGACGGGGTAGCAGGCGGCCGGCGACAGCACGAGATCGGCAGGCGACAGCGACGTGGTCCAGTCGCCGCCGGCGTCGAAACGGCTCACCGCGGCGTTGATCTCGCGCTCGGTGCCATGCAGGCCGCAGACGCAGCCGAGCAGGTTCGGAAAGCTCTTCAGGTAGCCCGACTTCTCGAGCTGCGCGCGGTTCATCACCGGCGGGAAGCGCATCACTTCGGTATTCGGCTCGCGGTTGCGCGTGATCAACGCGGCGAGGCGCTCGACCACGTCCTCATAAAGCGCGGTGCGGGCATAGACGCCGTCGATGCCCATCTTGTGAAACAACACATCGGCGAGATGATCGAGCGGATCAGCCGAGTGCGGCGCGAGTTCAGGCGATTCAGTACGAATTGGGGCATTCATCGCTGGTCTTCCTGTTATCTGCTTTTCGTTATGTTCAATCGCGTAGTGAGGTCGGCACGCCGCTCATCAGGCTCGACGTGGCAATGTTGGAAAGGATACGCTCGTTATTGATCATTAGCGGCGACGACAGCACGTCGCGGAGCAGCCGGCCGACCGAGAACTCGCCGTCATTGCGATAGCCGGAAAGGCCGCAGGCGCGCATCGCGCTCATCACGGTCTGCACCGCAAGCTCGGACGCCTCGACCTTGAGCAGGTTGATTGAGGACTGAAAGTCGATCGCCGACAGCGCACGGTCGTCGTGCTCGCGGTTGGCGTAATTGTCGAGATTGGCGGTGATGATGGCGCGCAGCTTTGCCAGCGACATCTTGGCCGCAGTGAAATGCGCCGCACCGGGCGGCATCTGGCCGTTGGCGCCGCGTGCGGCCTTGCGGATGAAGCGCTGGGCGCGGTCGACGGCAGCGGCGGCAATGCCGGCCCAGACCGAGGACCAGCACAGATGCGCGACCGGCGTCATGGTCTGGGCATGGATCTTTTCATAGGCCTCGGGGAAGATCTGCTCGGCGGAAGCTTTCGCCTTCAGCTCGAAGCCGGCGCTGCAGGTGCCGCGCATGCCCAGCGTCTCCCAGGCGAGGCTCTTCTCCAGCGTGTAGTTCTCTTTGGTGATCGCGAGCAGCACCTGGTCGGAGGAGGCCGCATCTGCGTTACGGCGGGCGATGGTGACGATGCCGTCGGCCTCGGCGCCGTAGGAAATCACGGTGGCGTTGCGGATGAGCGAAATCTCGGCGTCGTTGTGCTCGACCGCGGCGGCGGAGGAGCGGACATTGCCGCCGTTGTTGCCTTCGGTGGTCGAGGAGGCCAGCAGCAATTGCTCCGACGCGACGCGGCGCATCAGCGCCTCGTGATATTGGCTGCCGCCGCCGTGACGGACCAGGCAGGCCACCTTGGTCTGGTGCATGGCAAAGATCATCGCTGATGACGAGCACGCGCGGCCGAGCGCGTAGCACATCTCGGTGATGTCAAAGATCGAGGCACCGAAGCCGCCGAACTCGACCGGGATCTGCGCGCCGAGCAGCTTGCGCTCGCGCGCTGCATCGATGGCGGCTTTCGGGAAGCGTCCCTTCTGGTCGACCTCCTCGGCTTCCGCTGCTGCGGCCTTGGCAACCGTCGCGGAGCGCTCGGCGAAGGTGAGGCCGCGATCGAGCAGCGTGGCTTCGCTGCCTTCGGCCTGCTGACGAATAGCCGCTTCCTGGACGTTCATGGTCGACGCCTCCGGGGTTTATCGATTTGCATCTCCGCCATATGCGAATTGCGATGCACGCCGATGGTCCGATTGTTTGCGATTGGACCCCAAGGCTATGGATTTAATTCAAATGCGTCGATGAAATTCAGGGTAAACGATCTCGATTCGAAATCGACGGTTAACCTACCGTATTTCGATAGGGCCGATTTTCGGCGATCGCGTTAGCGTTAAAATGAGAAGCAGGATTTACGCTAAGTCTCACCACAGTTTTTCAACATTGGCCGCGCTATATGACAAGGGGCCGGATCAAGCGCATCGCGCATTAACGTAAAGTGACGGGAAGATTGGCATGCACGCCGCAAACGACATTCAGGGCCGCATCGTTGCCCTGGTCAAATCGATCCTCGAGCAGAACGCCATCACGGCCGAGATCGCGCCGGACACCAAGCTCGTCGACGCCGGCCTGACCTCGATGGACATGGTCAACCTGATGCTGGGTGTCGAAGCCGAATTCGATTTCATGATCCCGCAGGACCAGATCACGCCGGAGAATTTCCAGTCGGTGCAGACGCTGGAGCGGCTGGTCGCCGGCCAGCTCGCGCAGGCGGCGTAGGGCCGACGCACTCTCTCGTCGATGTCGTCCTGGCGAAAGCCAGGACCCGTTACCCCAGGGAGCAGCTTGGCGAAGACTGGTCGTCGGGACTGCGATCAGTCACAATCGAGAGATTCCGCGGTACGGGTCCTGGCTTTCGCCAGGACGACACCGAGGAGCACTGTTCCAAATTCGCCTCAAAACTGGCATAGCTCCTCCTGCGTCAGCGGGGTGAGCATGGCTAAAGCGGTTCTTGGCATTATCGGCGGTTCCGGCATTTACGATCTGCCCGGTCTGGAAAATGCGCGCGAGGAGGCGATCAAAAGCCCCTGGGGTGAGCCGTCGGCGCCGGTGCGGCATGGCACCATCGCAGGGCTGCCGATCGTGTTCCTGCCGCGGCATGACAAGGGCCACCGGCTCTCGCCCTCGGACATCAATTACCGCGCCAATATCGACGTGCTGAAGCGCGCTGGGGTCACCGACCTGATCTCGCTGTCGGCTTGCGGCTCGTTCAGGGAAGAGCTGCCGCCCGGCACCTTCGTGCTGGTCGACCAGTTCGTCGACCGCACCCACAAGCGCGAGAGCTCGTTCTTCGGCAGAGGCTGCGTCGCCCATGTCTCGATGGCGCATCCGGTTTCGCCGCGGCTGCGCATTCATCTCGCTGCCGCCGCCGAAGCCGAAGGCATCGCATTCTCGCGCGGCGGCACCTATGTCTGCATGGAGGGGCCGCAATTCTCCACCTATGCGGAGAGCATGACCTACAAGACGTCAGGCTATTCCGTGATCGGCATGACCAACATGCCCGAGGCCAAGCTCGCCCGCGAAGCCGAGATTTGCTACGCCACGGTGGCGATGGTGACTGATTTCGATTGCTGGCACCCGGATCACGACGCGGTGACGGTGCAGGACATCATCCGCGTGCTGACTACCAACGCCGACAAGGCGAAAGCGCTGGTGGCGCGGCTGGCGAAAGATTTTCCGCGCGAGCATGAGGCCTGCCCGATCGGCTCCGACCGCGCGCTCGATACCGCGTTGATTACTGCGCCCGAGGCGCGTGATGGCGAATTGTTGAAGAAGCTCGACGCGGTCGCGGGAAGGGTGCTTGGGCTCAAGACGGCAAGCGAGATAGGCGTGCCATGAAGGTCGACGGCAAGCATTTTCGCAGCATCTGGCGTTCGGCGGACGGCTGGTCGGTCGATGCCATCGATCAGCGCAGGCTGCCGCACGAATTCGTGTTTCTCAAGCTGGCCAGTGTCGCGGACGCAGCCGACGCCATCCGCACCATGGTGGTGCGCGGCGCGCCCCTGATCGGTGCCACCGCGGCGTACGGCATGGCGCTTGCCATGCGGGACGACAAGTCGGACCCGGCGATTGAGCGCGCATATCTCCGACTGTTCGCGACACGGCCGACCGCGATCAATCTGAAATGGGCGCTGGATGAGATGCGCCGCATGCTGCGTCCACTGCCGCCGTCGGCGCGCTCGGACGCCGCCTATGCCCGCGCCGACGATATCGCGGAGGAGGATGTCGCGATCAACCAGGGCATCGCGAAGAACGGCGTTGCGTTGATCGAGGCGATCGCTGCCAAGAAGCCGGGCGAAGTCGTCAATGTGCTGACCCATTGCAACGCCGGCTGGCTCGCGACGGTCGATTGGGGCACGGCGACCGCGCCGATCTATCTGGCGCATGAGCGCGCCATCAAGATCCATGTCTGGGTCGACGAGACCCGTCCGCGCAACCAGGGTGCTTCGCTCACCGCCTGGGAGCTCGGCCATCACGGCGTGCCGCACACCGTGATCCCCGACAATACCGGCGGCCATCTGATGCAGCACGGCAAGGTCGACCTCGCGATCGTCGGCACCGACCGCGTCGCCGCCAATGGCGACGTCTGCAACAAGATCGGCACTTACCTGAAGGCGCTCGCCGCGCATGACAATGGCGTGCCGTTCTATGTCGCGCTGCCGTCGCCGACCATCGATTTCACCGTCGCCGACGGCGTCACGCAGATCCCGATCGAACGGCGCGGCGCCGAAGAAGTGACGCATATGACCGGCCGCACCGCCGATGGCCGGATCGAGACCGTGCGAATCGTGCCCGAGGGCTCGCCGGTGGTGAATTACGGTTTCGACGTCACGCCCGCGCGGCTGGTGACCGGCCTGATCACCGAGCGCGGCGTGCTGAAAGCCGAGCGTTCAGCACTTGCGGCAGCTTTTCCTGAACGAATCGCGGCTGCGGCGGAGTGATACGGGCATGGATGCCTCGGCGAATTTGTCGGGACGGCCGCTCTTCAATCTCGAGACGGCGAGGAGTGATATTGTCGCCGGTCTGATTTCATCGGCGGTCGCAATCCCGCTGACAATGGCCTCCGGCATGTTTGCCTTTGTGTCCCTGGGCGATGAATATTTCGCCTATGGAGCGATGGCTGGGCTGGCATCGGCGGCGATCGCTGGCTTTGTCTGTGTCCTGCTCGGCGATCGTTCCACGCGCGTCTACGCTCCGCGGGTAACGACTACCTTCTTTCTGGGGCTGCTGCTTCATTCGCTGCTGGGCCGCGCGCCCATGATCGACGGCAAGCCCGATGTCGCGGCGACGCTGCTCGTGTTCTTTACCATCGTCCTGCTCGGAGGCTTGCTGCAGGCGCTCTTCGGGCTGTTGCGGCTCGGTTCGCTGATCAAGTTCGCCCCGCATCCAGTGATGGCCGGCTTCCAGAACATGGCGGCGTCGCTGCTTTTCCTGGCGCAGCTTGGCAACGCACTGGGTTATGAACACAATGTACGTTTTACGCATGTCTTCTCGGCTCTCGGAGAGACGCGGCCGCTCAGCCTCGTGGTCGCCGTCGTGACGTTTGCCGCGATGTGGAACGCGCGGCGCTTCACGTCCCGGGTGCCGCCGCTGCTGGTCGGGCTCGGCTGCGGCATCGTCGCCTATTATGCACTCGTCGTCGCCGGCTTCGGCGACTGGCTGGGTCCCGTCATCGGCCGCCTGACGGCGAGTGCCGCCATGCGCGCTGTTCTGGTCGACTTCTCCGGACTGCTCGTGGCGGATCCGCTCGCGCATTCCTGGGCTGTCATCGTTTCGGGCGCACTGGCGCTGGCCGTCATCGCGTCGATCGATGCGCTGCTCTGCGCCAAGTTGACCAGCCTGCCGGGCGAATTGAGCGCGGGCGACAACAACCTCCTCGTCCGGCTTGGCATCGCCAACGCGATCTCGGCGAGTTTTGGCGGGTTGACCAATTGCATCAACATCGGACCGAGCGCCGCCAATCGCGCCTTCGGCGGAAGAACCCCGCTTTCGGTCATCGTCAACGGCGTGGTCGTTCTGTTGGCGGCGACACTGCTGTTTCCAGTGCTCGCCTATATCCCGCGAGCGGCGCTGTCGGCCACGATCATGGTGGTCGCGATCCAGCATATAGAGCCGTGGACCTGGCAATTGGCAGGGCGTCTGCTCGCCCCGGGTACACCGCAGCGCGGCGCCGTCGCGCTCGATCTCGGCATCTGCCTGTTTGTTTCGCTGCTGTCGATCGCGGTCAATGTCGTGCTTGCGGTGTTTATCGGTATCCTGCTCGCGATCTTGCTGTTCGCGCTGCGCATGAGCAGGTCCAACATCCGAAGAACCTACCGCTGCGACACCGTGCGCTCGCGCCGTTTCCGCAGTCCGGCAGAGCTCAACATACTGCATCAGCGCGGCGGCTCGGTGCTGGCGATCGAATTGCAAGGCGCGCTGTTCTTCGGCACCGCGGATCTGCTGGCCCAATTCGTGGACAAGGAGACCACGAGCGGCACATCGGCATTGCTGCTCGACTTGCGGCGCGTCACGGAGATCGATTCGACCGGCGCGCGTATCCTCGGCGATATCGACGCCGCACTTCGCGCGCGGAGCGTGAAGCTCGCACTGGTTCTCTCCAGCCGCACGGAAATGGCTGCGCGCCTTGCCGATATCTTTCAGCACGATCGCCTCTTTCCCGATGTCGATCGTGCGATCGAATGGGCGGAGGACGATCTGCTGCGGGAGACGGTCGTGGTATCGTCATCGGCGCTGACGCTCGATGATTTTCCGCTGCTTCGGGAATTCAGCGCCGACCAGATCGAGCGGTTGCGCCATCACCTCGAAGCCGTTGCCTGGCCGAAGGGGCATGTCGTCTTTCGTAGCGGCGATCCCGGCTCTACGCTGTATCTCGTCGCAAAAGGCCGTGCGAGCGTCCATATTGTCCATGGTGACGGCGATATCAGGCTTGCGACCTTTGCGCCCGGCGCTGTGATCGGAGAGCTTGCACTGCTCGATCGCGGCGTGCGTTCGGCGACGGCCACCGTCGATGAGGATCTCACCGGCTTTGCTCTCAGCGCCGAATCGTTCGATCAGCTGTCTCGCGAGCAGCCTGATGTTGCGATCAAGCTGTTGTCCGCGCTCGGGCGTGAATTGAGCATACGCATACGCTACGCCAACCTGACTATCCAGCAGCTTGAAACATGAGGCGTTAGCCGAGTTTGAGCCCCGTCGCGGCCTCGAGCTCCGCCAGCGCCTGCGCCGCGCTCACCACCTTGATCGTGGTCATGCCCATCTCGCGCGCGGGCTTCAGGTTGACGCCGAGATCGTCGAGATAGACGCACTTCGCCGGATCGACCTTCAGCGCGTCGATCATCATCCGGTAGATGCGCGGATCGGGCTTGCGCAGGCCGATCTTGGCGGATTCAATGATGTGGTCGAACAGCGCCATCACCTCGGCAACATAAAGCGAGCGGCCGGACGTGCTGCCGATGGCGTTGGCGGGCAGGTTGTTGGTGATGCAGCCGGTCTTGCACTGCGCCTTTACGCGCTTGAGCGCCTCGACCATCTCCGGCCTGAGATCGCCCTGCAATAGCGGCAACACTTCCCTGCCGCAAACTTCCGCACCGAAGGCGCGCGATTCCTCCGCGAATAATTTGTCGAAGGCGTCGACATCGATCTCGGCGCGCTCGAACCTGGCCCAGGCGTTTTCCAGATGATTGGCGGCATTGGTGCGGCGGATGATGTCGAGCGGAAAGCCGCGCTCCTTTTCGAACCGCGCAAAGGCCTCGAAGGGCGAGGTGGTCAGCACCCCGCCGAAATCCCAGATCACCGCCTCGATCATCGAACCCTCAGATCATGAATATCGCCGCGAGACCGGCTAACACGTGGAACACATCGACGCCAGCCCGCCACGCAGCTTGGCGCCGGACATCGTGCAGGCTATGGCTAAAGCCCATGAAAATCCTGCCTGCCGTCATCGCCGCCACGCTGCTATCGCCAATGCCTGCCGACGCCATCGTCGGCGGCGCGGCGCCTGCGCCCGACGCCATCAGCCGTTCGGTCGTCACCATCATCGGCTCGCGCGGCAATTTCTGTACCGGCAGCCTGATCGCGCCGTCGCTCGTGCTGACCGTGGCGCATTGCGTGCAGCCCGGCTCTGACTACAAGATCGTGCAGTATGACGCCGACAGGAAGCCCGAGTTGCAGGATGTGAAGGCCGTTGCCATCCATCCGGGCTTCAGGATGCAGGAGATGCTGGCGCATCGCGCCACCGCCGATGTCGCGCTGCTGCGCCTGGTAATTCCGGCCAAAGGAAAAACACCGGCGCGCCTCGGCACGCCGCAGTCGCCGCTCGAGCCCGGCAACCGCTTTACCATCGCCGGCGTCGGCGTCACTATCCGCGGCGATGGCAAGAGCGCGGGCGTGATCCGCTCGGCGGCGCTCACCGCGACCGGCAAGCCCGGCACGCTGCAAATTCGTCTGGTCGATCCGGCCGGGCAGGGCACGCAGGCCGCGCTTGGCGCCTGCACCGGCGATTCCGGCGCGGCGGTGTTCGAGGATCAGGAGGGAGCGCCTGCGATCATCGGCGTCGTGAGCTGGTCGACGGGGCCGAATGGCAGCGCGGGTTGCGGCGGGCTCACCGGCGTGACGCCGCTGACGCTGTATCGCGACTGGATTTTGTCGACCGCGCGGCAATGGGGATTTGTGCTTTAAACGCTGTTTGATTTATCGCGCACGCGCGAAGGCGAGCTTGACCGTAACAGGCATTGCGGTCACCTTTTGGGCAAAACCCCAAGGAACAAAATTAAAATGAACGTAGAGACCGCCCGCGGAACATTCGCGTCCGCCTCGCAGGCCACTGAGCATTTCGACGTGCTGATCGTCGGCGCCGGCATCTCCGGCATCGGCAGCGCTTATCATCTGAAAACGAAGCTTCCCGGAACCAGCTTCGTCATCCTTGAAACCCAGGAGAGTTTTGGCGGCACCTGGTGGACGCACAAATATCCGGGCATCCGCTCTGATTCCGATCTCCACACCTTCGGCTACAGCTTCAAGCCATGGATCGGGCCGCCGATTGCGACCGCGGCAGAAATCCGCGCCTACATGGGCGAGGTGATCGAAGACAACGATCTCGCCCGACACATCCGTTACAAGCACCGGATCTTGAACGCGAGCTGGTCGAGCGAAGAAAATCTCTGGACCATCGAGGCCGAGAAGACCGATAGCGGCGAGCGCGTCACGATATCGGCGAATTTCCTCTGGATGTGCCAGGGTTACTATCGCCATTCCGAAGGCTACACGCCGCGATGGCAGGGCATGAGCGATTTCAAGGGCCGCGTCGTGCATCCGCAGACCTGGCCCGATGATCTCGCCACCGAAGGCAAAAGGATCGTGGTGATCGGCTCCGGCGCGACGGCAGCGACGCTGATTCCCAACATCGCCGACAGATGCGCGCATGTCACCATGCTGCAGCGCTCGCCGACCTTCTTCCGCCTCGGTCGCAATGCGATCGAGATCGCCGAGGAGCTGCGGCGGCTACAGGTCGACGAGGAATGGATCCACGAGATCGTGCGGCGAAAAATCACCTATGAGCAGGATGCCTTCACGCGTCGCTGCATCGCTGAGCCCGGGCAGGTGAAGAAGGAGCTGATCGGCCAGATCAGTGCCATCCTCGGTCCGGACTACGATGTCGCCACGCATTTCACGCCACGCTACCGGCCATGGCGCCAGCGCATCGCCTTTGTGCCCGATGCCGACTTCTTCCATACCATCAAGGACGGCAAGGCTTCCGTCGTCACCGACGAGATCGAGCGCTTTGTCGCCGACGGTATCCTGCTGAAATCCGGCAAGACGTTGCCGGCCGACATCGTCGTCACCGCCACCGGATTCAATCTCTCGATCCTCGGCGACATCGATTTTGCGATCGACGGCAAACCGCTCGATTTCGCCGAAACCGTCACCTATCGCGGCATGATGTTCACCGGCGTTCCGAACATGGCCTGGGTGTTCGGCTATTTCCGCGCCAGCTGGACGCTGCGCACCGATCTCGTCGCGGAGTTCGTCTGCCGGCTGCTCGCGCACATGAAGGAGAAAGGCGTGCGCAAGGTCGCGCCCGCGTTGCGGCCGGAAGACCACAATATGCCGCTGTTGTCATGGATTGATCCGGAGAATTTCAACCCGAACTATCTGATGCGCGACATGCATCTGTTGCCCCGGCGCGGCGACAAGGCCGAATGGCAGCACAGCCAGGATTACTGGACCGAGCAGCGCGAATTTCCCGCGATCGATCTGGACGACAAGGCGTTTGTGTATGGGTGAGTGCGTGGCACGGCGGCGCCGCATTGTCGTCCTGACGAAAGCCAGGACCCATTACCCCGGATAGGTGCTGTTGCGCCGCACTGTCGCCTCGTCATTGCGAGGAGCGCAGCGACGAAGCAATCCATGTCTCAACAAGCGGCGACATGGATTGCTTCGCTTCGCTCGCAATGACGATAAATAACTGCTGCTTGGGGTAATGGGTCCCCTGAGTTCACAAACGAAGTGCAACACTTCCTTGCGGAGGTGTTGCCATGGGGCGGAGTTACGAGCAGCTATCCCTTGATGATCGATGCGAGATTGCCCGTCTTTCGGCCAATGGCAGCTCGATC
>DATHMA010000091.1:0-15140 GCA_035487555.1 Bradyrhizobium sp. | reverse complement strand
GCTCGATTTTCTTGGCCTGGCAATGGGCCTCGGCCTTGGTGAGCAGGCCGGAAAGGCTGTTGAGCATTTGCAGGTAGGCGGGGACGACGGCGTCGTAAAAGGACATGTGATGCTCTTTTTGAGGTGGGAGTAGCAAGCATCGTTCGAGATGGGGCTGCGCCGAAGAAAAGACAACCAGGGTGGTCGCCCGATTAGTCGGTTGACAGATCGATCGCACTGGTGGAGGGCGCGCTAGCGCGCCGTCGGCAGTCCAGGGGACGCAGCCTGCGCACGAGGGCCACCGCGCATCTTCGCCAGCAGCTCCGCGGTCGGCCAGGAATCCGCAGGCAGGCCGTATTTGACCTGCATCGCCTTGACGGCCGTGCGGCTCTGCTGGCCGAGCACGCCGTCGACCTTGCCGACGTCGAAGCCGGCGCGGACCAGAAGCTGCTGCAGCTCCTTGATCTCGTTGAACGGCAATTGCGCCACCGCGGCGGCCGGCCGGTGCATCGGCGGGCCGCCGGCGATGCGGGTGGCAAGATAAGCGGCGGTGGTCGAATAGATCAGCGAATTATTCCATTCGGTGTAGGCCGAAAAATTCGCGTAGGCCAGAAACGCTGGTCCCGTCCGTCCCATCGGCAACAGCAGCGAAGCCGGCAGATTATCGTTCGGCAGCGGCCTGCCGTCGGCATAGGTCACGCCGAGGCTTGCGAATTTCGAGCGGGGCAATTGAATGGTGAGGTCGGCCTGGTCCCAGGGAAAATTGGCAGGCGCGCGCACTTCTTCCAGCCAAGGCTCGCCGCGCCGCCATTTCAATCCGGTCGCGATATAGTTCGCGGTCGAGCCGATCACGTCGGGCGCGCTGTGCAAGAGGTTGCGGCGGCCGTCGCCGTCATAGTCGACGGCATAGGTGAAATAATGCGTCGGCAAGAATTGCGTCTGGCCGAGCTCGCCGGCCCAGGAGCCGATCATCTCCTCAGGCGAGAGATCGCCGCGGTCGATCACCTTCAGCGCAGCGATGGTCTCGTTCTGGAAGCGCTCGGTGCGGCGGCAATCATAGGCGAGCGAGACCAGCGAGCGCAGCGTCGGCAGATTGCCTACATTGGCGCCGAAATCGCTTTCCAGTCCCCAGAACGCGGCGATCACCGCCGGCGGCACGCCATATTCCTTCTCGGCGCGGGCGAACGCGGCCGCATAGGTCTTGATGTGCTGCTGTCCGTTCTGCATGCGGAAATTCGCCGCCATGCGGCCGGCGAATTCGGTGAAGATCTGGCCGAACACGCGCTGCCCGCGGTCGCGGTTGACGATGCCCTGGTCGTAGACGAGGTAGGGGCCGGCTTCGGCCAGGGCGCGCTGCGACACGCCCTGCGCCACCGCCTGCTGCTTCAGCTCGGCCAGGAATTTGTCGAAGCTCGCGCCGTTATGGCAGGAGGCCGCGCGGGGCGAGGGGGCGGTCGGAGCAGCACCCGGTGCTTTCGGCGCGCCCGCCGCCGGCGCCGGTCGCGCAAAGGGTTGGAACGGCTGTTGTGCGTGTGTGGATGATAGCAGAAGCGACGCTGAAAGCGCCGTGACCGCGGCTCGAATTGCAAACGAGGAAAGTGTCATCGTCACCGCCGGGTCTCGCGTCGATTTCGCAAGACCCGGAAATATCCGAAACCGGCCAAAAAGCAATCGGTCCTGCGTGCTCCCCCGCGCCTACTTCGCCAGCGGCCGGTTCGCCGTCTCCGGGGCCAGCGCGATGAAGGGCAGGCCGATCACATAGATCAGGGAGAGCAGCGAGATCGCCAGCGGAAAGCTGCCGGTGGTGGCCGCAAGCGTACCAATCAGGGTCGGGCCGGCCGCGCCGAGCACACGGCCGAGGCTAAAGGCAAAGCCGGAGCCCGCGCCGCGCAGCGCGGAGGGGAACATCTCCGGCAACCAGATCGTGAACAGGCCGAACACGCCATTGGTGAAGAAGCCGAGGATCGGCAGCAGGATCAGGAACAGCGTGAGATTGTCGAGGCGCTCGATGGCGAGCTCGTAGCTCACCACCACCGAAACGAGCGAGCCCACGAAGAAGAGGACAGCGGTCCAGCGGCGGCTGCCGAACGCGCCGGTGATCCAGGGCATCAACAGGCAGCCGGCGAGTGTGCCGACATTGGTAATGAGGCCGGCCACGGCGCCCATCTGCTGCGCATAAGCGGGCGTCGCGCCCGCCGCGGTGAGCTTTGTGATGATGACGGTCGGTGCCCAGAAATTCGACGACCACAGGCCGAAGATGATGACGGCAAGTAGCGCCGCCGCAGCCCAGGTGGACTGCGCCTGGCCCTTGGCGAACAGCGCGGTGAATGACGGCCTTGACGTCTCGCTCGAGCGTGCGCGTTGCGGCTCGGGCACATTGGTGCGCAGATAAGCGATCAAGAGCGCCGGCAGGATGCCGAGGAAGAACATGCCGCGCCAGCCGAGCGTGCCGCCGGCGGTAAGCGTCACCAGCGCCGCGAGGAACAGACCCGTGGGGGTAGCTGTATGCAGCCAGCCGGCAAGCCGCACGCGGATATTTTCCGGCACGGATTCGTGCAGCAGCGGCGTGCCCGCCGCCCATTCGCCGCCGATGCCGAAGCCAGCGATGAAGCGGAAGATCGCAAACATCACGACGCCGGTGGATAGCCCGCACAGCGCGGTGAACAGCGAATAAACCAGCACGGTCCAGCACATCATCCTGACGCGGCCGTAGCGGTCCGCGGCCCAGCCCCAGAACATCGAGCAGGCCCAGCCGAGCATGAAGATCGAGAACAGGATGCCGCCATAAAAACCGATATTGGCGCGGCTTGGCTCGATCCCGCTCGCCGGCAGCAGCTCGGAGAGCGCGGAGACCAGGATGTAGGCGTACATGGAGGAGTCGAAGCCATCGAGCATCCAGCCGAACCAGGTGACCCAGAATATCTTCTTGGGCGAGACGGCGCTGGTGCTTGCGACCGATGCGGATGATGCACCGGTGACGATATCGGCCATGTTTCCTCCCTGGCGGATTATTGTTGTCTGCCGGCCGTTATGGCGGCGTTTTCGCCGTCGCACATCCGACACAAACGGGCAGGGGGCATCTTCTGGACGAATGGCGGGGGTCGCAGGCCGTGGTCGCGGAGCTGTGTGCTCGCCAGCCGCACAAGCCGATACGCGCCGTACAAATCGGCAAACGCTTGCTCAAATCGCTAAATTTCGAGGCGATGCGCTAAGGCGGGCTTTACACGCGCCGGCCTAGTGTGCGGGTCGCTCCAACAGGAAAGCCGATCATGACCGTACAAGAGCGGTTGAAAGTGCAGCGCGAGCCGCGGCGGCAGATAAACGGCCGGTCGGCGCATCTGATACTCAGCGACGGAACGACGGAGCTCGAATGCTCTGTGCTTGACGTCGCGCCCGGCGGCGCCAGGATCGTCACCGAGGCCGAGTTGGATGTCGGAGATCATTTCACCTTCGTGCTGGTAGCGTCCCACAACAGGCGCCAGCGCTGCGAAGTGGTCTGGCGCCGCGACAAGACCTTTGGCGTCAAGTTCCTGATGTGAGGTAGGCGGTCAACGCCCGGCCGCACTCACTGATCCTCCTCGTCCGGATGCACCCAGACGTAACGCGTGATCTCGCGCCGTTCGGTGAGCTTGATCATGTGCACCGGCGGAGCGTGGCTTGCGTTGCTGCAGGCGCGGCATTTCAGGGAGGATTCGAGCATCCACACGGGCATGTCGTGCGGCCGGCGGATGGCATCGAGCGGCAGGCTTGCGCGGGTCTTGCAGCGATTGCATTCGACCTCGAGCCAGGCAAGCCCGCCGTTGAGGCATTGGCCGATGGTCGGTGATGGCTGCGCCGGTCCGCCAAAACCTTCCATCCGGATCGACCAGGCTTCGGCCTCGGCGCGGTCGGCCTCGCGCGCTGCCTTGGAGGCCTGCTCACGCGCCGACTGCGCACGGATTTTTGCGCCGATCAGCCGGCCGTGGAAGGCGGAATGGCGAGACCTCAAGCCCATGAAATTGATTACAACGCCGCGCCCAACGTTCCGCAACGCCACTAGAATTAGAGGTTTTGGACGCGCCAATCACACCATGGCTGCGTCCATTCCAACCAAAGGTATCAAGGGATTGATCGGGCTCGTGAACGGCTGCGAGCCTGGTTTCTTAGGAACCGGCATGCCCGCATCGGCGTTTCCTTTTCAATCCATACCCCTGAAAGCGCGTTCTGCCAGACGCGTCCGCATTCTTGCGGGCCGCTTACCGGCTGCCCTGTTTGGTGTCGTCATGAAAGATTTCTCGGAGGCAACGTTCGTCCCGGAGATGGTGGATGTGATGACCGAAGCGCTCGACGCATCGGTCGCGACATTGCCGCATCCGGTGTCATCGACCCAGGTCAATCTGCTCGCCGAATCCATCCTGCGCACGGCGCAGAGCGGCGAGCGTGACCCGGCGATCCTGCAGCGGATGGCGCTGCTCGAACTGCAGATCACCCCGCGCGACTAGCTGCGGCAGATCGCCCGTTCCGCAGCAAGTCGGAACCTTGGCGGACGCTGCACGTTTTCCGCGCAGTTTTCCTTTGCGGAGAGTTTTGTAATGATCAGGCTGTTCGTCGCCGTGGCACTTCTGGTTGCCAATGTTCCATTGGCTTTTGCACAGCATGGAGGCACGCCGCAGGAGCAGAATGCCTGCTCGCGCGATGCTTCGCGTTTCTGCCGGAAGGACCTCGGCAATGACGGTGCCGTTCAGACCTGCCTGCAGCAGAACCGATCCCGGCTCAGCGCCTCCTGCCGGAAGGTTTTCGAGAGCCACGGCATGTAGGCGCGGTGGCGCACCGCCGGATCAGCGCTGGCCGTTGGTGTGGGCGTTCCAGTTGCCCCAGCTCACATTGGTGAGGCTACGAAAATCCGTGCCGAGCGGACGACGGGTCTGCTGCTCATAGGCCGAGATGCATTTCTCCGACTCCACGATCTTGCGCGCGAGCTCGTCGATGGTCTTTTGCGTCTTACCGACCTTGTCATGGCCCACCGTGAAGCGTGCGATCTCGAGCTGCTTCAGCATCGCGCGGTTCTTCTTGAGCTGCGCCCGGTGCCAGGCGATCTTGCTGTTGCTGTCGGCCATCGCAATGCTCCTGATTCGCCAGCGCACGATATCACAGCGATTCCATTGCGAGAATCTGATGGGGCGCGTTGCCTGCGTGGTGGTTCCCTTGCCCGCGATTTGGCCGCATGATGACAGACGTGAGGCCATCAAATCATGCGAGAATACTCGCAAAGAGACCGGCAAAAGGAACGTCATGGTTGCAAGGCATTCATGTTGGTCGCGGCGCGCGGCGATTGGTGCGGCTCTCGGGGGATCGGCGGCCGCGCTCTTGTCTCGCATCGTGGCTGCGCAGGCCGCCGACAAGATGACGCGCGCGCAAGCCGAATATCAGGACTCGCCGAACGGCCTCTATAGCTGCGGCATGTGCTCGCTGTTCGAAGCGCCGAACGGCTGCAAGGTGGTGGAAGGCGGGGTCAGCAAGGACGGCTGGTGCAAGGCCTTCGCGTTGCAGGATTAGGTCTCTTGTCACCTCTCCCCGCCTGCGGGGAGAGGTGACGCGAAGCGTCGGGTGAGGGGGACTCTCCACGCACTGTGTTCGCGGAGAGAGCCCCTCACCCCAACCCTCTCCCCGTAAGAACGGGGAGAGGGAGCAGAGGGAGTCACAACTCCCGCGCATTCGAAAACGCAAACGAGCTCACGCGCCGCGTGGTCTCGTCGAGGATCAACGTGCGGGTGATCGGCGGCTCGGCGCGCTGGCTGCAATTCTCGCGCTCGCAGAGCCGGCAGTTGACGCCGATCGGCGTGCCCTCTGTCTTCTCCAGGTCCATGCCGGTCGCATAGACCAGCTTTGAGGCGTGGCGGATTTCGCACCCCAAGCCGATCGCAAAGCGCGGCTCGCCCAGGGGATGCGGCGCAACGGGCCGGCGCAGCGTCTGCGCGATCGAGAAATAGCGGGTGCCGTCGGGCAGCTCGATCACCTGTTTCAACAGGCGATCCGGCGTGTCGAAGGTCGAGTGCACATTCCACAAGGGACAAGTGCCGCCGAATTTGGAGAAGGGGAAGGTGCCGGAGGAAAAGCGCTTGGAGACATTGCCGGCATTGTCGACGCGGAGCAGGAAGAAGGGAACGCCGCGCGCATTCGGCCGCTGCAACGTGGTGAGGCGATGGCAGACCTGCTCGAAGCCGGCATTGAAGCGCTGCGCCAGCACCTGCACGTCATAGCTCAAAGATTCTGCCGCGGCATGAAAGGCCTGGTAGGGCATCATCGCGCAGGCCGCGAAGTAGTTCGCAAGCGTGATGCGGTAGAGCCGTCGCGGCGTGTCGTCGAGCTTGCCGGCGCGGCCGATGATGGTCTCGATACGGCTGTTGCATTCGGATAGTCCGACCTGGAACGCCAGCTGAAACGTGCGGCTCGGCGCATCGACGAGCTCGGAGATCAAAAGCTGGCGGCGATGACGGTCGAAGCGGCGCAACGTCTCGCGCATCACATCGACCGGCATGATGCGGGTGACGATCGAATGCTTCTCCCGCAGCCGCGCGGCCAGCGCCGCATAAAGCCCCTCGGCCGGTACGTTCAGCTCATCGCGGAGCGTCTCGGCGGCCTGTTCAAGCTCGCCGAAATAATTGCGGTTGGCCTCGATCAAATCACGCACGCGCTCGATCGGGTTGGCCTCGAAGCGCGAGCCCTCGTCGCGGTCCGCCATCTGTGCCGCCGCTAGCGTCTCACCCTGGCGCGCCTCGGTATAGGCGGCATAGAGCCGTTGCAGCGCGTGGGTGATGCCGGGACAGAGCTCGGCGAGGTCGCGCAGCTCCTGCTTCGGCAGATCGATCTGGCGGAACAGCGGATCGGAGAAGATCTCGTTCAGCTCGGCAAAGAAGCGGTCCTCGTCGGCGGTCGCGAGATCGCGCAAATCGAGGTCATAGGTCTCGGCAAGGCGTAGCAGGATCTGCGCCGTCACGGGGCGCTGGTTCCGCTCGATCAGGTTGATGTAGCTCGGCGAAACGCCGAGCCCCTCGGCGATCTGGGTCTGCGACAGCCCCAATTGCTGGCGGATGCGCCGGAAACGGGGGCCGACAAAGAGCTTTTTCCCGCTATCTGAGGGCACGGCAGCCTCTCTGACCTATTTTGTGACAAAATTTACAAAACGACATCTGTGACAAGTTTATATGTTACATGACATCACCAATCGAATGCAAGCTGTCTGTACTCCTTAGGGAGATTCGCGTTTAGCTCCTGACACGCATTTCGCAATGCACTGTCAAGAATGTCGATGGCAAGCGCAGTCGCTTCAGATTTGCCGTCACCGAAAGGATCACGCAGATGAATTACCAGCCACGTGGGATCAGCGATCGCACTTACCAGGGCCCGGCTTCGTATCAGAACGAGATCGAGGCGGCCCAGGCGCTCCTCGACACCAAGCCGACCTGGAACGGGGTGACGGCCGAGGCTGTCGCGCGCATGCGCCTGCAGAACCGTTTCAGGACCGGCCTCGACGTCGCCCGCTACACCGCGGCGCTGATGCGGGCCGACATGGCCGCCTATGACGGCGACCCCACCAAGTACACCCAGTCGCTGGGCTGCTGGCATGGTTTCATCGCCCAGCAGAAGCTGATCTCGGTGAAGAAGCATTTCGGCAAGACCGATCGCCGCTATCTGTACCTGTCCGGTTGGATGATCGCGGCGCTCCGTTCCGAGTTCGGACCGCTGCCCGACCAGTCGATGCACGAGAAGACGTCGGTGCCAGCGCTGATCGAGGAACTCTATACCTTCCTGCGTCAGGCCGACTCGCGCGAGCTGAACGATATCTTCCGCAGCCTCGACGCCGCTCGCAAGGCGGGCGACAAGGCGAAAGAAAAGGAACTGATCGAGAAGATCGACAACTTCCAGACCCATGTCGTGCCCGTCATCGCCGACATCGATGCCGGTTTCGGCAATGCGGAAGCGACCTATCTGCTCGCCAAGAAGATGATCGAAGCGGGCGCCTGCGCCCTACAGATCGAAAACCAGGTCTCGGACGAGAAGCAGTGCGGACACCAGGACGGCAAGGTGACTGTGCCGCACGACGTTTTCCTCGCGAAGATTCGTGCCTGCCGTCACGCGTTCCTTGAACTCGGCGTCGAAGACGGTGTCGTCGTGACCCGCACCGACTCGCTTGGCGCCGGCCTCACGCAGCAGATCGCGGTGAGCCACAAGCCCGGCGATCTCGGCGACCAGTACAACAGCTTCCTGGATTGCGAGGAAGTCACGGCGGCGAACGTCCGCAACGGTGATGTCATCATCAACCAGCACGGCAAGATGATGCGTCCGAAGCGGCTGCCCAGCAATCTTTATCAGTTCCGCCCCGGTACCGGCGAAGATCGCTGCGTGCTGGACTGCGTCACCTCGCTGCAGAACGGCGCCGACCTCTTGTGGATCGAAACCGAGAAGCCGCATATCGAGCAGATCGCCAAGATGGTCGATCGGATCCGCAAGGTCGTCCCGAACGCGAAGCTGGCCTACAACAACTCGCCGTCCTTCAACTGGACGCTCAACTTCCGTTGGCAGGTCTACGATGCGATGAAGGAAGCAGGCCAGGACGTCAGCAAGTACAATCGTGCCGAGCTGATGAAGGCGGAATACGACGACACGCCGCTGGCAAAGGAAGCCGACGAGCGTATCCGCACCTTCCAGGCCGATTCGGCGAAGCGCGCCGGCATCTTCCACCATCTGATCACGTTGCCGACCTATCACACGGCGGCGCTCTCGACCGACAATCTGGCGAGGGAATATTTCGGCGAGCAGGGCATGCTCGGCTATGTGAAAAACGTCCAGCGCGCCGAGATCCGTCAGGGTATCGCCTGCGCGAAGCATCAGAACATGGCTGGCTCCGACATCGGCGACGATCACAAGGAGTACTTCGCCGGCGAGGCTGCCCTGAAGGCGGGCGGCGCCCACAACACGATGAACCAGTTCGGCTAACGGCAACAGCAGGAGACGATCATGACCACAGGCAGCAATTTCTGGGTGATTGGCGGCGAGTTCGGCTCGATGAATTTCCACAAGCTCGTGGAAGGCTCGGCCCAGGTCAAAGGTCCGTTCAAGAGCCGCAAGGAAGCCGAGGACTGCTGGCGCGAAGTATCGGAGGAGAGCCGCCACAAGGCCGGCGTGCGCTTCTCGATCGTCGAAGAGCCCAACCGCACGGCGGCTTAAGCGAACCCGTTGCCGGGTATTGGGAGCCATGATCCCCTAAGAGATCAGGCTTCCAAAGAATAAGTGCCCAAGGACGGAGGCCCCATCCGGTTCTGCCGGGTGGGGTCATCTGTCTCATATGTAAGCTATTGTAATTAAAGGGCCATTGCGCCGATCGTGGTTACTGCTAGGTTAATCGGGCCGGAATGGTAAGGAGTTAAGGCCGTCCGATGTCCGAGGCGCCAACTACAGGACCAAATAATCCCACAGGCGAGCCGCGTCCGATTCGCTTGCGCGATGCGCTTCACAAGGCGCGGATCGAGGCCGCCGATCGCACCGGCGTGGTCGTCGATCTCCGCGATGCCGAGGTTGCTCGGCTCGAAATCCTGAACGAAGCGCTCGATCCCCTGTTTGCGCAGGTACCTGACACTATCGACCTGTTCGAGCGCGGCATCAGCAATGGCGAGACGCCGCGGCTGTGGATCGACGTGGTGGCGCATGTGGTGATGGGGCGCGACAAGCGCATCTATCGCTTCGTGCAGGACACCCGCTATGGCCGCATCGTGCTCGCCGAATCGCACGACGTGCGGGCGATCGTCGATGCCGTCACGGATTATGTCGCCCGCCGCATCGTCGAGCGCGAGCACGCGCTGGCGCCGGTGAAGCCGCCGGAGCCGAAGGCGATCGAAGAGAAGCAGCGCCGACGCGGCGGCTTCTGGATTTTCGTGCTGGGCTTTTTGCTCGGTGCCGCGGCGCTATTTGGGTTCGCGCTGCTGTCGAGTTTGAAGAGTCTTTGACACCGTCGTCATTGCGAGGAGCGCAGCGACGAAGCAATCCATCTATCAGCTCGTGGCGGCATGGATTGCTTCGCTTCGCTCGCAATGACGACCTCTAGATAAGCCGCGTCCGCCTGATTTCCTTGATCCGCATATCGCTGTCGATCCCGCGCGAAATCTGCTCGCAGCGCCAGCCATTGCCGTCGCGTTCGATCTCATAAAGGTTATAGGCGGCCGCCGGATGCCGGCCGCGAGCGAGCGCGGATGCTGCCGGCACGCCGATCGATGGAATCTTTCCGTCGGGCCCGTCAAACCACATGGTGGAATGAACGTGGTCATGGCCGTGCAGGACGAGATCGACGCCATGCTTTTTCAACAGCGCCAGCAGCGGCTTTGAATCCGTGAGCCGTTTGGGACGGGAGTCCGAGCGCAGTGGGTGATGAACCAGCAGCACGCGAAACGCGTCTTCGCCGGCCAAATTGGTCAGCACCCGCTCCAGCGCGTCGCGCTGGCCGCGGCCGAGTGTCCCCGTCGCCATCAAGGGCGGCGTCGGCACGGCCGAGGAAAGTCCGATCAGCGCGACCGGCCCGCGCCGTCGCAGGAACGGAAAGGTGTCGCCGGTTGCTTCATCACCGCTGAGATAATCGCCAAAGGATTCGGCAAAGCGGTGGCGTGTTTTGCGGACATAGGCATCGTGATTGCCCGGGATCGTGGTCACGAGATGCGGCTCGCCGACGCTTTTGAGCCAGGCCTGCGCCGGCGCGAACTCCGCTTCGAGCGCCAGGTTGACGAGGTCGCCGGTGACCGCGATGTGGTCCGGCGACTGTGCCTGCATGTCGGCCACCAGCGCGTCCAGCACCTCGCGCCGATAATATTTGCCACGGTTGCGGGTCCAGTTCAGGTAGCCGAAGGCGCGTTTTCCCGCGAGCTCGGAAAGCCGCGCCCTGGGCAGGGGCGGCAGATGCGGGTCGGACAGATGCGCGAGCTTGAACGAGGCCATGCCGCACTCTATTGGCAAGCGGGCCATGTCGGCGCAAGATCAAACACGATGTCTGAGGCTTTGGGGAAACTGCGCAGGAAGCTGGAGCCGCTGTTGCGGCGTGTCTTTCATTTCTACTGGTGGTTCGCCCGCGGTATGACGCTTGGCGTCCGCGCGGTCGTGCTGGATGACAGTAACCGGGTATTTCTGGTCAAGCACAGCTATGTGACGGGCTGGTATCTTCCCGGCGGCGGGGTGGAGGTCGGCGAGAGCTTTTTGGTTGCGCTCAAGCGCGAGCTGGTCGAGGAGGGACGGATCGAGGTTGCCGGCGAGCCGGTGCTGCACGGCGTGTTCCTCAACAGTCATGTGTCCCGCCGCGACCATGTCGCGGTCTATATCGTGAGAAAATTCCACCAGGACCGGATGCCGGAGCCCAACCACGAAATCGTGGCGTGCGGCTTCTTCGAGGCCACCGCGCTGCCCGAAGGGACAACGCCGGGCACGCTGCTGCGGATCCAGGAAGTGCTCGACGGACAGCCCGTGATTACGACGTGGCGGTAGCAGGCATGATCCCGGACCCGAAGGGCCGCGTCAGCGCAAAGTGGGCACCGGTTTTCCGAAAAGGATCATGCCCAATTAAGAAGCTGGCGCGCGATACTTCGCGCGTCAGGCTGTGCTAGAGGGACCGGATGAAGACCCTGAAAATCATCTGCGGCGCCGTCTGTTTTCTGCTGTTTGCGGTCCAGGTCTGGTCGATGTCGCACTGGAACGAGGCGCGGGGCGTCTACGATGACGTCTGCTATTTGCGGCAGGCGCATCTGTTCCAGCGCTTCGGTCTTGCCGGCCTCGACACCGATATCGCGCATGACGACGATGGCTATCTGGTCCGCAAATTGAAGGAGATCAACTACCCGCCGAACGATCCGCCGCCCTGTCACACGCCGATGCCGGCGACAAAGAAGCTGGTGATGCAGTATCCGCCGGGCACGGGATTCATGCTGGCGCTGTTTCCGGAAGGGCACCAGGTGGTGTCGCTGTTCGTGTCGACGACAACCATCATGTTCGGCTTCGCGCTGCTCGCCATCTTCTACGCGCGTTCGACGGAAGCGACGCTGCTTGCCGCGGGGCTGGGATGCCTCGCGCTCTACATCATGGTCAACCCGGTGAAAGCGAGCTACTCGATGGCGCCGACCATGGTGGTATGCGCGCTCGCAGGTCTGCTCACGGCAAGATTGTTCGCCGGCGCGCCGCGCGAAAGCCGCCTGGCGCTGACCTTGCTGCTCGGCCTCTTGCTCGGCTTGTCGGTCAACTTCAGGCTGGCGAACCTGTTGCTCGCCGCCGGCTATTGCCTGTTCTTGCTGTTCGCGTTCCTGTGGAGCCGGAAGCCCGCCATCTTCCTGCGCGGCGTTGGCTTCGGCGTGGCGTTCCTCGCCGGCATGTCGCCGACGCTGATTGCCAACGCCATAAATGCCGGCAGTCCGTTTGCCACGACCTATGGCGGACAGGACGTGGCGCCGCCGGCCCTGTCGCTTGCCATCGTCTGGCAATATGTCGCCGACATGCAGTTCGTGCTGCTTGTGCTTGCCGCCGTATCGGCCGGCTATTTCCTGCGCGCGGCCGACAGCGGCGTCAGGCGCGTCGCGGTGATTACCGCCGCCAACCTCGCGGTTAACCTGGCCTTCTTCCTGACCCATACGGCGTTCACGCCCTATTACACCATCCCGATTGCCATGCTCTCGCTGTGGAGCGTCGCATTCGCGGCCTTGATGAGGCCCACCGAGGCGGTGGACGAAAGCCTTGTCGGGCAGGCGGCGAATGCCTGATCATGATATGCAGCAGCGTGAGTCGGTGCGCCCTGATGGACAGGCCTTTTTGAGATGACAGCAGCATCGCCGCGGATTGCCGTTCTGGTGCCGTGCTACAATGAGGAGGCGGCGGTTGCTGCCGTCGTCAAGGGCTTTCGCCAGGCGCTGCCTGCCGCGCAAATCTATGTCTATGACAATAATTCAAAGGACCGTACCGCCGACGTGGCGCGCGAGGCCGGCGCCGAGGTGCGCAGCGAGCGGCGCCAGGGCAAGGGGCATGTGGTCAGGCGCATGTTCGCGGACATCGACGCCGACGTGTACGTGCTGGTCGATGGCGATGCGACCTATGATGCGCCAAGCGCGCCGAGCATGATCGAAAAGCTGCTCGCCGAGCATCTGGACATGGTCGTGGGCTTGCGCGTCGACCAGGAGCAGGCGGCCTATCGCCGCGGCCACCGCACCGGAAATTATATGCTGACGTCATTTCTCTCGTCGGTGTTCGGCCAGGCCTTCAAGGACATCCTCTCCGGCTACCGCGTGTTCTCGAGGCGCTTCGTCAAATCCTTTCCCGTGCTGTCGGACGGCTTTGAGATCGAGACCGAGTTGACCGTGCACGCGCTGGAGCTGGCAATGCCGGTCGCTGAGGTGGAGACACCTTACTACGCGCGGCCGGAGGGCTCGTTCAGCAAGCTCAACACCTGGGGCGACGGTTTCCGGATTCTCCGCACCATCCTGAAGCTCTATCGGACGGAGAAGCCGCTGCGCTTCTTCACGGCGATCGGCGCCTTCCTTGCGCTGGTCTCGATTGGCCTGGCCATTCCCATCCTGGTCGTCTATCTCGAAACCGGCCTTGTCCCGCGCCTGCCGACCGCAGTGTTGTCGACCGGATTGATGATTGTCGCGGTATTGTCGGTATCATCGGGGCTGGTGCTCGATACCGTGACGCGCGGGCGGCGCGAGATGAAGCTGCTTGCTTACCTCTCGCAGCCACCGGTCGGTCAAACCAAGTAGTGTAGAGTGCGATGAACGAGCTTTCCCTCACCATCCTTCCAGAAACAGCGAAAGACGCGCAGGCGATCGAGCGGCTGCACGAGCGCACCTTTGGGCCCGGCCGCTTCGTGCTCTCGGCCTACCGCTTGCGCGAGTATGTCGATCACCTGCTCCATCTCTCCTTCACCGCGCGCATCGGCACGCTGATGGTGGGCTCGGTACGGCAGCTCCCGATCTGTATCGGCGACACCAAGGCGTTGATGCTGGGGCCGCTGACCGTCGAGCCGCCGTTTCGAAGCCGCGGCGTCGGCCGCGCGCTGCTGGAGCGCGCGCTGAATGACGCCAGGGTAAAGGGCCATCGCCTCGTGCTCCTGGTCGGCGATGAGCCCTATTACAGCCGCGTCGGCTTCAAGAAGGTGCCGAAGGGGCGGGCGATCATGCCCGGCCCCGTCGACTACAACCGTCTCCTCGTCGTCGAGCTCGAAAGCGGCGCGTTCGAGGGCGTCTCCGGCGAGATCAGGCCGGACTGGGAGCACGCGCGCGCTTAACGCATGGTGATTTCGTAGCCCGCATGAGCGTAGCCCGCATGAGCGACATGCGGGGTTTCCCGGGTGTCGCTGCGCTCACCCGGCCTACAAAGCTAGCGAGCCTCACTTTTCATTGCCCACCCATACGGTCGAACAGCTTGAGCCCTTAGCTTCAGGTTTGAAATCTCCTCTGGCAAAAGCGGGCGTATCGCTACGCGCTTGTCTTTGCGCGCCATGCCGGGACAACCCAATACGGCCTCCACTGCCTCATCTGCCTCCGCCAAACCGACCGCAAAGAATCGGCGATCGGGCGGCTCGCCCGCATCGGCGAGATTGGCTTCAACGACCCAGCCGGACGTCGCAAAAATCGGTGCACGATTGATCATCTGCGAGGACCTCTAGACTAGAACTTCTGCGTCACGCCTACATAAAAATCGCATCGTGCTCCTGCTCGCCGAGCTCGAAAGCGGCGCGTTCGAGGGCGTCTCCGGCGAGATCAGGCCGGACTGGGAGCACGCGCGCGCTTAACGCATGATGATCTCGTAGCCCGCATGAGCACAGCGATATGCGGGACTTCTGTTCCCGGGTGTCGCGGAGTTTATCATCGGGCCGCGCCTCGCGCGGACCCGTTGGTCCACCCGGGCCACAGCTCTAGCGAGTCTCACCTTTCATGGCCCACCCGTACGGGCGAACGGCTTGAGCCCTTAGCTTCAGGCTTGAAATCTCCTCTGGCAAAAGCGGGCGTATCGCTACGCGCTTGTCTTTACGTGCCATGCCGGGACAACCCAGCACCGCCTCCACGGCTTCGTCCGCCGCCGCCAAGCCGACGGCAAAGAATCGGCGATCGGGCGGCTCGCCTGCATCAGCGAGATTGGCTTCAACGACCCAGCCGGACGTC